>NZ_JBFOKR010000017.1:0-114496 GCF_047246645.1 Ferdinandcohnia jepli
TGGAGGCCGTTTGTTTCCGGGTTAACTGTCTATGGCAGTTCTTTCTATTTATGGGGGCGGGCACAGGAATATATGTATTGGGGCTATTCGTTAACAGAGCCAGTTTTGATGGCAGTACTAAGTGGCGTATCCATGCATTTTTTACTCAGATGGTTGTATCGCCATGGATATAGTAGTTCCTCCGCTCTGGGAATTATGGGAAGTGTGCCGTTAATTATTATTTCCTTCGTTCTCCCTTTCTTAAAAATGCATGTAAGCCTGGATGCGTTTGGGGAGACTTATGCTGAGGCAAAGCATTTTACTTCAGAGCCTTATGTAAACAAATATACGAACGTAACTGAAACCACTTCGCACCCAAGAACAACCTATGTGGAATCTTACGTTCGAACAGCACCAGACGGTGACCCAACCAATAACCTGTCCTATAATGGCCCTGATGCAAAGCCGCCAAATATGCAGGATATGCAAGTGGTAAAAGGGCATTTCCGTACTGTTCCAGACGGTGATCCAACTAATAATTTATCTTATCATCAACAAGCAGCAGCAACAGAGAGCGCTAATGGTGATACGGCGAACAGTGGTTATGAATCACAGGCAAAATATCAATCTGGTAATGAACAGAATGGTAGATTGGCAACAGTAGTATATGTCGAGCAAGATACAAAAAGAAAAAACTAGAAGAGTAAGGTAGCACTGTATTTCAATGCTCCCTTTTGGTTGGAATCTTATACATTATAGGTACACCTTGTGGACTCTATAGGTTAGAGAATACTTTTTTATCTATCAGTGCTATGCAAACGGATTCGATAACTGACAAAGGTAATTATCTTCCTTAAAAAGTGAAGGGCATTATCCCACCACAGATTAGTGATAGAATTGTAGTCTGAATTTTTACAGCCACCTCTAGCCTCTTTCTCCATTCTTTCCTACAAATAATACCTAATTATTAATCTAGCTCCATAACCTTTTGTTTCTGTATTACCCGCAACAGGTTTTGGCAGCTGAATTATTTCATCTTCTGAATTCATACTTTTATACATTGCCCTACAACAAGAATACATTCTAGCATTCTTTCCTTTATGGTCCCCCATCATTTTGTGTAAAGTCCCACTGCAGATATCAATGTACTGCTCACCAGCTTCACGAGCATCTATTTTGAGCATCTTTATTTCATTCATAAAATCCTCTTGTCTCGGTATCCCCATCTCTTTATTCACCTCTAATTCTTGAATTGTTTTACAGCTCTAAATCTAGAACGTCATGTAGTTCATACGTTATTAACCATTCAAATTATTACTAGTTACACCATCCGGATTGGTAGCAAGATAGCCTCCTCCATCATCAACAGCCCTGTCGAATGAAGTATCCCCATCACCATCCCTAAAATACCCCTCAACAACTGTACCATCTTCAGTTATATAGCCACTTACTTCATGAGGGTTTACAAAATGCAAATCTGATGTTTCAACTAAACCAACATCTATAACTGTAGGAAGGTCAAGCTCCGGCAGGTCTATATTGGAGCCAACGCTAAGCCCATCAATTCCATCAAATGCATCTATCGCATCTAACAAACTCACTCCCGCTATGCCTAGTAGCAGAATTGCTGTGCTTTTTCCGACCTTTACTCGATCCCCTTCAGATATTCCTTCAAAAACGCTAACAACCCGGCGTACAGGAGCAGTCAGTATATTCCATGCGATTTTCCCGGCCCTTTCTATTAAGGGCCTTTTCTTTATTGCTTTTAATTCACGAATGGCTTCTTCATAAAATTCCAGTCTATCCTCTTTTAAATTCTTGTTAATTTTCTTCATATGCGCTATGAACATAACTAACTCATTGTGACGATCCTTATATAGTTCAGGGTAATAAAACTTATAACTTTCTTTATCTATTTCTTCTAAAGTCTTATGTGCAAGATCTATGTGTTTCTCAAAATACTCTACAATTGAGTGTATTATAAAGATAACCTCTAAACATTTATTGATTTGTTCAAGTGCCTCATTAACAATTCTTAGTTTCTGATAATAGCCGCGCCTTTCACTAAGCTGTTTTTCGAGGGAGAAATCTACTGTCTTTGGATGGTCTTCTAATATAAATCTTTTACTGAAATAAATGTAATGATTATGTCTAATATAATCTCTATTAAATTCCTTAAGCACTTTTTTATGTATACGTTTCATCTTCCATCTCTTAAAGAAAGGATAACGCTTTGAATTATAATATTTTTTAAGATTTTCTTTAAAATCTTTCCATTCCCTATACTTCTGTAAAAGTGTAACAATTATTACTAGCATGATAAAAAGCACTAGCATAATACCAATTATCTTTAAAAATATCATAGTAATATCTCCTTTTAGCAACTATAAATATTTATAGTATTACAATTTTTGGTATTACTTATTGAGATTATAATAAGCTAGCATTACAATATAGTCTACTAGCACCATGCCTTATATCCTAAAAATTTAGTGAAATTACTAATTTTAATCCTCTATAGAATTCGTAGGTAGACATAGTCTACCATTTGAGCAAAAATAATTTCTTGAAGTAATTCGTCAAAAAACCAACTATAGCGCTCCTTGAAACATAAATACCAACTATAGTTTATTCGTTTTTGATTTCCTCTAGGATTTACTTAAGCTAGGGGTGATCTCTTATGTCTACAGTAGAAGTAGTAGGACATAGAATTCGCAGGCTTCGAAATGAGAAAAAATGGTCTCAGCAAAAGTTAGCAGAAGAGGCGGGTATTTCTGAAACGTATATGGGAGAAATTGAACGAGCGGAAAAGTCGGCTTCATTAGATGTGCTGGTTAGGATTGCGAATGCACTCAATATACCTACTTCACATCTCTTATCTAAAGCGGAAGAATTAAGTGCTATTGAAAACTCTGAAGCACTTACTACAATCATTGATCTATTAAAAGATAGACCGATTGCAGTACATGAAGATATTTTAAAACATACACTCATACAACTTGGGGCAATAGATAGAGTAACAGGTAATCGTAAATAGACTATATTTAATTAGGAGATACCAATGAACCTTATATCAAAGGAAATTACAAAGGACTTTGAAATTTTAGAAATAACTGTATCTCAAGATCACTCGATCATAATAGAAATCTTTAAGGTACCTAACGGCTTCGAAGGATTTGCCAGGTATTCTCATCCAGACAAAGAGGATATAGTTGGTACAGCTTTTCACCAGGATAAAAAAGAGTGTGCAATGCTTTCTTATAAAAATCTTAAAGGGTTACTTACTAATTAATAAGTAGCTTTAATTTAAATGTGAACAGACTAAGAGAGTCGAATATTGACTCTCTTTCTTTATGGAAAAAATCAACCCTGCCCTGTAAAATTATCAAAGTAATATGTGCTATTATAGTTTCACCTAGTAAAATATAAATCTGTTCAGAACCTGGCTACTTGGAGGTGTTAAAAATTGAGGAGAATAAACAAGGCGATAGTATTAGTAGTTTTGACTATGGTTATTGGTGTTATTTTTGTGGTTACGAGACCTTTATTCCAGAGTGATAAAGAGACCGGGTCTGAAATAAGAATAGTTTCCGACTTGGATAAAAGAGAACCTCCCGTACAGAAAGTTAAAACCATGGTTTTAAACGAAAGCGACGTCTTTCAAGGGGACTTGCTATTAGTTAATAATGACATTCCTATCAAAGAGATAAGTATCAAAGAAGATATCGCTCCACTATCTACAATAGAAGAATTGAAGAAACAATTCGGGTCTAGCATAGATGATATCTCTATTTCTAAGGAGGCAGCGCTTGCGTTCTCAAAGCTGATAGAGGATGCTTCAAAAGATGGACTGCAAAACTTTTCCGTGAATAGTGGTTTCCGTGGTTTTAAAGAGCAGGAAAGACTTTATAAAGAAATGGGACCTAGTTACGCGTTACCACCTGGGTATAGTGAACATAATCTTGGTTTATCACTCGATGTTGGTTCGACTTTAATGAAAATGGAAAGTGCACCTGAAGGAAAATGGATGGCCGAAAACTCCTGGAAGTACGGATTTATACTGAGATATCCAAAGGACAAAACAGATATTACCGGTATCGAATATGAGCCTTGGCACTTTCGTTATGTAGGTTTGCCACATAGTGCGATTATGAAGGAGAAGAACCTCGTGTTAGAGGAATATATAGACTATCTGAAAAAGGAAAAGACGGTGACAACAACGGTTAACGATAAAGAATACTTCATTACATATCAGCCAGTTTTGGAAACGTTGGAATTGGTAGAACCAATTTTGGCCGACTATGAGGTTTCTGGGAATAATATAGATGGAATTATCATAACAAGATATCAGTAGTGTGGATAACAAATGTTGGATAAGTCCTGTGCTTTTATTCTAATGTTTCCTGGTATAAGTTTGAAATTGTATCTAATAGGAACCGTCCCTTGTTTTGATAAAAAAACAAGCATGAAATTTTGCGAATTATGTTAAAAATTACCGATTTTTGTCGATAAAATACATATAGAAAGGAGGGAATGAATCATGGAACAAACAATTGTTGCACTTATTAGTCTTTTATTAATTTTATTTATACCTCTTCAAATCGTCTTTGCGATAAAAATTAAGCTGGCATTGTCCAAACTAAGAAGAACAGAACAAATTACTGAGGAGGATGCTTTAAAGTTCCTCAATAGTATGCGTACAGTTCTTTGGATTCCTTATACTACAAAATATTTCTCTCGTATGCGAGAGGCGTATACTTACATTTACGGTAGTCCATTGGTAAGTTATGAAACTAAGAAAAAAGTACATAAGTCTTTAAAACTCCGACTTGTTAAAGGTATTGTAACTCCTAAGAATTATGATCAGGTATCATAATTAAAAAATTCTTTTATTTTATGAAAGGTGCCTATTTATAGGGACCTTTTTTTGTAAATTTATTGATTTGATCAATGGAGAATTGTTAGATATGGATGAGAATCCGATCTCAGGGTTATATGCAGCTGGTGAGATGGTTGGAGGATTATTTTATAACAATTATCCAGGCGGTTCAGGATTAATGTCTGGTGCAGTTTTTGGTAAACTTGCGGGTTCTTCAGCGTCTAAATATGTAAATAAACAGCAAGTAAATAAGGTATAAGTCTCACTTTTGTTAGAGTGAGCATTATAAGAAGAAGTAATGTGCCCAATTCTTCCGATGAAGTGTCAGGTACATTACTTCTTTTTTTATTGGTAATGGGTATAATCATTGCAAATGTTTTATATCGATGCTCAATTTAACATCAGTTATATAAAAATTAGATGCGCTAGATACATATATGAAAAGTAAATCCACTTACACAACTAAAGCCAAACGGGTTTTCTTCGATTTAATAGTTATAAATCACAATAGAAACTTCACACTCTCATTTAATCCCCCTAAAAAACCTACTGATCAATACCTTTATTTTCATTACGCTTCATTTTCTTCCTCAATATTAAGTAAATTCCAAAACCAACACCCACTAATAGAATAAGAATTGGGGAATTCCCTATTAAAAATATAAGTATTCCAGATCCTGCAGCAAGTAAAAAGTTAATGCTATCCATAAATTGTTTTTTGGTTTTCTCCCATGTGTTTAGCTCGCTATTCTCTAATTCAGGAATGATTACATTATTCTCATAGAAGTGGATCGTTACAGTGGATAAGTTCGTTTGGTTTTCTAAATATTTCATTCGCCCAGTTATAATTTCAATTTCTTCTTGAACAGCAGCTAAATCATTGGATATTTCTAATAAGTCCTTAGTTGTTTTTGCATCTTTCATAAACTGTAGTAATCTTTCTTCAACAGCCCGTTTTGCCTTTAGTCTTGATTCTAAGTCTTTATATTCCTCAGTAACATCTTCACCTGTGACATTCTTATTATGAACCTTGGTACCTATCGCTTCTACCTTATCAATGAATCGTTGAAAATGGTCACTAGGTACACGTGCAGTAAGATGACCACTAGATTGTTCGGAACCATCATTATAACTTTCTGACTCAACGATATACCCGTTCATATCCTCAATTAGCGTTTGAATCGATTCTTGTGCATTTTTATAGTTCTTTACTTCCATCTCAATCATTGCATTGTAAATAACCATTCTGCTTGTGTTAGTAAGGTCCGTATTCTCTTTAATTGAATTTGCGGTTTCTCTTTCTGCCTTTCCTTCATCACCAGAAGAGTCCTCTGCAACTTCTGATATTTCGGGTTCATACGCCATGTCTCCCCCTGCAGCTTTATCACCAGCTGATTCGGAGGATTCCGAAGAACCTGCACTACAGCCAAACAAGGCCAACATCATTACCAAAACACTTACACAAAACAAGTTGAATTTCTTCATCTTGACCACCCCTTTAAAGGCTCCTTTTCATTATAGACGTAATAATACTAAGAACGTTTCAATATGTAAGAATTTCATAGATCTATTGAAACGATTGTGAAAAAAATAAATCAGCACTCGTACTGGTAGTGAACGCTCTAAACTTAGAGTATTTGATATATTATCCAAACAGTGTCCAGCTTCTAATAACACCAAAAGGGATGAACAAATGTCCATCCCTTCCTAATAGTACTAACAGCTTTTACCTTAACAACTACCTCTTAATGCTCATGCGGATTATCTACTACCGGTCCAAAAACTGGGATGCTATCGTAAACCGCAGGGTCTGCCTGATATACTTCTCCTGTCACAAATCCCTTTAATGTTTCATAGAGTCCATCATATGTTTGTTTAATCATCATTCCACTTGCTTTTTGACCTGTATCATAGTTTGAACCACCACGAATTTCATAAAGCATGGTTGGTGTTCCATTTAAGGCAAAGGTTGAAATGGCCATAGCTGGAACATTCAATTCCTCATAACGTGATACATTACCAAAATGTGAGTTACCGACTTGGAGTTTTTGATAGACTAGTGACCCAATTCTTTTTGAAAGATCAACGACTTCATCATCTACTTTCCAGAAGTTATCTTCTCTATCAGTATATCCCTCTTCCGCAATTGGGACATTTAGTATCGCTAATGTTGACATTTCATCACTATCTTCAGAAACCGTGTATGTCGGGTATGTGTGGTGAAGATCAATGAATAACTCAGGTTCAAGCGCCTCATATAAGTCTACCATCGCACGCGCCTCCGGAGTTACAAAGAAACCGACACTCCCTCTCCAGCCTGATACTGATTGGCCTGGTAATAAATGAGCTGTTGAAGGGTTTAGTTCAAATTCTAAATCCGGATTAAAGTCACGGTTAATATCATAACCTGTTGCACGATGATACCATGGTTTAACCTGTGATTCCTCTAATCCCCATTCACCCGGCGTCCAAGCTTGTCGGTTGTATCGTAGTGGTTTTCCCACTCCATCCACTACATGTCCTACCACCCCTTCAGGGTTTAACATTGGGACAACCCAAACTGAAAGGTTATCACGCATCTTCTGTACTTCCGGATTATTGCTAGATACCAATGTTTTAATTAATTCAACCGAAGAAATGACCCCTAACTCCTCATCGCCATGCATAGTTGATTGGATGAGAACTCCTTTTTTGTTCGGGTCATTATCACCAATTTTCGCAACGTAAATTGGATAACCAGATTGTGTTGTTCCTGCTACCTCCAACGTCATTCTACCATTTGATCTTGCTTCAATATTCTTCAGTTCTTTTTCCAGTTCTTCTGGAGTGTACATTCTTTCTAGACTCACATGTTGGTTAGGTGTTACCCATGGTCCATTCGGATTCGTTTTTGCGTAAGAGGTAAAAACAAAAAGGTTAGAAATTACTACTGTCACCAATATCAGTTTCCATAATTTTTTATACATCTACATACTCCCTTTTCATAGTAAAGTATCCATCTGATGATTCTATAAATCTGGATGATAATTGATTACAAAGTGTGTTGTTTCCTCTTCAATGTCATTACTGCGCTCTTATCTGCCCCTTGGCTCCTTGAAACAAATGCTAGTTATGTACAAATGAAAGCATACTCCTCCCTTCTATGTAGATTGCAAGAAAAGAAATCTATCCTGCGCCAATATATATGTGCAAGTATCATACCAATTCTCATCCTACCGTTTACATGAAAATTTTTCGACTTTCGAATTATAAAGAGGTATCTGTATAAAACTTTTAAAAATGTGTCTAAAACATTAGAAATCTACTATTCAAAATTTGACAGTCCTCATAAACATTGCAGTAAAAACAAACAAACCATGCGATTATGAAGGAGAAGAACTTCGTGTTGGAGGAATATATAGACTTTCTGAAAAAGGAAAAGACGGTGACAACAACGATTAACGATAAAGAATACTTCATTACATATCAGCCTGTTTCGGAAACGTTGGATTTGGTAGAACCAATATTAACCGACTATGAGGTTCTGGAAATAATGTTGATGGGGTTATTGTGACTAGAGTACGGGAAATAGGAGCCTTCAAAGAGGATAGTATTTTAGCTATCCTCTTTATATTTGCCATTCTGTATGAGTAGGTTATAAAAAAAGTGTTGAGAAGGCATAGATGCACGTGAAAACTAATAAATACCCCTTACTTCAATCCTAGTCTCAATTAATGGCTTTAAAATCGACGTTAATTTTTAGGATGGCGTTTGCTGCATCCACCTATCATTTTCTTACTTCTTCTTTATATTTCTTGCTGTGGTAGTCCATCTTATTTAACATTTTTTCTTTAAGTTTAGGATCTCTGGCATCTTTAGATAGATGCGCATAATATTTCATTCTATAAAGATGCCAATATTTAATTATCATATTTCATGTCACCTCTTTGAATAATTATAATTTATATATCGACAAATATCGACATTATTCACAGATAACAATTATATAACCAATCAACTTTTGATAATTCCTAGTGCACCTCGTATTTCACTACATAAAACAATTAATCACTACTAATCTGCTACTCCTAAGGAAAGTTATCAAAATTAGCTAGTCTATCCTTTTGTGAAACATAAAGAAAAATTCCCAGCTGGTGACAGGCACTCAAAAAAAATTTCACAACCCATGCCCCTTTTTCACCCCTAAACTACTATAACAATAATGAAGGAGGTTTAATCTTTAATAGTTTAAACTGCCACACAGATCAGTGGTAGGTAGTGAAAAAGGTAGCGTGTAGAGGTCTTTCCTATAAAGTTATTTTTAAAGGGAAATATCGTTCACGAGATAACTAGCATTTATCCCTATTACGGGTGATCTTGGAGGGGTGAGCCGTCCCTCTGATTATATATGGAGAGGAAGATAAATTTGAAAAATGTACAAGTGTCCGAGAAAATATACTCAGTAAAATGCAAGGAATGTAATGAAATTGTAGGGTACTCTGAAGAAGAAACTCAAAAGGTTGTATGTATGGATTGCGCACTTATTTCATGATATTGATAGTAATTGTAAGACTACAAGACTCGTCCTTTGTTCTGTAATAGATAAGAAAGGAACCTTTCCATTGAAGCCGAATATGAGATTTCGATTTGATATTATCGGGTAAAGCAACAGCGAAGAAATTCATTTTATTATGTTTAGACGAAGAGTAGGAGTTCTTGTAGGGCTGTTATACCTGTTTATAAAACTGATGTAGCTATTTCATCCAAAATTTGTGGTCTGTTCAGCAAAGTGACAATCAGTGAATAATTCAATATTAGGAATCCGACTAAGCATTTCAGACTTATAGAAAATAAGATCTTCTAGTAATGTTTTATCAACACATTCATATATATATTAATAACAGGCTACCGGTTTTTAAAGTCATTAGAAGGAGTTGCTTTAGACATTACCTTATAGCTCCCTTTAATTACTTTAAAGGAGGTGCTATTATGACTGTTTCCGTTGATAGTGATACTTTTTTTAACCGTAGTGAAGCTTTTGAATGTATCCAAGGATCTCTTCAGGCTGACGGAAAGGAAGTTAAACCGTCGATCATTCATAAGGAACTAGATAAAATCAAATCCTATTATCAAAATAGGAAAAATGATTTTTATCGTATTCCTGCGTTTGAAGTGGAATGCATTTATCTGCGTCTACGATATCTCCAAAGGAAATAGACATATTATAAGCTCAATCCTTTTTAAAAGGATTGAGCTTATCCTGTTTTTGATTTGTCATGTCATACTTAGTTATCGTAAACCCTAACTTATTCCAGCCTCTCACTCTCTTAAAAAGGCTATACATTGGATGATTATCTAGTATACAGCTCCCTGATTCTTTTACTTGGTTACCACAAAAGTACATAATCTACTAGAATTTCTTTGATGGTTCTCTATACTCTATTTTAAATTCGTATTAATAATCGAAAAAAACTAGCCTACGGTCTTTACCTAGGCTAGTTTTTGGATCGATAAACATACAGTTACACTAATTGTAAAAGATAGGTGATATCATCGATTCAACAAATAGAATACACCCTTTTTTCGCGAATAATAATCATTGGTTATCCATCTACTAGTACTATTTCTTCTCATTAGCGAACGAAAGGATTCTTATCAGTTCAAATTAAATTTTTTGATAACTAACTCACTAAAGACTGAGAGTTTCATTGGATTTGAACCTTGATATTGTAATGTTTGTTTAAGTACAGGAAACCTCATGGATAGAGCATCTTGAGTAATTCTACTCACTCTCTTTTTGGTAATATTAAACCTAGTGGCTAGCTGATTTTGAAGTTCAATTTCATCATTGATTATTTTTGGATTTTTAATAGAGAGATAGATTAATTCACGCAGAAGTGGAAAGTGAGACATACTCTCATTGAAATCTAATTGGAGCAATGTTTCGGTTATTTCCTTAGTTATTACCTCATCAGTTCCCAATTTCTTATCTGCTTTTGATCGTATATTACTAGTTTCTTTTGAAAATCCTGACGAACTTAGGCAGGCATCTTCATTGGAAGGTGTTTGACTTATCATGTTATCGCTTTGTTGCGTCTCTATTGAGCGGTTTAATGTAACCTGACCAATATTATTCTTTTTATGAATAAAATCAGCAAGGAGTTGTATGTACTCGCTATTTGTAGGCTTAGCATTAGACGTATTTAAATGGTTTCCTCGGATAAGAGATAACATTTCAAGGTTTCCTCTACTCCATGCACTATCAATTGTGTGACGTATAGCACGGTCCACACGACTAGCTGTGGTATTGTACTTTTTTGCAATATACGGATACAACTCTTCTGTTATTCTAGAAATAAGAGTAGGTTCCTTATATGTTTGAGTTATAGCATCAATAAGGTATCGGTAACCTTTAATGTGTGTAGGGATACCAAAATTAAAAAGGAGCTTTGAAACTTGAGCTTCAATGGTATCAGAAGATAATGTACTGAATTTTATCCCATTAGTTTTTTTATCATGTGAGTTATTTTTCTTTAACTCTGCCTCTTTATATCCTGCAAAAAAAGCAAACTCCGCAAGGTCTTCAACCAATTCACTAATATACTCTTCATCATTGTATTCAAATGCTTTTTGTAGTCTTTCAATTGTTTTTTCTAGCTTTTCTTTGGTTTCGAAATTAATGTTCATAATATTTACCTCTTACACATTTGTTTTTACAAAGCTTTAGGAACCCCTCGGTTAATTACTCTTAACATTTAGCATTTCCTCAGGAAAATAGTACCATATTATGTATGAGTTGTAATGATAAACTTAGTAATTTAGGTGAGTTATTCCCGAACATAGAGAGTAGTTGCCACATCAAAGCGGCCAAATTGCAATACATTATGAGCACCTGCGACTGCAATCTCTAATGCCCGCTTCGCTTGTTTATGACCAATAATATGTTTAAAATTCTTCTCTGAAATGTTTGATTTAGCAGTTGAATTGATAGGGATTTGTGGGCTTTTACTAGAGGAAGGTAATGAGGCAATAACTTGACCAGAAAATGACTGAATGACCTCCTGTATTGAATGTACAAAGCGAAGTTCGATTCCCTCTATTTCCGAGAATGGTAAATCTTCTATATAAAGAAGATACAATATTTTAATGTGGTGTTTCTTAGCTGCTAGAATAGCTGGTAACATCCCTCTCACTGCCCTGATCTCACCATTTAGCGACAATACACCCAGAAAAGCAGAATTCGGTGGAATTTTATCTTGAAAATAATTCATCTCTTTCATTAATCCAACTGCCATCGCCACATCAAACAAGGGACTGTTTTTCTTTTGTTCAGTTGGCGACAGATTAATGACTATCTTCTTCTCAGGAAACTGGCAGTTAATAGAGTACAAAGCTGCTAGTACACGGTCTTTCGACTCCTTTACGCACGCATCCGGTAATCCTACAATACTCACACTATCTTTACCAGGTATAATCTGTACCTCAACACTCACCTTATACCCTTCCAACCCCTGAAGCCCAATACTAGTAACAACAGTAGCCATAACTCACTCTCCTAAGCTAGAATATATGTTCGTTTTTTTATAAATTAAACCAATTAACAAACTATGTCAATTACACTTAGATAATTGTTCAAAATTAGAACAAAAAGTCGATTGTTCACAGATAGAACTATTAAATAACCCATTCTGAAACACTATTAAAAGACTCAAAAAACAGAACAAAAAGAGAGTCCCAAACAAAAATAGTAGAACTCTCTCTATGTGAAACAAATCTGTGAAACAAATCTGTGAAACAAGAAACTTCGGGTGGTGACAGGCACCCAAAATCAGTTAAAAAACCACACAAAAGAGAGTCCCAACAATAATAGTTGGACTCTCTCCATGTGAAACAAATCTGTGAAACAAGAAAATCCGGGTGGTGGCAGGCCCCAAAATCAATCATCTTTATCTCTAAGATTGATTTGATAAAAATGCTCTACATCAACTGATTCCCTATGACCACTCTGTATATTATCAAAAACCACAATATCTTCATTCTGACCTAAAAAATATCTTACTGTATGGGATCTATGTATCCCGCTACACTAGTTATTAATATAGACACAGTTGCCTCACCGTCCTTCTGGAATTACTGTCACTCAAAAAGTAAACTTTGCTTAAAAGTTTTATTATATATATCAACTTGTTAAGAAAACTCCCTATCAACTGCTACAAGTGCTGCCCCGATTACTTGATGCATATCATAGTATTTATAAGTAGCCAATCTTCCTCCAAAGATAACGTCATCTTCCTTGTCAGCTAGTTCTTTATATTTTGCATACATTTGATTATTCTTATTATCATTTATTGGATAATATGGCTCATCACCCTTCTCCCACTCTTTTGGATATTCTTTCGTTATTACAGTTTTTTCTTGGGTACCGAATTCAAAATGTTTATGTTCTATAATTCGGGTATACGGCGTTTCCCTATCAGTATAATTAACAACTGCATTTCCTTGATAATTTTCTATATCAAGTACTTCATTCTCAAATTTTAAACTTCTATAGTCTAATTGCCCAAATCGATAATCATAAAATTCATCAATCATACCTGTAAATACTATTTTCTTAGCTTTTCCTTCTAATTCATCTCTATTTTTAAAGTAGTCCGTATTTAATTGCACATCTACATCTTTAAGCATTTTTTCAATTATTACGTTATATCCTCCGATCGGAATACCTTGATACTTGTCATTAAAGTAATTATTATCATAAGTAAACCTAACTGGTAACCTCTTGATTATAAATGCTGGTAATTCTTTAGTAGATCTTCCCCACTGTTTCTCTGTATAGCCTTTAATTAGTCTTTCATAAATGTCTGTACCGACTAAAGAAATAGCCTGTTCCTCTAAATTCTTTGGTTCTGAAATCCCGGCTTCCATCTTTTGTTCTTCTATTTTAGCCCTTGCTTCTTCTGGAGTAATAACACCCCATAACCTATTAAAAGTATTCATATTGAATGGCAAATTATAGATTTTCCCTTTATAATTTGCAACAGGAGAGTTTGTATATCTGTTAAACTCTGTAAAACTGTTAACATAATCCCATATTTTCTTGTTATTTGTATGAAATATATGTGCACCATATCTATGAACATTAATTCCCTCTATGTTTTCAGTATAAACATTTCCACCAATATGATTTCGGCGGTCAATCACTAGACACTTTTTTCCTTTATTATTTGCCTCATAAGCGAAAGTTGCTCCAAATAAACCTGCTCCTACAACTAAGTAGTCATATGTTCCTGACATAGTATATCCTCCTCTATCTTAGCTTGAACTTTCTTGTTAGTTTAGTTGAAATTTCAACCATTAATTCATTCTTAAATAAGAATAATATTGAAATATATATAATAATTGCACTAATAACAGACAGCAGCGTACTGAATACTAACCCAGGAATGAGATGATTTATTCCAATGCATAATATGGACATAAAAAGTACTCCTATTAAGTAACTAAGGAGGTTTTTAAAATTAATATTTCCTTTAATGTACGTATAAGCAAAATAGAACAGAGTAACGGTAACAGCTGTTTCTGCAAGTATTGTTGCTACTGCTGCCCCATTATGCTGAAGTTTAGGGATTAATATTAGATTCAGCGAGAAATTAATAGCCGCCCCTATAATGGTAGCAAAAAGGGTTATTTTTTCTTTACCATTTGATACTAATATCTGGATCCCAATTAAATTACTAAGACCAATAATAATTAAGATTGGACTTATAATTCTTATAGTATTTACAGCCTCCAAATATCCAGGACCAGCAAAGATTAATATTATAGGCTTAGCTAGAATAATAATACCAACCGTCGCTGGAATAGAAATCATTAGTATAAAATCGATTGACTTTTTTATTAATCTTTTAATATCTTCTTCTTGTTTCATTTTAATGTAATATGACATTCTAGGTAATAAAACTACAGCCAATGACGTGACTAGGGTTAATATTATTTTTACAATTCTACTAGCGGAAGAGTATAAACCAACGTATTTATCACCGGAAATAACTCCCAGCATGACTTTATCTAAGTGAACATAAATACTAACAGATATGCTCATTGCAAATAATAAAAGAATTGGTTTTATATGCTTTTTAAAATTGTAATTTGAATATCGTTTAAATAAGCTAATATATTTGTTCACATGTATGAAATTATATATGTGACCTAACGCAAGAGATAAAGTAATTATAAAACCGTAAAGATTAAAGTCACTTTCTTCTTTAATTAAAACAAATACTAAAATTAAGGATAGTAATTTAACAAAAAAACTTCTAATCGTAATTAAGCGATACTCTTCAATAGATTGATAAAACCACTCAATTCCAATACTAGTTGATAAAATATTAATACTCATAATGATAAGTAAAGTTTTATAATCATGAAACATATCCACACTAACCAGTACTATTGTCAAAAATATATAAGACACAATTACCATCACTATGTTTATCATTAATATTTCTTGTACCTTTTTAGTAAGCTCTTCTTTATTATCCCTGTACTTAGCACACTCTCTAATTGCATAAGTAGGTATTCCAAATTGTGCTATTATAATAAAATAGTGTATAACCGATAAAGAGAAATCGACTTTTCCAATTCCTTCTGCAGATAAAATTCTAGCTACATAAGGAAAGGTTATCAAAGGGAATACAATATTTAAAATTCTAAGTAGAGTATTGTATAAAAAGTTTTTTGCAATCGACTTTTTTTCACCCATATGTTTCTATCATCTCTAATCATATTTTTCTTGTTCCTATAATGTGTTAATACTCTATACTGTTAACTATATTTTCCGAATAATCAAAGTAAGAATACCAAACTTTAAAAATAAATTTTAATTGTAGCCAAGGCCGTTAACACTTGTGATTTTTCAAGAGCTGTTCCATTGTGGTATAGCTTATTAATATCATTTTTAAGTTCAGCACTGATTTTAGGGTGATTACTAAATTGATTAAAATACTCATCCATAAAATCACGTATTTGAATACTATTTTCATACCAATATTGATACGGGTTCATACTATCGGCCTTTGCCTTTGTTTCTAGCCCTATTAGACTTGATAATTTTTGCCATCCACGCCTACGAATTTTATGCATAAGTTCTGTATAACTGTTTAATGACATTTTGGCTCCTGTTTTTTCCCATTTATATTCTGCAGCCTTTGGATACTTTTTTAATATCCATTTTTTGTATATAGTTCGATTTTTACGTAATTCTATAGGGATACTCAAACAAAATTCAAGCATATCAATATCTAAAAAAGGAGAAACAGTCTCAAAATAATTTCGTCGTACTGAATGTGAATTTAAAATACCTCTAAATCCTCTTACATTCATAGCAAACATTTCTTCATTTTCATATTGAACCGATTTATCAAATTTTAATTGATTTGCAAGTTTGTTTGAATATCCATACTTGAACTTATTAAAAGTGTTACCGTTATTATTTTTTAGATAACTGCCTAAAATAGCTCCACCTAATTGTCCTGTATGACAGAGCCCAATATTATTTATATTAAGATGTTTATAGGATGTATTAGACTTTGTTACATTAAAATAACCATCCAGTCCAAAATTCATTTTAACAATCTCTTCAATATCATAAATCATTTCTGGAGAATCTAGTGATTTAAATATCCAGTTAATATTTAAATCTGTTGATACTTGCTCGGCAATCCTTGCATCAAAGTATCCAGATTTTGAATAACTTAAGGCTAGAATATTCTTGTATCCTAAATCGGATGCAACCCATACATTCATTCTAGAATCTAACCCCCCACTTAGTTCTGCAAAATGGGTGTAACCATACTCTAGATCCTTATTATATTCTAGTGTTATTGCTTTTCTAAATTTCATATCTATTTGCTCAATCAATTCATCTTCATTCAAATTCTTCAAATCATACTTGTCATTTGTTAACTGATAATAAGGTATCTTAACTAACTTCCCTTTGCTTATTTTTAGATAACATCCATTTTCAAGTTTCTCTATTTCTTTTATATAGGTTTTATTATCTATTTGAAACGAAAAGGTTAGTGTAGCATAAACTGCTTGTTCATCTAATCTATATTTAATATTGTGGTTATTTAAAGTATCAACTATATAGTTAACTTCATTTCCAATAATAAAATTCCCTTTATCAGAGTAATAAAATACTTGGTTGTCTCCAATATGATTGGTAAATATTATCCATTCATTGATACCCTTCTTGTAAACCGCTCCTGAAAAACTCCCCTTAAATTCCTTAAAGAAATCATCAATCCCTCGATCTATCTGGTGTACAATAGTATCAAAGAAATTCCGTTTTCCGTATTTATTAATTAGTTCTACCTTATTTAAAACCACTCCTTCTATAATAACGATATATCTATTATCCTCACTGAATATTTTATCATCTAAGAATTTATTTAAAGTATTGCGTTTGATTGAGTATGATTTGTTTTCTATACATTCTTTAATGCTTTTATTGTTGTTATAAAAGTTATCCAATGGTTCACTGTTTCCATTTAATGTACTTATAAAAAAACCAGGCAAAATTACCACCCTTATTAAAATGACGTTATAAGATCCAATTACACTTAATACATATTAAACATAAAAAATTGTAGTAATTAAAAATAACTACAAAACATTTAAATGATTTAGATTAATAATTTCAAGAACATAACTTTGAACAAACCTTGTTTAACGCAACCATATAGTTTTTTGTGAATTTATTAATAGTGCAATTTTGGTTGTAAAAGTCAAGGTTCTCATCAGATAATTTTTCCTTTTCTTCAGCTGGGAGGTTAAAACTATCGATAATAGTTTGATATAAGTTCTCACTATCTCCACTTTTAAACAGCCGTAACCCTTTAGTTTGCTTTGCAATATCAATGTTTCCACCTGTTTTTGATGTTACTATCATTTTGCCAAGAGATAGAATTTCTACAATTATTAAATCGAAATAGGTATTTCGATTAGGTATAACGACAATATCTGATGCATTTATTAAATTACTAGGATCTGATATATGCCCCAATTCAATCCAATTTTTGTTTTTTGGCACAGGTATTCCACTTATGGCACCAGCACATATTACTTTTATATCTTCTTTCTCTAAACGATCTGCAAGTGATACAAGAAGATCATAACCTTTAATATAATTATGCCGTCCAATATAACATATAACTTTATCATGTTTAGATAAAGATAATTTCTCCCTATAATCTTTTGTTGGAATTGTTGGATTTTCAATTTTAGCACCAGTGAAAACATAATTTATAGGCTTATTTTTTGAAAACTTTTTAAATCCAGGAAAATCATTATATATCTTCATTGCTCCTTCACTAGGAAAAATAAATCCAGAGCATTCCTTATAACCGTACTTTTCAATTTGTGTTATTATAAAACGAAAAAAGGGGAAGTTCCATTTTGTACCCAATTTTAGTTTTAGAGGTATAACCGATTCATCTTCTAGTGGTTGTGGCCTATGCGAAGTAAGAATAATTTTACCATTATATTTTATAAATCTTCGTAAATAAAACACATCCTCGCAACTATGAGTATGAATTATGTCATATTCATGAATTTCTTTGCTTACTTTTTTGGAGCAATTAATACCTTTCTTGATTAAGTAGAGTAAAGATCTTATCTCCTGTACAAATGGACTATTTATTTTTGGGGTTGTAGAACCACCTTGCTGTTTATTAGTCTGCACAACTGAAAATAATGGTATCGTCGTCGAAGCTTCCTTCAATCCTTCAAACAAATTATATAAATATCCACTTGGACCTCCAGTATTCTTACATATACCCGAATAATTAAAAATTGCTATTTTTTTTTCCATAAAAAATCCTCCATTACTTATGTTACTACCATTATTTTAAGGCAAGTTAATTGCTACTGGAAGATCCTACTCTCCTCTTTGCCCTAAATACTCTTTCAACAATTACAATTAGCAACCAAAATTGAATAAACCACATTATATAACTTGGTGAGTACATCATTAACAGCATAATTACAGCAATAGTTATTGGAATAAGACGGTTATTTTGCCTATCTGCTATTTTTGCAAAAATACCCAATATTGTAGGTGCAATCCAAAATCCTAAAAATCCAAAATTTGCAATCATTTCATCGAATATAGATGTTGTCATCCAATTTATACTTTTCTCCACAGGTACACCTATTAATGCAGATGTCAAATATGAGTTGTATCCCATAGAGGGTACATGCAAGAATTGTAGAGGAAAAAGGGAACCTATTTGAGTTATAATACTTTGGCCAGGATACTCTAGTACTTGCCAAGTATTTGGGTATAATAAAGAATGTATGACCATTTTAACAGTGTCGTCTCTAAAGAAATCTATTCGAAGAGTTGTATAAATACTCTCAAATCCAATATAATCTCTATAAGTTATTTTTACATAGATACTATATAATAAGAATGTAATAATAATAAATGTACCTAGTAGATATATCCACTTTCTATTACTCATTTTTGTATTAAAAAGTAAATATGATATTATTAAGACCCCAGCAAAAAATATAATTGATCTTTTAGCTTGAACACAAATAGACATAGTAATTATTGTTATAAAAAATACTTTAGTAATAATTTTTCTCTGTTTTTTAAATAAAAATATAATTGCTGAAACAATACTAATATATGATAATTTCTCAACTGTTGAATAATATTTTTGACCTACAATAGAAACTCCTAAATCTCTCCAACCAAAGTTCCATAATATTTCTTTAGACATTGGAAAAACTACTACTAAAACTACTGTAATTATTGATGCACCAAACATCAAAAAATCAGACATACTGTTGGATGATGAATGTAGATTTTTAATATTATTTACTCTAGGTAAATCATGCATACTCCTGTACTTTTTATTACTAAACCTAAATCTATTGTTACCAACAATAAGCATTATGATTTGTGATAGTAAAATATAAGTTGCATATACGTATCTAGTAGGTGCATCGTTGTATGATATATTAAATCCATAAAACAAACTACTATAACTTGGAAAGCCAAATACATAGTCCATTATTAGTGGTAAAACAAAGACAAAGAAAAATAATAAATGTACGAGATAAATAGTTTTATCAACCTTAACAGTTTTCTTTATAGAGTTTATGGCTAATATAATAGAAATTATTATTACACAAACTTCATAAATTTCTAACATTATATTACCTCATTTACATTTTCATTAAGCATCTTAAAAAAGTCTTTTCTTAAAGTTTCTGCATTAAAGTAATTTTCAAAGAACTCCATAGCATATTTCCGCATATCTTCTTTCTCATGTGTTGATAAATTAATAAATTCTAAAATTGCTGCATTAGTTTCAGATATTGTTGGTTTAGTAGCAACTATTGTTCCAAATTCTTTTCTTACAATTTCAGAGTTGCCCCCAACATCTGTTGCCAGAACTGGGATACCATATGAGATTGCCTCCATTATCGATACCGGTATACCTTCAGAGGCACTTAAATTTACAAATAAGTCAATAGGATTTGCTGAATAGAAATCGTGAATTCTTGTGTTTTCAATGGCTCCAAGCAAATTTATATTTAGATTTTTATTTTTCTTTTTGCTAACTAATCTTTTGATATTTTCCATCTCTTTACCATCACCAATATGAGTCCACTCAATAGGCAGCTCTACATTTACTGCGTCAAGAGTTTTAAATATCAAATCAATTCTCTTTACTGGAACAACATGAGAGCATGATAGTATCCTGAATACTCCGTCACTTGAAGGCTTATTTTTATCCTGACCTAGTTTCTTTGCGCCAAGATATCTCACTTCAGTATTTTCAAGTGATAAGTTTAACTTTTTTGCAATTTCCTTTTTGTAACTATTATAAACATTTTTGCTTATAAAACTAACAATATCTAACCTACTATGATAATTCTTTCGAAATAACACTTTAGTAAATTTGTTTTTTATTTCATCTACTTCAAATGAATGTGCTAATGATACGGCTTTTGCATACTTATATTTCTTTTTTGCTTCAGTTACTGCAAATGCAGTTCCATCATACCAAGCGGAATAAAAAACCCACTCTTGTGAGTCATTTATTGTTAATTTTAGGTTATTAGCTAAACATTTTTCAAACAGTCTTGCTAATGCCAAGTAAAAAATATAGAATTTTATATACCCTGCCGATAATTTCTTACTTTTTATACCATCAACCAACTCTATTCTTTTTTCTTTTTCAAACATTCTATATATTGAGAACATCCCATTTAAATATAACTCCTTTTTGTTATAAAATAACATTTCAACATTAGGAATTTTCGAAACCACTTCTTTAAATTTACTATCATACGGACAAATAACTACAACCCGCTGAAAGATATCCGCTGCATATCTTATTTCATTTCTTAAAAATGAATGTGTATTTTGGGATATGATAACAATATTTTTCCTCATTTTAATACCTCATGAAAAATTGGATTATTTAACAATACCATCTCAGATTGCTTTTTTAGTAAATTAAAAGGTATTACCTTTTAATTAATATTTTCTAATCTTTTTATTAGCTTATTATTATAAACATTGATATCAATTTCATCTTCTAACTTATAACAAGCATTCACAAATTTATTATAGTATTTACTATCTGTAGCCATTTTTCTTAATACCAATTCAAGCTCACTTACATTTTTATGACTTACGGACACTCCTACGCCCTTACTTTCAACAACTTCTCCCAAATACGTGTCTTTAGACACAATAATTGGTAATTTGCAATAAATTGACTCATATAATTTATTTGGCAAAGCAAACTTAACATTATTTAAGTCTGCATCATAGACTGAATAAACACAATCAACTTTTCCGTATAACTGAGAAATTTCTGTTTCATACTTATATTTACCTATATACTTTATAAAACTCTTATTCTTACAAATTTGTTCGATCTCATCGTCTAAGCCTGCTCCTGCAAACAATAAATCTACATTACTTTTTTCTGCAGCTTCAATTAACATTTTCATCTGTTCTTTATATCTAATTGCCCCTATAAAACCAACTGTAAATTTATCTGTCCTTTTTCTAGAAAAGTCTTTAAATGCATTCAAGTTTGGCATATTAGGCATGAATAAGAGTTTTGATTTTGGCACGAAATTAGAATAATAATTTTCATAAAATTTCTTTGATGTAACAACTAAGGTATTTATATTTTTACATAGTTTTTTTTCAAGTTTTACAAGAAGCTTTCTTGCATATTTCTTAATACCTCTATTTTGATCATCTATGATTAACTTATTTAAATCAGCAATTTCATAAATAATTTTAGGTTTTTCTTTCCTGCCTAATGAGTACAAGCTTGCAATTATCAACATATCTATGTTCGCGACATAAAGGCTTTTTGGCTTTAAACGTCTAATTTCCTTCAGTGCTTTAAATCCAAATCTCACTGTAGGAAATATCCTTTTTAATGGATTAGTATAATCTGCTGTAACATTTATCTTAATGTTTTCGATATCCGAATGATAAACATCCCATATGTTAACTCTCCCTCCTCTATCCCAAAAGATTAATGCTGTCTGTCCAACATTTTTAGCTACCTGTAATCGCTTATTCATTCTAGGATTTGGAACGTGAGATATTACAAAAACAAAATCCATAAATTACTTCCTTTTCTTTAAATTAATAAATGTTTTTTAGTAATGAGTATATATCGACATCAACAGTTCTTATTGTTTTAGCAGGGATGCCTGCAACAATACTATTATTTGGTACATCTTTTGTAACAACTGCATTCGCGCCAATAATAACATTATCTCCTACTTTTATCTTACCAATTATCCTTGCTCCTGCGGATATATAAACATTATTTCCTATCTCAGGGATACTTTCAGGATCAAGTGCCCTTCCGATCGTCACATTTTGACCAATTAATACCTTACTCCCAATTTTTGACCTTGCGTGAATTACAACACCAATTCCACCGTAAGCAAACTTGCTATGTTTACCAATTTCTGTAGTATATGGAATGACTGAATTAAAAAGACTAAAGGTTAATACCTTTGTGATAAATGGTAGAATAGGGATTTTATGCTTATAACACCAATTTCCTACTCTATATAGTTTTATCGCGTTCATTAAATAAACTTCCCATCTTTTTATATTAAATGATAAACCTATTTCAAATGTTAACTCTCTATAATATCCGTTATCCTTTTACTTGCGCACCCATCTCCATAAGGGTTACTTGCCCGACTCATTTTCTCGTATTCTTCTTTTTCTTCTAGTAACATTTTAAAAGTCTTGTAAATAACTTCTTCATCCGTTCCTACTAATTTCAATGTGCCGGCTGCTACTCCTTCAGGACGCTCGGTTGTATCTCGCATAACCAAAACTGGCTTTCCTAAGCTAGGGGCTTCTTCTTGAATGCCTCCACTGTCGGTCAAGATTAAATGGGATCGTGAGAGAAAGTTATGAAAATCTAAGACTTCGAGAGGTTCAATAATTCTTACTCTGTCACAATTCCCTAAGATATCGTTAGCTGCTTCTCTTACTACTGGATTCATGTGAATTGGATATATTGCTTTAATATCAGGTTGCTCATCTATAGTTCTTTTGATAGCTCTAAACATATTTTTCATTGGTTCCCCAAGATTTTCTCTTCTATGTGCAGTTATCATAATTAATCTGCTATCGGCTGCCCAGTCTAAATGCTCATGAGTGTAATCTTCTCTGACTGTTGTTTGTAAAGCATCAATAGCTGTATTACCAGTCACATAAATGGTAGAAGGATCTTTTCCTTCATTTATCAGGTTCTCTTTAGAAACATCTGTTGGTGCAAAATTATATTTTGCAACTATCCCAACGGCTTGACGATTAAATTCCTCTGGATAAGGCGAGTAAATATCATATGTTCTTAGTCCAGCCTCAACATGGCCAACAGGAACTTGTAAGTAGAAACAAGCTAAAGATGTTACAAATGTTGTGGAAGTATCACCATGAACTAGTACTACATCTGGCTTAACTTCTTCTAGTACACTCTTCATTTTTTCTAAAATATTTATAGTAACATCAAACAGTGTCTGTTTTGCTTTCATAATTGAAAGGTCAATATCTGGAACAACATTAAACGCATCCAAGACTTGATCTAACATTTCTCTATGTTGGCCTGTAACACAAACAATAGTTTTTAAGCTTTTTCTTGTTTTTAGCTCTTTAACCAATGGACACATCTTAATTGCTTCCGGTCTAGTCCCAAAAACCACCATTATTTTCTTACTCAATCTACTCACCATCTTTGCATTATAATTTATAGGACTCCTTAAATGTACAAATATTCTTAGTATCAAGGACTAACTTAGTCTTTATTAGATCCATGTTGTTTTTAATATGTTCATGTCCGACCATAACTACAAGAATTTCTATCTCATTTAAAAAGTCCTCAAAATTCATAAATTGATGATCAACAATTCTTTCCTTAACAAATGGATCAAATACCTTAACACCAAATGCTAAATGTTCATCCATACGTTCTAATAGTTGAAGTGTTGGACTCTCTCTTGTATCATCAACATTTTCTTTATAAGCTAATCCGTAAAGACCAACTTTGGATATATCTTTAATCTCATGCTCTCTCATAATATCTCTAATACGTCCTAATACATGTCTTGGCATAGAGTCATTTATCTTACGTGCCGTTAAAATCAAGTTGGTTAAGTCGGGATAATCACCTACTAAAAACCATGGATCTACTGAAATACAATGTCCTCCAACCCCTGGACCAGGTTGTAAAATATTTACTCTAGGATGCATATTAGCGATTCTAATAATCTCATATACATCCATATTGTCTGTACGGCAGATTTTAGCTAATTCGTTAGCAAATGCAATATTAATATCTCTATAGGTATTTTCAACAACCTTAGACATCTCAGCAGACCTTATATCCGTTACAACAATTTCGGCCTTACAGAAATTTGAATATAAACCTTTTACTTTCTCTCCTAATTCTGGATTATCTGCACCAATAGTTCTTGCATTATGCTCAAGCTCATAAATCATATTTCCAGGGATTATTCTTTCTGGAGCATGTAATAAGTGAATATCTTCTCCAATTATATATCCTCTCTTTTCTATTTCAGGACGAATATATTTATCTATTGTGCCGGGAGAAATAGTTGATTCAATAATTAATGCTGCTCCCGTTTCACAAACATCAAGAATGTTATTAACCGCTGAGATAACATACTTCGGATCAAGTTTCTTACTATCTTTTAGGAAGGGAGTTGGAACTGCAACAATGTAAGTGTGAGTCTTCTGATATTCCGTTGTAAATTCAACCCCATTTTCAAAAGCTTCTTGGAAAAGCTCCTCTAGTCCTTTTTCTTCAAATGTAAGTTTACCTTGCTCTAGGGTGGAAACTAATTCTTCATTCAAATCTGTGCCAATTACCTTTATCCCCGATTTTGCAAACATAAGGGCTGTTGGTAAGCCGATATAACCTAAACCTATAACATTAATCATAAAAAATACCTTCTTCCAGTTAATTACTTTCCTTCTATTTCCAGTTTAATTCCCTCTTCAAAGCTTAATGGTTTAAAACCTAAATCCTTCTCTGCTTCTTCATATGAGAAATCTTTGTTTTCATTAAGCCTTAATACCTGTTCAGCCTTTAACTTAGGATTTGTTGATAACTTTTCATACAGTTTTAACAAGTTGTAGCTTAGTTTCATTGGGATATGAATTTTTATTACCTTCCTACCTAGAACTTGACCCGTAATATCAACCACTTCATTATAAGTAAGTGGTTTAGCACCGGAGACATTATATTCCTTCTTAATACTTATAGACCTTTCATAAGCATTAACAATTACATTAGCTAAATCCTTTACATGTATGGGTTGTTGTAAGTGTGTGCCAGCACCAAGAATAGGAAGCACTCGTAATTTTTTTAAGTACGATACTAGCCTCCACATATTGCGGTCTCTAGAAGTTCCATAAATCATAGTAGGTCTGATAATTGTATAATCTAATTTACTTTCTTTAATTAGCCTTTCAGCCTCTAATCTAATTCCTTTACTCTGAGGATTTAATTTTGTATATATTCCAGTAGTACTGACAAAAATCGTTCTTTTAACATCCACTTTCTCACACGCTTTTACTATATTTGGTGCATGACCGAACCCTAGCGATGAAATGTTAATTAATGCATCTTTGCCTTTCAATGCTTTACAAATAGAATTATAGTCATCCAATTCACCATAAATATAGTTAACATTCATTTGTCTTATAGTATCAAGTTTGCTAGTTTTTCTAACGAAACAAGTTACATCATAGCCCCTCTGAACTAGCTCTTTTAATACAAATTCTCCCAAAAACCCCGTTGCCCCAGTTAAAAGAATCATATAAATCTCCCTCTATATACTCTTTAATATTTCTAAATATTTCTCTGCAAGCTTTTTCCTAGTAAAGTTCTGCTCAACAAAAGTTGGCCCATTTTCTTTTCTTTTTTCATATAAAATTTTATCGTTTTTTAGTTTAAGTATCGCATCTTTAATTTCATTTACATTGTCTGGTTTAACAACCTCTGCTCCCTTTGACTCTTTTAAAATATTTGCTGCCTCCCCATCCACACTTGCAACAATAGGGACTCCACACGCCATTATTTCAAACATCTTTGATGGGATAAACGTCTTAAATAGTTCTATATTTTTCAATGGTATTAAACATATATCAGATGTGTTATAAAATTCAGGGATACTTTCTTTGGGTTGTGAGTCAATGAATATCACATTTTTAATTTTTTGGTCCCTAGTAATATTTTTTAATTTTTCTTTTTCAGCACCCTCCCCAACAAATAAAAATTGAATGTCATTATATTCTTGTAAGCACTCTGCTACTTTTAAAACTGAGCTAAGGTTCTGAGATATTCCATGTGCACCTACGTAAGAGATAACAAATTTGTTTTCCAAATCATATTTATTGATTAAATTACTATTTTTCCCCTTTGGATAAAACATATCCTGATTCACACCATTTGTAATTACATGAACCTTTTCGCTTTCAATTCCTCTACTAACTACATTTTCTTTAAAAGATTTTGTTACCATTATCAATTTCTTACTTTTTCTATAAAAGAACATTTCCATTTTTTCTAAAATGTTTGTTAAAAATCCTCGCTTCATAACACCTAGTTCAATCATTGCAGCAGGCCACAAGTCTCTAACTTCCAAAACGAAAGGTACTCTTTTTCTTAAGCTATACCAATAGCCTGAAAAAATCGAAAAAAAAGTAGGTGAACTAGTCACTACTACATCTGGATTTTTAATTTTCCTCATTGAAATGAAAACAGAAGAAAACATAAAAGATATGTGTCCGATTGTCTTCTTTATAAAACCTTTATTTGGAGTAGCATATACGTAGTTCCTATGAACGTTAATGCCATCCATTATTTCATGCTTATATTTTAAGCCTTGATATTCATCTGGAATAATTCCCGTTGGATGATTAGGAAAACATGTTACTACATGTACATCGTTACCTAATTCAACCCAATGTCTAGCCATTTCATATAGCCTTGCGGAAGGTGCTCCTATTTCAGGCGGAAAATAATGACATAATAGAACTATTTTCATAGAACCCCCCCCAACTCTTTAATATTTATTTTTATTTCATCTGTATCACTAATTAATTTTATTTCAGTTTCAGATTGATAAATTTTATATTGCTGTATATTATAAGGGTTAATCTGTATTAGATACCCAAATACATCTTTACTTTCATCTTTATTACATATTACTGTGCAATTTTCTTCTTTCACATTAAATTCTTGAGAATACCAACCATGTTCAAAATCTACTTCCCTAGTTCCAATGAAATTGATTTCCATTCTTTCTCTCTTCGTATTTAAAATGTGGATTGAATTATTGACTTTCTCTAGTTTGGTGCCTGGAACAAAGTGTAAATAACTTTTAACTTTACCTTTCGACTTTGTTGTAACATAATCTAAAACGATTAACTTATCTGAATCAATATTACCAATATACCTTTTATGTTCTGCACCTTGGTATGATGTATAAGCACCTGAATAGAATGGTATATTATTATAAATAAAATGTTTTCTTCTAACACTTTTTATCCGCTTAGCCACTCTAAAGTTACCCCATAATTGTGATTGCTCTTGTTCAGATATGGTTACAGTATTATGAGCTTTAGTACTTCTAAAATAATCTCTCCACTTACCATTTTCATATCTAAATGTTCCCGAATTCACAATAAATGGTTTAGTATTGATAGAAAGCTCAAAACTTAAAGCATCACAATGACCATGAGCAGGTAAATATGATGGACAAATATCCCCAGTATCAAAGATGAGCTTTTTATAATGATCTTTAACGATGTAATAACCACTATTCCCAAGTGTCTTCTTGAATTGTGGTTCTAAATTAAATACTGTCTTACAAACCTCTAATAGACAGTTAAGGTCTCTACTGATACCATCAGCACTATCATTGAAAGCTGGGGTCTTCCCAAAGCTATCTTCTAAACTATAAAGAACATCTAACATCTTTTGAATGTAACTTATTAGACTTCTATATATAATATCGTCTTTTAGCCAGTAAGTAATTTTAATAAGATCTTCTAATATAATTTTGTGATACATTGGACTTAACTCGAAATGCATTCCATCATCTAGTATTTGTTCATCTAATTGATATAGTAATTCCTTTTTGAACTTCTCTTTTACCCTTATATCTTCAAAAAATACGCTTCCGATAATTAGTGCCTTAATATTTTCAAAATAATGATTTCCTAATACATCCTTCTCAAGGTTGGATTGCAAATACTTATATTGTTCATAAATAGACACCTTAAATCTTTTATTAAATTCAACATCCTGTTCTAATCTTTCTTCGAACATTTGATAAGTTGAGATCCAATTCGTAATTCTTAACGATATGGTATACGGATGCCACCCATCTCCATAAGCAAATCTATTATTATCTATCCAATTATTTATTAAACTCTTATACTTTTCATAAAATATAGTTGCATTTTCTTTTTTTGAATACTCATAAGCTAGTTTATATAAATACTCGAAATAATGTAGGTTATATCTCCATAAATGTTGCAAGTCTTTGTTATTCCATGCATTTTTTAATTCTACTTGATGGGTTATATTAATAAATGTATATTTATCATTTAAAACATCTTCAATATTAAATCTTTCCAAGTAGCTTTCATTAAAGTCTAATTCAGGAATAATAAAAGTGCCTTGTTTTTTGTTCTTTTTCGTATCATTTAATTTTAGTTTAATTGTTACTAGGTTTCTTTTATACAATTCACGTTTAAATCTATTAAAAAGCCTGTAGTATACTTGTTTAGGTTTGAGATACTTTATAGTGTTATAATATAGTACTAGTTTTTTTTTCATCATCCATAGCACCTCATACCTTTATAAATCTAGCGATTTCCCGTTTTGTTTCATTGTTATCTTCTTGTCATTGGGTCCTACCAATGTTTTACTCACATACCTATCCTCTCCAAACAAAACAACACCTACAGTCCTAAAAATTATTTTCACATCAAGAAGAATGCTAAAATTCTCTACATAGTAAACATCAAATCTATATCTATCTTGCAAAGAAAGATATATATTACCACTGACTTGGGCTAGCCCTGTTAATCCTGGTTTCATATTCAGCCTCTTTGAAACTTCATCCGTATAGTCTTTAAGGGATGCCACTCGCTCTGGTCTTGGTCCCACAAGACTCATTTCACCTTTTAAGACATTTAGGATTTGGGGTATTTCATCTATTTTACTTCTTCTTAAAAGTTTCCCAATAGAAGTAACTCTATCATCATCCTTCATTACTTCTTGGCCTTTGACCATTTTTTCTGATCCAGGTCGCATAGTTCGAAATTTATAGACCTTAAATATCTTCCTGCGGTACCCCGGCCTTTCTTGTAAGAAGAATATTGGGCCTTCTGAAGTGGTCTTAATTAATATAGCAACCCCCACCCATAAAGGAAGTAATAATATAAGTACCATTAAAGAAACAGCTACATCAAATAATCGTTTAATACCCTTTTGAAACTTTTTATCTTCCATGACTACCCCTCAATCTCATAATCAATAGGAATTAAAAATCCATCATTAAGCTTTATTTCACCATCGTTTACGTTTGTCTTAGCTAACCATATTCTTATTTTCTTTTCTCCATTATTATAAAAAGCACCCGGATACGGATGAGTAACAGCCCTCACTAACTTATCCGCTTCATCCATAGTCATGCCACTTATTATCTCACCGTCCTCTGGCTTTCTACCTGGCCACTCAGTAGCATCAACTTCACTTTGCTTGGTAAGTGTAATATTGTTATTAACAATATCTTCCCAGTACTTTGAAATTAGTGTAATGTGCATATCATCGACTTTTTGATAAAGTTGTGTTGCTGTTGTGTTCTGGTCTAATTTGATAACCCCCTGACCGATAATATCGCCGGTATCAACACCTTCATCCAACTTAAACATAGTTACACCAGTTTCCTCTAACCCCTTTATAATTGCCCATGGTATTGCCGCTCTTCCTCTACCAACTGGCAATAAAGTTGGGTGCATACCGATACAACCATAGGTAGGTGTTTCAAGTACATGTTTCTTTGCTATTTGCGACCAACCAATAATAAACAACCAATCAATCTGGTATTCCTTTAAGGCTGAAATAACCTCTTTATCGTTGATATTATTAATCTTCATTAGAGGTGCATTATGTTCATTTGCTATATCATCTAAATAGATTCTGCCAGACTTATTCTTTGCTTTTTCATCTTTTAGTGTAATAAGCAAATCTAAATTCCCACCAATACGATAGATTTCTTCAATACAACTTAGCCCCAATTGAACGCAAGTTGCAAATGCAATTCTCTTCTTCAACGTATACCATCCTCTCTATTTTCTAAAAGCCACGTCTAAATACACTCTCAAAAGCTTCTGCATAAACCATTCCTGATTGTCCACCACGATAAGCTGCTAATCCTTTGATAGCTTCCTTACTTCTAGGATGAGGATAATCTCTCATAACTCCACGATATTGTGCGAGAGCTTCTATTTTTTTATCCACGCTCAACTCACCAACTTCAAGAAATGTATTAGGTGAAAACTGGTTCATGGCTTTATTTAATCCCCATTCAGTAGAGGATGGCACTTCCATGAAAAGTAGTTCTTTAAGAGGGGCTACATCATTTCTTCTTTGGAATAACCTCACTGCTGCTTGGCATGCCATAGAAGTGTGCAAGTGGTCATTATTTAAGTCAGCTGGATGGTGAGTAAATACAACATCAGCATTTGTTTCAAGAATTGCTCCTTCAATAAACTGAACAAGTTTTAAATGACCTGCATTGTTAAACTCTATATTTGGAAAGTTACCAGTGATAACTCTATCAACACCTAATATATTCATAGAGTTGTTGACATCTTCATTAAGCTCTTCAGTAGTAGGACGGAAGTTCCTAGCATTAACTTCTCCTGATAAAATGCAGACATTTACTGAATGCCCTTCTCGGGCGAGCTTATACATTGTAGCGCCTGCACCTAAAACCTCATCATCTGGATGTGCAACAACAACTAAATAAGACATATGATTTAACCTCACTTTTTAAAATTTCAAATCTTATAATCTATAAATATGGCCATATCGGCTTTTTAGTTGGCTAGGACTTAATTGGAATACCCTCTTCCAACCAACTACTAACCTACTAAGTCGAACTATATCTAATATCCACCTCGTATCTATCATTTTCCAACCAAATACAAACTAGATATTCATTCAATAACCAATTCAACCTAAAACACTAACAATAACAGTAACCCAGTAGTTGATACTAATTTCACCAACCACTAGGTTGTATTAAATATACTACTTACAATGGCATCTAACCCCACCTCATACCATATTACCGATAACTAATCGTGTCTAAGGTAACATTGACCAACATCATAGCCGAGAGTCTTCATTGATAAAGGTAAGAAGGCATCACCTGTGTATTTACTCTCATTACAAAAGGCTCGCAGAGTCTTTTAAACCGTAACTACTAATAACCTACTGAAAAAATTCTTTCATCTAAACTTTCTTTTGCATAATAATCTTTCCCAATCTACAACAAAATAATTATTTAATCAATTCCTTACTACCCTCAACAACCCCAACCAAATACTCCAAAATCTCTTCTCTCAGATCCTCATTTTTCAGTGCAAACTCCACCTGAGTCTTAATAAACCCAATCTTCTCCCCAACATCATAACGTGTACCCTCAAAATCATACGCAAAAACTCTCTGAATCTCATTTAACTGCGAAATTGCATCCGTCAACTGAATCTCTCCACCAGTACCAGTCTCCTGCTTTTCCAAGAACATAAAAATTTCAGGAGTTAAAATATACCTACCCATAATCGCTAGATTTGACGGTGCAGTGCCAGGAGCTGGCTTCTCTACAAAATTAGTAACCTGGTACCTTCTATCAACTTGAACCGAAGGTTCAACAATCCCATAACGATGAGTCTGGTCCGAAGGAACAGTCTGAACTCCAATAACGGAGGAAAAAGTATTCTCATACTCATCCATCAACTGACGTAAACAAGGCTTCTCCGCCTGAACAATGTCATCACCAAGTAACACAGCAAACGGCTCATTCCCAATAAACTTACGTGCACTCCAAACCGCATGCCCTAACCCTTTAGGTTCCTTTTGGCGAATATAATGTATATCTACCTTTGATGACTTCTGAACTTCTTCTAGTAACGCAAGCTTACCTTTTTCCAACAGATTCTGTTCCAACTCAAACGAGTTATCGAAGTGGTCCTCTATTGCACGTTTTCCTTTACCAGTAACAATAATGATATCTTCTATCCCCGATTCAACTGCTTCTTCCACAATATATTGAATCGTAGGCTTATCAACAATCGGTAACATTTCCTTCGGCATCGCTTTTGTCGCTGGAAGAAAACGAGTACCCAGACCAGCCGCTGGTATTATTGCCTTTCTAACCTTCATATCACAAAGCCCCCTAAATACCTTAGCTCATAAGAACTAATCTTTTGTTCTTTTATCCAAAGCTCGAAGAGCCTTATAACCTTATATCCCCAATCACTTATTTTCTTCATATCTACTAATCAACTCGAAAGAGTTAATTAAAAAAGTTTTATCAAACTCTCCCAAACAACAGATTTCAACTTAATTCGCCACCGAAACCTTAACTCCCTTTGGCTCAACCCGATTATTAGCCAAATCTATCAACCTCTTACTCAACACATCCGCCTCAAGCTCAAGCCCACTCACAACAATTTCTTTAACTTCCTCAACATAAAGATTCGAAGTCTTACCAACATAAATCTTAGGATAAACCTGCCCTTGATCCAAATCTATCTCATTTTCATTCAGAAGCTCCTCAAACATCTTCTCCCCAGGTCGAAGACCTGAGAACGCAATTCCAATCTCATCTTCCTTATAACCCGAAAGGGTTATTAAGTTCCTAGCAAGATCCACTATCTTAACCGGCTCACCCATATCAAGCACAAAAATCTCTCCACCTTGCGCTAAAGCACCAGCTTGAAGTACTAATCTCGATGCTTCCGGAATCGTCATAAAATAACGCGTCATATCCGGATGAGTAACCGTCACTGGTCCACCAGCTTGAATTTGTTTCTTAAACAAAGGAATTACACTTCCACGACTACCAAGCACGTTTCCGAATCGAACCGCAACAAACTTCGTCTTAGCTCCAATCGCCAGTTGCTGAATCACCATTTCCGCAACACGCTTAGTCGCACCCATTACGTTCGTTGGATTAACTGCCTTATCCGAAGAAATAAGAACGAAGTTCTTAACACCAAACGCTTCAGCCGCTTCAGCCACATTCTTCGTACCAATCACATTATTCTTCACAGCCTCTTTCGGGTTATACTCCATCAAAGGCACATGTTTATGGGCAGCAGCATGATACACAACATCTGGTCTATGTGTCTCCATCACTTCAAACATTCTATCTCGGTCCTGTACATCACCAATCACAGGAATAATTTCAATTTGCTGTTGGTATTGATTACGCAGTTCCATATCAATTAAATAGATACTATTTTCACCATGACCGACTAACACAAGCTTCTTCGGATTGAAATTTGAAACCTGACGGCAAATTTCAGAACCAATTGAACCACCGGCACCTGTAACTAAGATCGTTTTATCTGTCAAATAGTCAGAGATACTTTCGATATTTAACTTCACAGTTTCTCTTCCTAGTAAGTCCTCAACTTGAACATCGCGGAAGCTATTAACCGTAACCTTACCAAGCATAACATCCTCAATCATCGGCATAATTTGTGTCTTAGCACTTGTTTTACTACATTCTTGGTAGATGTTATTCAATTCTTTTTTACTTAAAGAAGGAATTGCAATGACGATATTTTCGATATTCTTTTTCTTTACAATCTCTTCAATCTTTTCAGATCCACCCAATACTGGGACACCGTAAATCTGAAGATGCTGCTTTTTACTGTCATCATCTACATATGCGACAGGGTACAAATCAACATCAGGGCTATGCTTTAACTGTCTTACTAGCATCGTTCCTGCTGCTCCAGCACCGACAATTAATGTTCGTTTCCTGTTATCTGCCCCTTTTATAAAGGAGTCACGGAATATTCTCCAAGAGAAACGAGATCCACCGATGAATAAAATATGCATCATCCATGTAAGCATAAGGACTCTGACATATACGTTCCCAAATACCAGTAACTGTACAACAGCTAACGTTAGAACAGAGAAGGAAACCGCCTTACCAATACTGATTAACTCTCCAATGCTTGCATACTCCCATGCTCTCTTGTATAAGCGATACACATAGGCAAACAAGTGATGAGCTAATAGTAGAGTGATCGAACTAATTAGCAAAGTAGGAAATGTAAAGATTTTAAAATATGGATGAAGTGTAAAATAACTAATATAAATTGCAGTTAACACAATGATGGAATCGACAAAAACTAACGAGCCCAACCTCTTTCGATAGGTCAAGGCCATTCGCCCCCTTTTTACTTACACCTATGTATTTTTCTTATAAGTGCTTACTCAAATCTTTTGAATATTTAGCTGTTCAAAAACTGGAGTTAGTACCGACATTTAGCATCACTAACATTTAGTGTTGCTAACGATATAAAGTCAATAAATATGACCATTTAACAGAAATGGTATATATCGGTAATTTAGCTGTGATCAGTATCACAGACCGCTCCGCAGACCATTCCGGATGGAACGACATATCTAAGAACATGTTTTATGATAATGTTGGTGGTATATACCTATAAGATATATTGAGAAAGTAACACTTTAACATGTTATATAAATAAAATCTCATTTCACAATTAACTTTTATTAACCAAACAAACCGAATAACTTCTTCTGTTTGATACGTTCTGGGGTATCTTTAATGACCGTTTTACCTTCTACTAGAAGTTCTGCATTTTCCTTGAAGAAGTATTCAACTCCAACTCCGTAGTCTTTCACTAACTCTGCATATGCCTCTCTCATCCGAAATGGTCGGGTTGATAGATTGTGAGCATCTGAGGCTAAAAGATGAGTTAAATTGTATTCTACTAGTTGTTTTGAAAACTTTTTAATTTTTTTACCAAAATGTCCAGTCACACTAGATGCCGTTATCTGTGTACATGCGCCATTTTTCACAAGTTTGTACAAAAGATCAGGGTTTTCTAGTAGCTCTGCATTTCGTTCCGGATGCACAATAACCGGTGTGATTCCATTCAATTGGATATCAAATAGAAGCTGTTCCGTATATCGCGGAACATGCCCACTCGGAAACTCAATAAAAAGATATCTTCCACCATTCGCGAGTGTGACAATTTCTCCTTTGTTTAAGTCGTCTAGAATATCGCCATCGATCCGTGGCTCTTGTCCTGGTAAGATTGTAATGGGGATGTTTAGTTGAGATAATTTTCTATTTAAACTCTCAACATTCTGTAGAATTTTTACTTTAGAATTCTCATATTCTCTCTTTTTATAATGAGGAGTTGCGATTATTTTTGTTATTCCTTCGTTTACCGCAGCTTTTGCCATTTCAATACTTTCATTTAGGTCTTTAGCCCCATCATCAACGCATGGGAGTATGTGACAATGTACATCAATCATAGTAATCGCACCCTTTTTTTAATTCTTTTCGACAAATTATTCTATTATAATGCTTACACTTACAATAATGTAATAGTAACACAGAATAAATTAGGGTGAAACGGGGGAAAAATGTCGAAACAAGTCGAAATGATAGATTGGCAACAATTTCTTCTGTGTTTTGTGACAAATTTCCCACTTTGTTACAAGATATATTACCTTTTACCGTAATAATAGTAATATTGTGTCTCTGTTTTCTTTTTATTGTTAAGAACCACGCCTAACAGCTTTGCTTTTGCATTCATCAACTGTTCCTTCGCTTTTACTGCTGCATCATTTTGTGTTTTTCCACTACTAACAACAAGAACCACACCATCACTCTTATTCGCTAAAACCTGTGCATCTGTTACAGCAAGTACAGGTGGTGTATCAAACACGATTAAGTCAAACTGCTCTTTCGCTTTTTCTAGTAGTTCAACCATCGCTTTTGAACCTAACAGTTCTGCAGGATTTGGTGGAATCGGTCCACTTGTTAAGATATACAAGTCTTCTTGTTCTGTTTTTTGAACTGCTTTTTCAAGGGTTGCTTGCTTTGTTAACACATTTGTTAAGCCAGTAATATTTTCTACACGGAAGGAATAGTGAGCCGTCGGCTTACGTAAATCCGCATCAACTAACAATACTCTTTTTCCTTGCTGTGCAAATACGACAGCCAGGTTATTTGTTGTTGTTGATTTACCTTCAGCAGGTCCCGCTGACGTAACCATAATTGTTTTAACCTCTTCATCAACAGTTGAGAACTGAATGTTTGTACGAATTGTACGGTACTGCTCCGAAATTGGAGATTTCGGGTTTGTTGCCGCAACTATACTTCTACTTTGAATTTGGAACTTTTTACGCGCCAAGTGATTCACCTCTTCCAGTACTGCTGTTACTTGAGTTAGCTTCTGCTTCCATATCAATGCTTGCAATTGCCCCTAAAACAGGAAGCTCTAGTAATCTCTCAATATCTTGTTCTGTCTTAACTGTATTGTCCAGGAATTCTAGTAAAAATGCTAATCCCACCCCAGCCATAAGTCCAACTACAAGCGCAATCGCCATGTTCAGCATCTTATTAGGCTTAACTGGAGATGGATTGTCTGATAGCTCAGCTGGTGACAGAATACTTACATTATCCACATTCATGATTGTGATGATTTGCTCTTTGAACACATTCGCAGTTGTGTTCGCGATATCAACAGCAACTTTAGGATCTGTATGTTTTACTGTAAGTTTTACAACCTGTGAGTTATTTTCACTACCTACTGTAATTAAGTCGCTTAACGATTCTTCAATGTCTAATTCTTCTTTTACAAGATCAAGAATCGCTGGAGTTTTAATAATTACGTTATACGTATTGATTAATTCAAGATTAGTTCGGATATCATTTTGGTTTAAATATGGTTGGTCCGAAGTTTTTTGATTGACTAGAATTTGAGTCGAAGATTGATAAACTGGAGTTAAAAAGAAGTAACTAACCACTCCGCTTGTTACAACCGATACGAATGCAATAAGTGTAATTAACCAAAATCGCTTGCGCAGCGTTTGAAATAATTCTCGCAAACTAATTGTCTCTTCCATGTGTAGCCCCCATAACTTGTGTCGAATTTCTTTATAAGCACAACTGTAATTATAAACAAGCTATTTACAAATATCTACAATATCCACGAAAAAATTAATACCTTTTTGTTCCTTTCGACACGGTTTGACAAGATTCGATTTAAAATTGTAGAACTATTTTCCTATTTAGGATGTCGATAAACTTTTTTACAGCTGACAAGGTTCATCTATGTTTTTAGTGAGGCTATGGTATATTTCAAACAAACCTTTATGAAAGTGGTGGGCATATGTACTTCGAAATCTTGCTTGATGCCGTATTTGGACCAAGAAAGATCCTCCATGACATGGAATGTTCCATATGTGGAGACAGTGAGATTTACTATCTCAACCCCGAAACCAACAAGCAAATTGGACGAGCCTGTAGAGGTTGTAATTATGTGCAAAAGTTTGAGACGAGTGTGGAGTTAGAGTGAGTCGTTGACTTATATATTGGTTGGCCGGAGCGATTGGGTGCTTCGGTTTTTTTCATTGCGAAAGGAACTATAACAGGATATGGTAGAATTAATTACTATTATATAGAAGGAAGAAAAAATGACTTTTACATATAAGTGGGTTCTCAGGTTTTTGCGAGATATCCATTAAAGCGAGTGGATTCACACTTGAATGGAATGCGTTCTTGGATGAAGCCTGGTATGTGGGATGGAAGGAATATTGGGGATTAGATTAGGTTTACACGATTCAGGTCTGTAACCGATATATATAATGAAAACTATTTTAAGGGTGAGATAATGATTAACAAAGAAACAGCAAAGACAATTGCAAAATACACGATGCCATTCGGCGGTTATACGTGGGATTTAACAGAAAAGGCTATTGAAAAAGTTTATAAAAGTAGCGTAAATGAACTAGAAGAAGAAATGAAGAAAGAAGAATTTATACATAAGTTAAAAATGCAACAGGCTAAGATCGAACAGGAACTTGCGATTTCTGAAAGAATTCGAACAGCATATAAGGTTGAAATAGAAGAGTATTTTGATGGAAAGGGCAAAGGTTCTGTTGGTGTTGACGTTAGCGGCGAAGGAGTTAACGTTGGTCTAAAGGGAAGTGGACAGAAAGTCACTTCACGAGTAATTCGTTTTATAGGGTTCCAAGAAGGAGCTGTCGGTGTCGAAGAGTTTGTAGAAGAAGATACAGAAGAAGCATCTGATCCAAATTTTGTATTGAAATAAAAGAGCAAGGCGCTAATCCCAAAGAAGGATTGGCGTCTTTTTTGTTGAACTATATTTTATTGAAGGTTATCGATTGGTGGTGCTTTTTTGGTTAATACGAAAAACAATGGTTTTGAGTTCATTGAATTTATAGTTAGGGAAGATGAGCTGATAGATTTCAGTTCACTTGCCGGTTCGTATGCAGTCATTCAATGTGAAGGCAACTACTTACTTTGCTATAACACCATGAGATCACAATGGGAGATACCAGCTGGGAGGAGAGAAGCAAATGAGACAGCAAAGGAATGTGCCATCAGAGAATTATATGAAGAAACAGGACAATCTGTAACCGATATGCATTTCAAAGGATTACTGAAGGTAAGAAACGTTTCAAATGGAAACATAAAGTATAACCCGGTATATTTTGCAGTTATCGATACACTGCAACCCTTTATACAAAACAATGAAACCTCTTGTATTCACCTTTGGGATTTGAAAGAGCAGATTGGATATATAGATGAAGTAGATTTTAGATTGTTGAACTTTTTAAATAGCTCCAGGAGGAGAATCTCATGAAATGGATGTTCGCAATAGCACTTATTTTTATCGGAGCTATTCTTTTTTCATTAACTATTGATCAGTTAGGAGATACGGGACATATAGTTATGAAAGTTATAGGGTTCAGCTGTATTCTAATTGCACCTTTTATTGTGAGAAGAAAGAGAGCGAAAAATAACTAATTATCGGTGTCCACTCAATACATTGAAGCTTTTCACACAAACTTATAGCAGATAACAAAACAGAGCAACTACAAATAGTTGCTCTGCTGCCCTTTAGTAGATAAGTTCATAAAGATATATTGGTACACTCTGGGATAAGTAGACATATGCAGCAACTGCGGCTAGCCCGAAGACTACACCGCCGATACTAGTTCCACCGGATTCCTGAAGGTGTTCCCATTTACGTCTCTCGGTAGTGTCAATTAAGTCCGCTTTTTTTATTTGCCTCTGAATGTGACTTTTATATAGTACATTACCCATCATACCTGCCATGACACTTGCGCTGAAAGCAAATGATGGTAGTGTAAAACTTCCTCTAAACAAAAGCATGTCAATTATGTTTATAAACAATAGCGTTCCTAATAAGATAACAATATGCAGGTACATTTTTCTGTACCCTAACCATGCATAAGATAAGAAAAAACCTGCCCAATTCCAACTTATTTTTCGATTCCAGTTTCTTATGTAGTATTCGTTATTTTCCCCAACCACAAGTGAAATTGCCTCTGCGGTAGTATATCCGTTTTTCATAATCGGTTGTTCACGCAAACTATGCCCACAAGTTGAACAGAAGTTTGCGGTTACAGCTGCTTCGTTTCCACATTGAGTGCAGAACATGTATATGAACCCCCTCCAAATTACAATTTTTTCCTTGTATTAGTTTACCACAATGAGTTGGACGGAGTATACTTTTTTCTGAAAATTAGCTCTCTTTGTTTTTCCTAATAATTACTGGATTGCCATACACAATATCTGTTTGTATGGATAAATTACAGCTTACCTCACTACCAGTAAATTTCCATAGTCAATTTTTGTATGATGATATATGATATTCTAGTTGTTCAAAAAACTGAATAAGGAGACACCTATGAAAGAGAAGATATACTACCTAGATGGACTAAGAGGAGTAGCTGCCTTTATAGTTGTAATTCACCACTATATCCTGGGCTATTACCCGACATACGCATCATCTCAACCGATAGCAACGACACCGTTAAATATCCTATATAACGGAAATACTGCAGTTTGTATTTTCTTCGTTTTGAGTGGATATGTTTTGAGCAATAAATTCTTTAAAACGAAAGATAATAATGTTTTGATTGAAGGTACTACGAAACGATATTTTAGATTACTTTTACCAGTGTTTGCGTCTATTTTTGTAGCGTATCTATTTTTAGCTACTGGACTTTTTACAAATCAAGAAGTTGGACAACTTACTAACTCTTATTGGCTTGCTCATTTCTATACATTCGACGCAAACTTCTTTGAAATGCTGAAGCAAGGATTGTATCGAGTATTCTTATATGGAGAATCCAGCTATAACACTAACCTGTGGACCATTTATTTGGAATTCCTGGGTTCATTATTAGTCTTTAGCTTCTTAGCGTTCTTTGGAAAAATGAAGAAAAGATATATTGTTTACATTTTACTATTTTTCGTTTTCTACCAAACGTATTATTTAGCATTTTTATTAGGTGTTTTATTATGTGATCTAAAGCATCTGGAAAATGGACAAAAATACTTTATCAAGAATAAAGTAGCTTTGTTTGCACTCTTTGCATTAGCGATTTTCTTTGCTTCCTATCCATACGGACCACCAATTGAAAATACAGTTTATGAGAAATTAAAATTTGCCTTTTTAAATGTGACATTTTATCAGTTTTATCACATCATTGGCGGTTTCTTACTTGTTTATGTTTTACTAGCATCAAACATGATGCAGAAGTTTTTCTCTTATCGTCCAATGATCTTTCTTGGAAAGATTTCATTCTCACTTTATGTATTTCATTTAATTATCATTTGTTCATTCTCAGCATCTCTTTTTGAAATGCTATTACCATACTTCTCGTATAAAATGAGCTTTATCATTATGTTCTTGTGTTCACTTGTAATCCTACTTCCATTATCGTATCTGTCATACAAATACATTGACCTCTCAAGTGTAAAGCTAGGGAACAAGGTTTACTCTTATCTTGCTACTAAAACTGACTCTCCTAAGAAGGAAAGTACTAGTCGATTTGGCAGCCAGAAGAAGGGTTCCGTTGGTACTGTTGGGACGTTTACGCAGAAATAGTGAATAGAAAGAGGACGGTTCTAGTGTTGGCCAGTTTGTACTGGTCAAGTAGAACCGTCTTTTTGTTTGATTGTATTAAGGCTCAATTGATTGGATGAATTTTTGGGTGTTATAGCTTAGTGGGTAAAGCTAGAGCTAGTGACCCCACCTAAATCACACAGAGAAGACTATTTTAAAGAGGTTAATTTGCTAATGTTCAATTTCTTGGATTATTGTGCAATTATGTAATTTAGTGTGCAATTATCTTGGTTAGTATGCAATTATTATAACTTAGTGTGCAATTACCTCAGTTATTATGCAATTATTAAATGTTTGTGCAATTATCTCGGTTAGTATGCAATTATTATAACTTAGTGTGCAATTATATTTGTTATTATGCAATTATTAAATGTTTGTGCAATTATCTCGATTAGTATGCAATTATCATAACTTACTGTGCAATTACCTCAGTTATTATGCAATTATTAAAACTTACTGTGCAATTGTCTCGTTTTTTTATCCAATTTGCCGGATTTAAACTCAATATATCAAAAATCTAGCTAAAATTAACCTTCCAATCTAGACCAAAATTTGCTTTATCTCCAACAAATTTGAGTAGAATAATGGCGGGTCCTACCAAGATGGTAGGAGTAATGCTAAACATTAACTATACAAAAAGCGGACCCACCCGAGCCCGCTTTTTTACTACATATTATCTAACCCAAGCCCCGCTTGCGTTAAGTTTATAACCACCGATTGTTGTGTTAGCTGCCATTTCCCCATTTGAGTAGAAGTAGTACCAAGTACCACCAATTATTTTCCAGCCTGTAACCATTTTACCGTTACCAGGGGTTAGGTAATACCAGGCGCCTCCATCGTAAAACCATCCAGTAGACATGACACCTGATTTACTCATGAAGTACCAGCTGCCGGCGTTATTGAACCACTTATTCGTCACCATTACACCGTTGCCGTCCATGAAGTACCATGCTTTGTCATATACCCAATTATTGGTTACCATTCCACCGCCTGTGCCCATGAAGTACCAAAGGCCGTTGCTTTGTATCCATTTGCTTTCAAGCATAACTCCTTTAGCATCAACATAGTACCAAGTGCCGCCGGATTTCACCCAGCTGTTTGTTACCATTGCGCCACTTTTACCTAGGTAGTACCATAGTCCGCCGCTTTGTACCCATTTGTTTTCAACCATTGCACCGTTTGCGTCTAGAAAATACCACGGACCATCTAGTAACCAGCCGGTTTTCTTGTTACAGTATTGGTCTTCATAGTACCATTTATTACTTTTTTGTACCCACTTGTAGACAGAAGGGGCATTCGGTTCTTCCTCTTCGATATATACGCGTGTACCGTTTGTAACTAATTGATTTATCACATTTTGAGCAGCTTCATTTAATGAGTTGTAAGAGAGATCAACCATTGAAAGTGAAGGGATTTCCAGCAACACACTAATATCCGAAATATCGTTATATCCTAGATTCAGAATATAAAGCTGATCTAATCCTTTCAATGGGGATAGCTCTGTAATGTGATTATGGGTTACTGTTAATGTAACTAGTTTCGTTAGATGAGTAACAAATGTAAGATCAGTTACTCCCGATTCTTCTAATCCTAACCATTGTAGGTTCGTTAGTCCTGCTATAGGAGCAAAATCAGAGATTTGATTTCCATTTAAATTTAGAGACTGTAAGTTTGTTAAACCACTGATTGGTTGGATATCTGTGAGTAGATTATTCTGCGCGTAAAGATAGTTCAACGTAGTTAGATTTTCAATTGGACTTACATCTGTAATTTGATTATCATTCAAATCCAAGAAGTATAATTTTGTAGCCTCTTCAAGTCCTTCTATTGATTTGATTCCATATCCGTTCGCATACAAACCTGTCATGCCATTGATATCACTGCTTTCAAGAGGGCGATCAAACAGCCCGAGTGATACTTTTACTGCTTGTTCCAATCCAGCATCAATAAAATATAATGGAGTTGGTACAGTTGCTGCTACAAACGTATCACTTTCAACAACCTCTCCATTCCTTACAAGCTGTACCTCCACCTCATAGTCTGTTTCGGGAGATAGATTATCAACTTGGTAATACTGACCTTCAACATCCTGGTAAGGTACTTTCCCCTTAAGAGCTCCGTCTACATAAATATGGTACTCCAATCCATCAGTATTACTATTTTCTTGAATAAGACCAAATTTGATACTAAGTGATGTATCTAAAGCATAGTTAGTATGCGCATATAGATTGTTCCATTGATATGTATCACAAGTTGGGTCGTTGCTGTCACAGTTTATGTTTTTGGTTACCACAGGGCTGGCAGTATTCATCTTAGGTTCACCAGTCGCGCTCTCTGCACCAACTGTAGTTATTGGTATTAGTAATGTTACAAGCAATGTACAGGTTACTACTAAATTAATAAATGTAAACTTATGCAAAACTCTACCCCTTTTCAGATTATAAATTCTAGTAATCTACTTTATTATACTAGACTGATAACGATATGGTAATAAATTGTATTTTACGGATGTGTTTTAAAAAAGCGGACTCATCCGAGTCCGCTTTTTCATTACTTATTATCTAACCCAAGCACCGCTTGCGTTAAGTTTGTAACCACCGATTGTTGTGTTGTATGCCATTTTACCACTTGGGTAGAAGTAGTACCAAGTACCACCGATTACTTGCCAGCCTGTAACCATTTTTCCACTCTTAGGTGTTAAGTAATACCAAGAACCCCCATTACTTAACCAACCAGTTGACATTACACCTGATTTGCTCATGTAATACCAGCTGCCGCCGTTGCTGATCCACTTGTTTGTTACCATAACGCCGTTACCGTCCATATAGTACCAAGCACCATCTTGTACCCAGTTGTTAGTAACCATTGCGCCACCTTTACCCATGTAGTACCAAAGGCCACCGCTTTGAACCCATTTGTTTTCAAGCATTACACCTTTTGCATCCACATAGTACCATGTAGCACCAGATTTTACCCAGTTGTTGGTAACCATTGCGCCACCTTTACCTAGGTAGTACCATAAACCACCGTCTTGTGCCCAGCCATTTTCAACCATTGCACCGTTTTTATCTAGGTAATACCAAACGCCATCTTGTACCCAACCAGTTTTTCTGTTTCCATATTGATCTTCGTAATACCATTTGTTATTTTCATATACCCAGTCGTAGACAGAAGGTGCTGGTTCTTCTTCTTCGTAGCCGTTCCAAACATCTACTCCGTTTGCAAGCAATTGTTCAATTACACCTTGTGCCGCTGCATTTAACGGATTATTTGTAACATCAACCGTTAATAATGAAGGAAGACTAAGTAATGTACTAATATCAGAGATATTATTATCTGCTATATCTAGCCAATAAAGCTGATCTAAACCAGCTAAAGGAGTAATATCAGAGATATTGTTTATCCATAACGATAAATCTACTAAATTCGTTAAGTTAGAAACAAATGAAACATTAGTTACACCTGTGTCTGTTAACCCTAAAGAAACCAAGTTAGTTAGTCCTGCAAGAGGATTGAAGTTTGTTATTTGATTTCCACTTAAGTATAAGTATTCTAAGTTAGTAAGTCCTGTTAGCGGTGCAATATTAGTAAACTTATTATCCGCTAAATATAAACTTGTTAAATTTGTTAAATTCGTAATCGGACTTAAATCTGTAATTTGGTTATCTCCCGCTTGTAAATCAACTAAGTTTGTTAGATTAGCAAGTGGACTGATATCCGTAATTTGGTTATCATCAATGCCTAGAGAAGTTATGTTTGTTGCATCCTCAAGACCTGCTATTGATTTAATTCCACGACTGTACGCGTACAAATAATCTAAGCTTTGGATATCATTTAATTCAAGAGGACGATCATATATATCTAGTGTCTCTTTAACCGCTTGTTCTAGCCCTGCATCATCAAAATATAATGGAGCTGCAATTGTTGAGGCGAAAAATTCCTGACTTTCAACTGTAACACCTTTTTGAACAAGTCGTACTTCTACTAAGTAATTAGTATCTGGTCTTAGATTTTTAATCTCGTAAGTAACATCTTCTTCCTGGCCTTCTTGATAAGCTACTTTCCCTTTAAGAACACCATCTAAATAGAAGTGGTATTCCATACCATACGTATCAATATTGTATTGATAATAGTATGCTGCGATATTAATTGAAGTGTCTAATGAATAGTTAACATACGCATTTAATTCACTCCACACATACGTATCACAAGTTGGATCAGAGCTGTCACATGCAGCACTGCTTACATTTGCAGTTGAGACTGACTTATTTGTTTCAACCTTCTCTGCAATTTCAGTTACAGCTTGCTTTGTTACAGCAGTATTCTTTTCTGCTGCAACTGATGTTACTGGCAACAATACAGTTACAAGTAACGCAAATGTTGCTAATAGATTAATAAACTTGAACTTTTGCAAATTAATGCCCCCCTATTTATAAATAAATGGATCACTTCCATTTATCTACTAAATTATACAAAATTTTTTAGGTTAATAGTAATGTTTTTTATAATTTTTGTCGAAATTTAAGTCATTTCTGGTGGGTCTTGCGTGCTATATATCGAAAAAATAAAAACCTTTGATTCTTTTAAAAGCCAACATAAAAAGCGGACCCACCCGAGTCCGCTTTCTCACTATATTATCTAACCCAAGCACCGCTTGCGTTAAGTTTATAACCACCGATTGTTGTGTTGTATGCCATTTTACCACTTGAGTAGAAGTAGTACCAAGTACCACCGATTACTTGCCAGCCTGTAACCATTTTTCCACTCTTAGGTGTTAAGTAATACCAAGAACCGCCATTGCTTAACCAACCAGTTGACATGATACCTGATTTACTCATGAAATACCAGCTGCCACCGTTACTGATCCACTTGTTTGTTACCATAACGCCGTTACCGTCCATATAATACCAAGCACCATCTTGTACCCAGTTGTTAGTAACCATTGCGCCACCTTTGCCCATGTAGTACCATAGACCACCGCTTTGTACCCATTTGTTTTCAAGCATGACACCTTTAGCGTCAACATAGTACCATGTAGCACCAGATTTTACCCAGTTGTTGGTTACCATTGCGCCGCCTTTACCTAGGTAGTACCATAGACCACCGTCTTGTGCCCAGCCATTTTCAACCATTGCACCGTTTTTATCTAGGTAATACCAAACGCCATCTTGTACCCAGCCGGTTTTTCTGTTTCCATACTGATCTTCGTAATACCATTTGTTATTTTCATATACCCAGTCGTAGACAGAAGGTGCTGGGGTTGGATCTTCATCTTCATATACAAAGTTCCAAACCTCTACCCCTTTGGCTAACAGTTGGTTAATAACTTCCTCAGCATTTTCATTTAACGGGTTGTTTGAAATATCAACGAAATCTAAATTTGATAGTGCTGTTAATATAGCAAGTTCAGAGATTTTGTTATCCGAGATATCCAGGTGAACTAATTGGTCTAACTCCACCATAGAAGAAATATCCCAAATATTATTCCCCCATGCCGATAATGTTTGTAGATTTTTTAATTGAGTAACAAACCATACATCAGTCACACCTGTTGTACTTATTCCTAAAGAAACTAGTTTTTCCTTTGCTGCAATAGGAGTAAAGTCATCAATCTTATTCCCATTTAAAAGTAAAACCACTAAGTTATCTAGATTATCTATCGGGGAAATATCTGTAATTTGATTATAACTTGCAAATAAGTATTGCAGTTGCGCAAGCTTCGCGATAGGACTTAGATCAGTAATTAAGTTACCTTCTATATCTAAATGCAATAAGCTTGTTGCATCTTCAAGTCCATCAATTGATTTAATTCCGTATCCGCTTGCATATAAATCTACTATTCCTTGAATATCACTTAGTTCAAGTGGACGTTCATACACTCCTAGAGAATCTTTGACCGCTTGTTCTAACCCTGCATCCTCAAAGTATAATGGTGAAGCAATTGTAGCTACAGGAAAGCTTTGGCTCTCTATTGCAACTCCGTTTTGAACCATTCGTATTTCTACATCATATTCAGTCTCTGGTTGTAGATTATTAATCTCGTAATTTACCTCTTCGTTCTGGGATTCATCATAAGGAACAATCCCCTTAAGAACACCATTTAAATAAAAATGAAACTCGATACCATTCGTATCTACATTGTATAAATAATAGTAAGCACCAACACTAATAGAAGTGTCCAATGCATGATTTAGTTTCACTCCGAGCGCATACTTCTGATATGTATCACATGTTGGATCACTACTATCACATACAGCGTTGCTTACTTTTACAGATTGAGCCTGCATACTTGCCTCAACCTTCTGTGTTGCTGTCATTACAGCTTGCTTCGTTACAGCAGTATTCTTTTCCGCTGCAACTGATGTTACTGGCAACAATACTGTTACAAGTAAAGCAAATGTTGCTAGTAAATTGATAAACGTAAACTTTTGCAAAATAATGCCCCCCTATTAGTAAATAAATGAATTAGTTCCATTTATCTACTAAATTATACAAAATTCGAGGGGTTAACGTAATAGTTTTTATGTGAGTATGTCAGATTTTGTATAGGAAACTGCTATGATTGAATTACCTTCTCGTTTTAACCAAGACTTTTTTCTAGCAATTTCCAGAATATATTCATATAATAATAAATTGTTAAAATTACATATTGGAGGACGAGCATGAACAGACAGAGAAAATTATTATTTTTCATTCTACTAGCTGCACTAGTTATTACTATCCTACCTACAAAACAAGTAGGAGCAGCAGAGTTAAAAGAGCTTCAATTGAATCATTCCTATTATGTTTCTGAAGCAATTATGTATAAAGATAAGGCTTTTTTAGTAGGTGGAGAGCGTAAGAGCAATATGTCTGATGTTCAGGTCCAAGTTGTCGTTACGAATGGCGCTAACCGACAAGTCGTTGTTCCTGCATCTGTATTTAATACAAATCCTACTAACCCGGATATGCCTTTTATCATTGGTGAAACTAAGAGCCATTTAATTCTTGGCAGCCACGAAGACAGTTATAATATCGAAACTGTTGTTCTACTAAATAAGGATACATATCAGTATCAAAAGTTGAGTATTGATGAGTTTTATGTACCTTATTATCAAATGCTGGAGAACGGTGGATACTCTTCAGGAGAATTTAGCTTTGAGTTCACAACTCACCAAGATAGTAGTGTAATGTGGGTTGTCGCTCATAAAAGTCCAAGATATGACGATGAGTTAAGCAAAGAAGTTCCAGGTATCAGTATCGTTTTACATAACAGTGCTGGAATCGTCAAAGCATATGAGGATGTTGAAGTATCTTCAGGTGGCTCTACTTATTTTGATAGTCGAGTAGATAGCAGAATCAGCAGCGACCGTGAAGGCAATTTTTATTACGTAAATGAAAATGGACAAGCGAATTCCTTTAACAAGATTGACAGCAAAGGAAATGAAACAGCTTTTACCTATTCGAATCAGTATGCAATGGGTTTTAACGAACCTGCAATTATCAACGGAAACATCGTTTACGCAGATTACTCTTCCAACCGAATGCAGTATACTGGCGTATTCCAAATGAAAGATGGCAAACTAACTGAACTGAAGCAACACTACGAATTGTTTAATCAAGTAGTAGATGGAAACGGAAACCTTTGGTACGGCCATTGGGACAGTGCTACAAGCGGTTGGGCATTTGGATATCTCCTACCAACCTCCTATACTAGCAATTTCGTATATAAACGTACTGGAACATGGTATTTTGACATCTATCAAAATCAACTACTCGTGTATAGTGTAGATGGTTATGGCTTTACTACCATCGAATCTCCTGGTTCTTCTAAAAATGGCTGGGCATATGAAAATGGGAATTGGTATTATTACAAAGGCGGATATAAAGCTACCGGCTGGGTACTAGCCGATGGCGCTTGGTATTTCCTTGATGGTAATGGTGTCATGAAAAAAGGTTGGCTACAAACTGCAGGAGCTTGGTACTATTTAGACAATAGTGGTGCGATGAAAACCGGATGGGCATTTGTAGGCGGCTCATGGTATTACTTTGACCGTGATGGCGTCATGCAAAAAGGCTGGGTTCAGTCCGCTGGGGCGTGGTACTTCATGGCTGATAGTGGCGCTATGAAAACAGGTTGGTTGCAATCAAACGGCGCTTGGTATTACCTTACTGACAAAGGAGTTATGACGTCTGGCTGGGCCCAAGTAAATGGTACATGGTACTATTTTGACGGAAGTGGTGCTATGAAAACTGGTTGGCTTCAATCTGCTGGTACGTGGTACTTCCTAGATGGCAGTGGCGCGATGAAATCTGGCTGGTTGAAAAACGCTGGGGCATGGTACTTCCTTGACAGCAATGGTGCTATGAAAACTGGTTGGGTTTCAACAGGTGGTAAATGGTACTATTTATACAGCTCAGGTGTAATGGCTACAAATACAACCATTGGTGGATACAAATTAGGATCTGATGGAGCTTGGATAAACTAAATGAGAGTATTAGAAAACTCGGCGATTGCCGAGCCTTTAGGCGACATCAGAGCCGTAGTTGCACTTATGCAGCTAGGAAAAAATTTTATACTTTCCTAGCTGCTAAAAAGCGGACCCTACTGAGTCCGCTTTTTTCAATACTCTATTTCGCTCAAGCACCGCTTGCGTTTAGTTTTGTAGACTACTATTTTTTGCAATAAATTTTGTTGATTCAGCTTCAATGTACTTCACCTTTTACTAATTTCCAAATTTTTAATCCATCCGATGGCATTCCGGTAATACCTCCAGATCCTTTTGGATAGAACATCGGGAATGCCGATAGTAAGAACATCCCAAGATTCCCAATCATAATGACATGTAACATATTGTGTAAATCACCTTCAGGAGTTCTTCCCATTAGCCAAGCAAACAGGCATGTTACTAGTAATGATGCAATCGGCCCTCCTGCCAAGGCTACAATTTTTTGCCACTTCTTTAACTCTTTATCCCACGCACAAAGCCCAAAATACGCCCATTGAAAATGAAAGGATAACCGTCCTATTTTGAAATTTTCTTTAATACTACTTGAAATATCGCCTATAAATATCCTCGCAAACGATTTCGAACATACCAGAACTGCAATAGCATGTCCTAATTCATGAATCAGGACAATCAGTGGACCCGCTACTAAAATCGTTAAAAATACAATGATCAAAGGAGGCACCTTCTTCCTCTAATAATCATCATCAATCCCTTGTAATACTTCGCCAGCATGCCACATATTCAGCTCAAACTCTGTATATACTTCGGGTCTGCCTTGGATTCTTGGATTCACTTTTACCTGTATACCTGTTAGCTCGTGTATTTCTTTTGCAAGTTCGTTTGCCCTGGTAATTACCTTTGGTTCTAGTTCTTTGCTCCTTTTTAAGATTAACTTTTTTACAGACTCGACTTCATGACCCTTAAGACTGCTTAAATTAAATTCCCAAATCACATAGGATTCTTTAATTGGAGAGTACTCCGCTAAAGAAATAGTATCTAGCCCGCAATCAACACCTGTATCTTCATCATAAAAATCAAGGATTATTACAGGTTCAATTCCAGTAATCCCGTGATGTATTTCAATTACACCCGCTTTTACACCAATACGCTTTATTGTATTTACTAGTTCTCTCATCGTATCCCCCCATATTTTTAGAAAAAGCAAAAAGTAGAAAAAACCAAAGTCAAAATCGACTTTGGCTATTAAATCATTGAATCCACGCACCATCAGAGCCTAGCTTGTACCCGCCAATCGTTGTGTTGGCTGCCATTCTTCCACTTTCATAGAAGTAATACCATTTATTTGAGACAAGCTTCCAGCCCTTTTTCATGTCACCATGTTCGCCAAGGTAATACCAGCCGTTGTCATACAACCAGTTATTTGATAGCATTCCGCCTGTATTCCCTAGATAAAACCAATTGCCATTGCTATAAATCCATTTGTTAGTAACCATAACCCCGTTAGCGTCCATGTAGTACCATACTTTGTCAAAAACCCAATTATTCGTTTCCATCGCGCCGCCCTTACTAAGGAAGTACCAGGCACCTGCACTTTTTACCCATTTGTTTTCAAGCATTACTCCGTCTGCACCAATGTAGTACCAGGCACCGTCATCGAGCACCCATTGATTGGTTACCATAGCCCCGCCTTTACCTAGGTAATACCATAAGCCACCTACGTTTGCCCAATCATTTTCTACCATTACACCATCTTTATTTAGCCAGTACCAAGCACCATCTTCGACCCAGCCGGTTTTCTTGTTTCCGTTTTGGTCCTCGTAGTACCACTTACCGTTTACTAGTTTCCAAGTGTAATCAAGGTTCTCTTCGTCAGTAAATACTTGTGTGCCATTTGCTCTTAACTTCTTTATTATCTCCGATGCTGAAGCGTCGAGGGGATTGTCTAGCAAATGAACCTCATTAAGCTTAGGTAAAGAGAGCAATACATTGATATTCGAAATATTGTTTCCGTACAGTCCTAGATATTCTAGTTCTTTCAAATTACCAAGTATCGATATATCAGAAATTGTATTCCAATGTAGTTCTAGGTTAGTTAGTTTAGTAAGATTAGTTAATACCGATAAATCGGAAATACCTGTATTAGTTAAAGATAGATGATTTAAATTCGTTAATTTTTGTAGAGGTGAAAAATCTTCAATCGCGTTACCCCCTAACCCAAGATACGTCAGGTTCGTTAAATTTTCGAGTGGGGTTATATCTTTTATTACATTTGTCCCTAAATTTACTATTTCTAAACTTGTAAGATTCGACAATGGAGTTATGTCACTAATATCATTATTCATTAAATACAAAGTTGTCATGTTTGTTGCCTCTTCAAGTCCAGCTAAAGACGCAATCGCATAATCATATGCATGCAAATCAGTTATGTTTTGCAAGTCACTAACCGTTATCTGACGATCATATATACTATATGACTGTCTCACGACATGTTCTAAGGCAGCATCCTCAAAATAAGTCGGTTCTGCATATGTACGTAACTCTTGGAGCTGCTTACTTGCTAATGTCTCCCCATTGCGAACAATACGTACTTCTATATCGTATTCTGTCTCAGGAGTTAAACCTTCAAAATAGTAAAGTTGCATGAATACTTCTTTATATGGATATTGGTCATAAAGCTCTCCATCTAGTAAAATATGAACCTCAACATCCTCAGTCTCAACCAAATCACCTTCTGCATAAATGAATACTTTAAGTAACGTATCCTGAGCTCCTAGGTAGATAACATCGAGATACACGTTTTCCTCATTTGTTACACCTGCAACCTTTTGTGGCTGTGAATCTCTCAATTCAGCGCCAACAGATGAAACAGGTAGAATCATAGCTACCAGAACTACTAAAAACAACCAATACCCAAAAGCGCTCTTTTTCATATATGTTTCCCCTTTTACTATAGTAGATTTCCATATTCTACTAGATTATAGCAGATGTAGTTGAAAAAGGACGATTTATTTTTTGAAAAATATGGATATTCTGAGTTTGTTTCTTCATTTAAAAAAAACCAAAGTCGCATTTGACTTTGGTTATCGGATCCATGCTCCATCACTACCAATTTTGTACCCTCCGATGGTTGTGTTGGCGGCCATTTCACCACTATTGTAGAAGTAATACCACTTGTTATTAATCACTTTCCAGCCTTTTACCATGGTACCACCTGATCCCATGTAGTACCATTTGTTCTGGTCAAGCACCCAACCTGTCTTCATGGCACCACTTGCATCAAGGAAATACCACTGATTTTGGTCCTGCACCCAGCCTGTTTTCATCGCACCACTATCTTCTAAGAAATACCATTTATTTTTGTCTAATAGCCAGCCCTTTTTCATTGCACCGCTATCTTCTAAGAAGTACCACTTTCCGTTATCGTAAAGCCAGCCTGTTTTCATAGCCCCAGTATCTTGGTCTAAGTAGTACCATGCACCTGCATTTTGTAACCAGCCCTTTTTCAGTTGGCCATTTTCATTATAAAAATACCACTTTGTTCCCTCTCTGACCCAGCCCGCTTTTTGGGTTGCCTCAGATCTAACCGGAGTAGTATATTCTGGCACAGTGGTTTTAAGGGTAGGCACCTGCAATTTTTGACCGACATATATTGTGTCTGAGGTTAAATTATTGAGTGCCTTAATTGAATCCACAGTCGTTGAATAATTTTTTGCAATTCTTGAAAGTGAGTCCCCGGACACAACAGTATAGGAAGTAGTGGTAGCAGTTGGAGGTGTCCATATGTTTGTATTATCTTCTTGTACAGCTCCGTGTCCTTTCAACCATACACCAAAGTCATTCCATATCACTGGATTTTCCTGCCCTAAACTCCAGCTGCCTGTTCCTTTAATATCAAATTCATGAACAAGTCCAACTTTCGCTTTCAGTGACTCTTCATTTTCAAACCAAATATGATACGTTCCTGGGCCAAGCGTTGTATTTGAAAAACGAAATGGTTCATCGGTATCCTTAATTTTGATAATTGCTTTCGGAGACTTTGCCTTTTCATCGTAAATAACCGTTGATTCATATTTCGCGATCATTTCTTCAACACGATTCTTGGATATTCCCTGACCACCTGTTGCCTTTCCTTCCTGCCAATACCGTCCGAAAAAAGGTAAACCTAATACAATTTTGTCTCGCGGAACTCCCTGGTTGATCGCATATTCTATTGACCTTTTTACCCACGGATAGCTTGCTACCGGCCCCTCTGGCCCACCTTGGTAGCTTTCATCATAGGCCATAATCATAAGATAATCGCTATACTCAGATAACTTTTTATAGTCGTATGACCCATGCCAGCCTTTTGTCCATCCATTCGGATTTGCTGCCACTGCAACAGATACTTCCTTATGCTTTGGAATTTTTTCTCTCAGCAGCCTAACTAAATCAGTGTATTTGTCACGGTCGACATCACTTACGTTTTCAATATCCACATTTACCCCATCAAGATTGTACTTTTCAACAGCATTTGCAATCTCTGTGGATAACTGTTCGCGGTTATTAAGCGCAGCTCTCCCCACTTCACGATCCCAGTGATTACTGAGGAACGGGACGACCTTAATATCCTGCGCATGCATTTGACTTACGAAGTAATTATCTAATTGATACGTAAGCTTTAACGAGCCATCCGCATTCAAGTCAAAATAACTCGGAGATGCAACACTTAGATTTCCCTGGGTCTGATTTACCTGCTTTAAAAATGAGCTCGTACTTCCGAAATACAAATAAGACATATTAAAATCGGTCTCATGGGCATATGCTTTCTTTTCGATTGGCAAGTTTACAAGGGTTGCAATCAATGTCGTTCCAACCACAACTTTAACGGTCGCCTGATGTAGAGAAGGCATTTTGCTCTTTATTAGCTTTTTAATTTTCTCTTGAAAATTCTCAGGCTCTCCTTTCTTCGTATGGAGAAATTCCTCTGCAAACTCTGTAGAATTTGAATCAAGATAAAGCGTAACAATCGTTTCATCATTCTCTTGATTTACTTCCCAACGAACTATATTCATGTAAATACCATCCTAATGAGATTTATTGAAGCCTTGAAGAAAAATGCTATTTGTCTTAGCGTAAACTATCTATGGGGGAAATATGCAATATGGCGTGGTATTTGGGATTTCACTTTTAAAACGCAAAAGCCAGCTAAACTACTAGCTGGCTTCTTTCATTTTTATGGATGTGACACAATTAATTCTAGCTCACCTTTAACGCGGAATTCACCTAGGTTACTCGGTAAGATAAAGTGTGTGCCTTTCTCAACTGGAAAGCTTTCACCTTCAACGACGATTTCACCCGCTCCTTTTAAGACACTGCCGATTAGGAATGGCTTGTCCTGGGTAAATTCAGCTGAACCTGTTACGTCCCATTTGTAAACAGAGAAATATTCTTCTTTTACAAAGGTTGTGATGGTTGCACCTACAATACTTTCAGTCTTTGGTGCTACCGGGAAGTCCTCGTGTGGAACAGTTGATACATCAATTGATTTTTGAATATGTAATTCACGTTTTTGGCCGCTTTGGTCTGTACGGTCATAGTCATACAAACGGTATGTAGTGTCTGAGCTTTGTTGAGTTTCTAAAATTAATACTCCTGAACATAGAGCATGGATTGTTCCACTTGGTACATAGAAGAAATCACCAGCTTTTACTTTTACACGGCGTAAAAGTTCATTCCATTCGCCACGCTCAATCATCTCTGCAAACTGTTCTTTTGTTTGCGCGTTATGCCCGAAGATGATTTCGGCACCTTCTTCTGCATCAATCACATACCAGCATTCTGTTTTACCAAGCTCACCATTTTCATGCTTGCCTGCGTATTCATCGTTCGGATGCACCTGTACAGATAGATCATTGTTTGCGTCTAGGATTTTGGTTAAGAGAGGGAATACGTCTCCTTCCAGGTTACCGAAAAGCTCGCGATGTTCTGCCCAAAGTTCACCTAATGTCTTACCTTTATATTGGCCATTGCTGACGACACTTTGTCCATTTGGATGCGCAGAAACTGCCCAGCACTCGCCCGTTAGATCAGATTCAATATTGTATCCAAATTCAGTACGTAATTTTGTTCCACCCCAAATTCGTTCTTGAAAAAGCGGTGTTAAAAAGATTGGTTCTTTCAAATTGAGCACTTCCTTCTGATTAGATCTTGATTGTCATTCTCCACAGAAACTATATCAAATATTAGTCCAGATAATCAAATAAGCGGACCAATGCATTGGTCCACTTGTTTGAAATTATTGTCTTGGCAAAAGGGCTGCACCTACTACTCCTGCTTTTGAACCTAATCCAGCCGGTACAATTTTAATAGAATCCCGTAATCCCGGGTAAAGAAGGTTCGCCACTTTTTCTCTTAGAGGTTCAAGTACCTGTTTTTCGGATTTCATCACACCGCCACCGAGTACAAATATATCCGGATTAACAGCATGTGCTAGGTTTGCTATTCCTATTGCAAGATAGGTAAGAGCGTCATCGATGATTTCTCGAGCCTTACTGTTTCCTTCTTCAGCAAGTCGAAACACCTCTGCAGTCCCACCTTTGATTCCTTTTTCTTCAGCAATATGAGCAATTGCTGTGCCGCTCGCCAGTGCTTCAAGTGCTCCAGGGTTTAGATTGGAATGCTTTCGTCCATTTGGAACAACAATCATATTCCCAATCTCTCCTGCATATCCCTGTGCACCTTGGACTACTTTATTCTCTATAATATAGCCTCCGCCAATTCCAGTACTAACCGTGATGTAAAAGACACTTTCATGTCCAGCACCTGCTCCAATTGTTGCTTCTGCTAACGCTGCTGCATTTGCGTCATTATCAAGAGTTACTTGTATATTTATGGCTTTCTGAAGCATCTCAACGATATGTACGTTAGACCAACCTGTTAAGTTAGGTGGTTCAATAATGACACCTGTTTTGGGGTTCAACGGACCCGGCGACCCAATTCCAATGCTATCCACAGGATGGTCCCCTTTTACAGATTGAATCATCTCAACCATGTTACTGACCACAAATTCCGGTCCTTTTTCAGGCTCGGTGCTGCGCTCTAGTTCTTGTAGAATGGTTCCATGTTTATCGACCAATGCCACACGAAGATTCGTTCCACCTAGATCAATGCCAATTGTATAGTCCCCCATACGAAGCACTCCCTTTCATTTTCATATGTTATTTGCTGTTTTCTAACATGATGAAGACGTATGAAATAAATGCTCCTGGCCATGAGAACCAATGTCTTGATGCTACTTCACCCGTTTCCTCAAACACAGCTTCAGAGAACATTCCATCCCATTGTACTGTTTTTCTCAGCTTGGTTTCCACATTTTCTTTTCGTTGCTCGTCATTTATCAGCTCTGCATACAATAATTCTTGTCCATCACCGAGTGGCCATTTATGGGGTGTATGAACGGACCCAAGTCCTTCAAATGGACCAGCATAGTATCCACCTTTGTTTTCTTGTGAGAAAGCAAATTCCATCGTTTCACGCCATTCCAAGTCATTCACATCACAGAAGCCCCATATTGGTGCAAATACAGTTGGAAGGTCGTTCGCATCATGATAGAGTTGATAGCCTCCATTCAGATCAGTTAAATATGCAAACAGCTCTTTATTGTCTTTATTATACGTGAAATTGGAAACACAGTCCCGTCTAACTTTTTCAGCCATTTCACCGAAATTTTCTTCAAAGAGTTTTGTTTCATGATTTAGTTTATCTAGTTCAACTAGCATTTTCCACATCAGAACTTGGCTTGAGAAATGGTACGGGTATTCTACTTCATCGTCAGCAGGAGTTTCTGCTGTTTTAAATAACCAATGAGTCTCTGATTTATGTTCCATTAACATCGCTAGGACTTCCTTCACAACTGGTTGAATTCTTTCAACTGTCTCTATGTCCTTAAATTCTTGATAATAATCACATAGTTCTAAAATCGGATAACATTGCTGATCAAGTTGGAAAATTTGGTCCTTGCTATATCCGTTTGTTAAATATGCACGTCCCCAATACCCTTCAGGGCGTCCAGCATCTTCAAACATCCAGAGGAGATGTCCTTTGATGATATCCTGTACCTTTTGCTTCCAAGCGTCGTTTTCACGGTACGAAAGGGATGCAAATAATAGATGAACCATATAGTACGCATCACGATTCCACGCTAACGGAAGCAATTGATGATCCGTAATGATACAGACCGATTCTTCGCCAAGTGGAACAGAACAGCAGTTAACAATATAGTCGATATTACGGTTAATAACGAATTCCTTCCAATCGACAGGTGCTATTACTTCTTTATCTCTGGACTCAGTTTGGATAGTGAAGTTTGGCTCTAAAAGTACTTCGTCTTCATACTCTCCAACCGTGTATACAAGGGTGATTGTTTTCTTCCCATTTGCTTGTACTTCGATTTCAAAGGTTTCATTTAGTGTAATTGCTTCATCTGCTGTTTTCTGTTCATCTCCAAGAAGTAACGGTTGGCTATCTTCAAATACAACGATTTCTGCACGAGCGCCTAAGTTTTTATTTTGAAGGACTAGTTTATTACCGAATACCGTTAACGCATTTTCTACTGGAGGAATTGGTATAGGACCACCTTCAGTTAATTGACCATAGCTGCTGCGGTTTAAGCTCAGTTGTCCACCAAACTCAAGAGGTACAGCTGCATTTTCACCAGTATGGTTGATAAGATCTACCGTTTGTACTAGAACGTTACCATCTCTTCTTTTTTCAGCAACAAAGGAGGAGTAGATTTCTAATTCACCTTCCTCCCATTTGAAAACCGGATGGTCACCTTCACCCAAAAACACCTCAGGTTGTGTAGTAAACCCTAAAGGTGTTACACCGAAACCAGTTGAATTTACCGCTAGCTGTCTACGATAGTTTCTTACAAATGGTGTATCATACCATTTATCGTTTGGAAACTGTTCGACTGAAGACAATGTAATGTATCCATGCTTATGATGTGGACGATTAATGGTACAAATTCGACCGTCAGGGTTGATACTTACTGCAAGAGAACCAATACCGAGATCAACCGGTTTCTGTAAAATGCTATCGAGAAGTGGAACTAGTCTTTCTTTTTGTTCGTATATCTTCATGTTAGTAAACCTCCATATAGTGGGTGTAAAAAGAAAAGCCCGCCAATCGGCGAGCTATAGGCGAATGCTCAATTATGCAAAACGAACCTTTGCATCATCAGTTGCATTGTCATTATTAAATAGATGTAGCTTATCCTCTGCAGGAGTTAGATACACTTTTTTATCAGTTGGGAAGTTGCTTCCTGGCTCTGTACGTACGCTGAATAGCTTCTTGCCAACTTCTACTGCTACGAAATCATCTGACCCTAATGTTTCTGTTATGATTGAGACGCCTTCGATTCCATTTGTCTCAGGTGTTAAGCTAATCGCTAAATCTTCAGGTCGCATACCTAAGACTACTTCTTTTTGTGTAATGTTTTTTTCGATATAAGATTTCATACTTGCTGGTAATGTATACTTCGCTTCATTGTTAACGAATGTGTAAAATCCATTCTCTTGTACTAATTCACCTTCTAAGAAGTTCATTGGAGGACTTCCAATAAAGCCTGCTACGAAGCGATTAGCTGGGCGAGTATAGATTTCTGTTGGTGAACCGATTTGCATAAGGTCACCATTTTTCATGATGGCAATACGGTCACTTAATGTCATTGCTTCCGCCTGGTCATGTGTAACATAGATTATTGTTGATTTTAATTGTTTATGAATTCTCTTAAGCTCTGTTCTCATTTTTACACGGAGCTTTGCATCAAGGTTACTTAGTGGCTCATCTAAAAGAAGTACTTCTGGATCAAGCACTAATGCACGTCCTAATGCAACACGTTGTCTTTGTCCACCAGATAGTTCAGACGGCTTACGATCACCTAAACCATTTAAATCTAATAAGTCTAATGCCCATTCGATTTTATCGTTACGAATCTTTTTGTCTACTTTATTGATTTTTAACCCAAAACCAATGTTTGCAGCCACCGTCATATGAGGGAATAATGCATAGCTTTGGAACACCATCGCAATGCCTCTGTCCTTAGAAGCTACATTGTTTGCAAGTTTATCTCCGATTAATAGTTTACCACCGGAGATGTCCTCAAGACCTGCGATCATACGTAGAGTTGTAGATTTACCACAACCAGATGGACCAACTAGTGAAACGAATTCTCCATCTTTTATATCAATACTTAAATCCTTAACAGCTTCAAAGCCATTTGGATATTTCTTCTGAATATGTTCAAGACGTAGCCCTGCCATTTTTCATCCTCCTAAAAGCAATTATTTAACAGCACCAGCTGTAGCCCCTGCAATCATGTATTTCTGCACAATAAATGTAAAGATGATAACTGGCATTGATACTAATAGCGATAATGTTGCAATTGATACAGGGTTTGGTGAGAATGCACCTAATAGTGTTTTCAAGTATACAGGTAATGGAATGACATCTGCTGTAGATGTTGCTGTAATAAAGTACGAGAATACAAATTCATTCCAAGATAGTAAGAATACATAGATTGCCCCTGCTGCTAAACCAGGTAGTGCAACCGGTAAAATAATTCGTGTAAACGCGTAAAACTTTGTTGCTCCCATTACTTGAGCTTGTTCCTCTAAATCAATTGGAATCGTTTGGAATACCCCAATTGCGATAAGTATGATGTACGGAAGTCCAAGCAATGTGTGTCCCATTGCTACCTTTAACGTGATTGGAAGGTGATAGACGAAATCTAAATTAAAGAATTGAGCAACTGGTAGCACTGATGATACATCAGGGAACATACGAACAGATAATATTAAGAATAATACAATTCCAATTCCCCAGAATTTAAAACGTGCCAATGCATACGCTGCCGGTGCACCTAATCCCATTGAAATAATGATTGTTAAAAATGCGATTTTTACACTAAACCAAGCACTTGACCAGAATCGTCCATCGGACAAGTAGTAGTTGTACATTTCAAAGTTTGGATCAAACGGCCACCAAGGGATCGGATATTTCCCACCTGTGATCCAGCTTGCTCGGTCACTGATTGAATACTTAAACATGATATATATAGGAAACAACACGATTAAAATCGAGAAGACCATTAAAAATAGCCAAAATATCTTTTCTATGCTCCATTTTTTCTTCATTTTGTCCCCTCCTTACACTCTTACTAAGAGGTCGTTTACTTTTTTCAATAGCCAGTTCAAGAATAATGTAAAGATAACGATCAAGATAATTAAGATTATACCGATTGCTGCTGCCATTCCCGGATTGTTCAATTGTACGAAATATTTCTCGATCAATACGCCCAAAATCGGATATGACGGTGCTAAGATATACGGGAATATGAATTCTTTCCATGCTTCGATAGAACGTAGAACTAATACCGAAGAAATCGCCGGGATTAATAGTGGAACAGTTATATACATGAATTGTCTTACACTATTTGCACCCATTGTCTTAGCTGCTTCATATTGAGATTCATCGATAGATTGTAGACCCGCTAATAAAATTAGCATTGAAATCGGCGTGTCACGCCATACTTTACCAAGGATGGATAATCCCATCGCAAGTGTTTCATTACTTAAGAAAGAGATTTCATGATCTACAATTGCAGGAAACCAGCTATAATCACCCATTAACAGGCTTGTTATATGTCCACCCTTTGAGAATAGTAATAATAGCGTTGATGTCGTTACAATAGTTGGAATTGCAAGGGGTAATAGAAAAATACTTCGTACAATTCCTCTTCCTTTAAAACTCTTGTTGACAATCATCGCTGTCACTAGACCAGTTATAAGTTGAAGAGGGGTAGAAATGATAACAAACATAAATGTTCTAGAAAATGCATCTTTAAATTCTTCACTGCTTGTTAAGTCTACAAAGTTTTGAATAGTTGGGCTTGCTTCTGCCATCCCACCTACATAAGTTGTTAAAGACATTTGTATGATAAAGAAAACAATAATTAGGAAAAACGCTAGTATATAGAGAAAGCCCGGTATTAACGTGAATATCAAAAAGGAGTTCTTTTTGATCGTTTCTACGAAGCTTCGTTTTTCTTCTCTAACTGATAGATCCATAAACGATCCCCCATTCCAAAAGATTAACTGAAAGAGGGGGACAACCCCTCTTTCGAATTAATCAATCTATTACTTGTTTAATTCTTGTGATTTAGGACCGTATACTTCAGAAAGTCCTTGTTCCACTGTGTATTTTCCATCAACTACAATGTCGTACCATGCATCTAAATATGTTTGTACATATTCTGGCCATGTTGGTACTTGTGGCATTTTTTGAACGCCTTCTTCTACTTGACGATTTGCTACATCAAATACCTCTTGCATCCATTCATCAGCGAAAGTTCCACCAAGGTCTTCTACGATATCCTTACGAACAGGCATCATACCAAATTGTTGAGCTTCTGCTTTATGGTTTTCAGCATTTGTAATCCAACGAGCTAATTCATAAGATAATTCTGCATCTGGAGTTGAAGTTGGGATACCCCACCAGAATCCAGCTAATTGTGAACCGTGTGTACCTTCGCGAACAGGTTGTCCATTTTCAAGGTCCATTGATACACCTTTTGGCATAATTGCTAATCCCATATCATCTGGATCAGCTAAGTAACCAGTCATGCTTGGGTCAGAACCACCGTGGATAAAGAATGCATCGATTTGGTGCATGAATGCTAGATATACTTTACCGTTTGCCATTGCTTGCCAGATACCGCCGCCTGACCAGCCTTCTTCCCACATACCTGGGTTATAAATACCATTTTCTTTGAAGAATACTTCCCACTTGAACATATCTTGAACAGGTTGAGAATTCATATCAAGAATGTCTTCAGGAGTTCCACCAGCTTGGTATACTTTTGTTACTAACTCAGTTGTTGTTCCTTCATACTTTTGTGCACGGTGAGCAATTCTTGGTTCTTTTGAACCGTCATACTCTGTGTTTGACCAGTAGTAACCTACAACAGCAAGGTCATACCAATCCCACTCGTTTGGATCTGCTTCTAATGCATAGTCAGTTGGTAGACCTGCACCGTTTTCAGCCTTAAACATGTCCTGGATGTCTTTTTCAAACTTTGTCCAGTTATCTACTGCATCTTGAACTTTAGATTTTACATATAATAATGTGTTTGTTTCGATTTTTCTTGGGATGTAATATGGCTTCCCATTAATCGTTCCCATTTCTACAGAGATATCAGTATACTCTTTTAAATCTTCATGTACTTTTTCACCTGCTGCAGTTTCAAGGTCCATGATTAGTCCTTTTTCTACATATGGTACTAAGTCAGAGTGTAATGTCTTTACAAGACCCACTGTGTTCTTGTCTTTATCAAGCTTTAGTACGTTTTCAAGGTCAACACCTGACTCATACGTACGAACGTTAACTTTTACTCCGTATTCTTTTTCAAATGACTTAATAATGTTTTCTCTAAACCACTTATCTTGTGCTTCCATCATACGAATGTATAATGTAATTTCATCCGTCTTGAACTCTTTTCCTGATCCTTTTGAAGCGTTTGAATCAGAACCTCCGCTTGCGCAGCCTGCTAAAATGCCTACAGATAGCATTGCAATCATTACGATTGAAAAGAACTTTTTCATGAAGGATTTCCCCCTAAATATTTTTATATGTTTTAAGTAGTAGTTACTTCAAAACCTTTTTTAAGATTGATTCTTTAGTAGTATGTCTGCCCAAATCAATAGTTCTTATTAATCTTCTTGCCGCTTTTTCTAGTAACTCTTCCCCTGTTTCCATTGCAACCGGGAGTGTCATGACTTGGTCAACAATTGGTACTACAAGATAAATCCCTTCTTCTGTAAGTGCCGCTAAGTCACCTTCGAATTGCCCTGTAAAAACAACAACTGGAACATTGTATTTTTTGGCGATTCTGGCGATACCAATTGGTACCTTACCGTTTAGCGATTGTGTATCAAATTTCCCTTCACCTGTGATGACAAGATCAGCCGACTTAATATGGATTTCGAGATTACTTGCTTCTGCTATTAGTTCGAACCCGCTTCTCATCTTTACCTGTAAGAAGGATAGTAATGAAAATCCAAACCCGCCTGCAGCGCCGCTACCAGGAGAATCGATTTCATTTTTTAATACAGTCTTATTAACTACTGAAGCATAATGCTTCATTTTACTCTCAAACTCTTCCAAATCTTTTCTTTGAATGCCCTTTTGTGGACCAAAAACATAGACAGCACCGTTTTTCCCTAATAACGGATTTGTAACATCAGATGCAATCGTAATTTCTACCTCACTAAGCCTTTGGTCTAATCGGGTAATATCAATTGATTGAACATTGCCAAGACATTCACCTGAGCCCTTAAGCGGCATCTGATTTTCGTCTAGAAATTCCACTCCAAGTGCTTGTAAAAAACCAGTTCCGGCATCTACAGTTGCACTACCGCCCAGTCCGATTATTAGTTTCTTAGCACCTCGGTCCAGTGCGCTTTTTACTAGTTCGCCAGTCCCGTATGTTGAGGCTTTAGAAGGATTCTTCTCAGTTTCAGAAAGTAACGGAAGCCCAGACGCTGAAGCGGTTTCAATAATGGCTGTTTTGGATTCTTCAATCCAGCCATACCCTGCTTCAATGATTCTGCCAATTGGATCTTCAACACTTTCGATTACCTTAACACCATCCATAAATGTTAAAAAAGCATCAACTGTTCCCTCTCCACCATCAGCTACTGGTATCTTGATTGTTTCTATGTTTTTATTCTCTTGGATAATGCCGTCTTTGATTCTGGCCGCTGCACTCGTACTTGATACCGACCCTTTAAAGGAATCAGGTGCAATCACAATTTTCATTTTGTTCTCTCCTTCTGTCGATAGTAGAGGGCGGCTTTCTAGCTCGATACTAGAAAACGTTTTTTTATGGATGATAAAGTGTTTTATTTATCATGCTACTTTTCTTACTTGTTTGTTATGTGTACACAAAAAGATAAGTATACTAATTTCTTTTTTGACTGGCTTGTTATTATCATATAAAACTACTAAAGCGTTTTCTATGTTACTCATAACAAAGTTATTCAGGGATTTTTTGTTACAGAGAACAAAAATAATGTTTTGCTAGTATACGAAAAATAGTTATTTTTATATAAAATAGATCCCCAGATCCTTCATATTGCGCCATGAGTATAGAAGATCTATAACGAGGTTTATCAGCCACTTTTTCAAGATTTACTATCCAAAGAAAAAACCCCCTACGCTTTATGCGTAAAGAGGTTTTAGTACATTTGCTAAATATTCTTCAAGTGCTTCATATGAATAATGTTTTTTCCCTAACGCAAAGTTATGCTCCGTTATTTGCTTATATAACGATGCATCTGTTAATACATTTGCAGCTTCTTTACCAGCCTGGTCAACTAAGTGTACCGGTACTTCTACAAGTCCCTCTGGTGAGAGAGTATAATTGCCTCCTAGACTAGTAAACGTAAATCCTATATCTGCTATATCTGTTTGATAAACAGGATATTCATAGATCACTACCGGCTTCTTTGCAAACACACCTTCTAAAAGCTGATTTCCCCAGCCTTCAAGTATACTTGGATACGTGATTAGGTCTGCGATCACATACGCATCCCATAACGAGTAGACTTTTTGCTGATTGTTTAGGTATCTTGAATGATCCACTCTGTCATTCACGTATCGAATATCAACACCCAGTTCCTTCGCCTTCTTATTCAATAACTCTAGATATCTAGGTGATGATTCCGGTAGACCTGGTAATACATATACAATTTTCGTATCTGGGGTAATGATTTTTCCATTATAAAGTGTTTTTCCACTCATAGCTTTTATTTGCTTTTGAATATCTGATACAACATCCACACCAAGCTCAATTGCTTTTCTTTCGGTGATGCGAGTTGCTTGTAAAATGACAATATCATCTTCTTGAAGACCGATTGCTTCTCTCATATCTTTGTTATACTCATCAGCCTGCCATTGGTTTCCATCAAAATCAAATACATTTGGAACTACAGTTGATGATATCCCACGACGACTCTCTAATTCATTCTGGGCAATTTTATTAATAACCACATGATTTACATTACCGAGTAAAGGTGGAAAATATGTTTTTAACCATTCTTCAATAAATGCACAGGTTGGATTGCTATATTTATCTCTCTCCCAGAAAAAATCATGATGGTGGCACAAATACTTTACATTGGTTTTCTTTGCCGCATTATAAAAAGCAATTGATGCAGGTAACCCCCAACCTAATGAAAGAATATTATTTGGAATTAATACATCTATTTTTTCGTTTGTTATAAATGTCACCAATTTTTGTTCAATACTTGCAGCAAACTGAAGCATATCTGCTTCAAAAGCCTGTTCGTCATCGTAATCCATTAGTCTTTCATACGCATTATAAACAAACTTATTATTTAAAGGATGCATGTAATGCAGCTCATCAATTACATACGCTTCAGTCTGTCCTTCACTACCTGCTAAGAACACTACTTCATGCCCCATTTTTTCGAAAGCAAGCTTCCATTTCTCCATCTCTAAAGAAACGCCATCCGTTTCACCAACCCGAAAGTGCGCTAACGCTATTTTCATCATTCCATCCCCCAGTGTCTAAGCTTTTATCCACATTACTTGATATGGTGCAAGTTCAATGGAAGTATTACCGTTACTAACTTCCAAAGTCTGATTTGAAACAAGGTCTGTTACACTGGTAGCATTTTGAACCTCCAGCTTTTGTGTTACTGTATCATTTGAAACATTGATTAAAACGTAAATTTCCTCTTGTTGATCAAGAGCCGTTCTTTTAACCGCAAATATTCTCTCATCTAAGAATAAGACCTCTTGAGGTGCATTTGGATGAAATGCTTTTTGTGACTTACGAATGGATATCATCTCTTTGTAATTGTTAAAAATGAGTGAGCGGAGTGAGTTAGGATTTTTCAACTCATCTTCAAGAACATTCTTGTTTAATTTTTCACGGTTAATAGAGCGATAGCGTCCAGTTTCTTCTACACCCTTCAAATCATTCCCTGAACCTAACAAGCTATGAACATAAATCCCTGGTACACCTATCACTGATAGCAGAATGGATTGCGCAGCAATAAAACGAGCAACTTTGGTGTTCTGTGTATCATTTGAATTTGAAATAGCTTCTAGATAATTAATATTTAGTTCATATGGGCTCTTTGTTCCGTCTCCGTTATCCTTGTATGAAACAAAGCCTCCGTTTTCAATAACCTTATCAGCCATTGCTTGAACTTCTTCAGTTGTTAATATACCTTCAACAGGACGAACCCCAATTCCATCATGAGAAGCTAAAAAGTTAAAAAATGTTGTTTGTTCTGATGTTGGTTCTAGCGAGTCAGCCCATTTTGATAATTCTGTCGAGTTCGCATTATGAAATGTAAATAGTGTTAATGGTGGCAATGGGAACTGATACACCATTTGCGCTTCATTATAACCATTTCCAAAATAGCTGATATTGTCCTTATGCGGAACGTTCGTTTCAGTAATTAAAATGGTACCTGGTACTACTTCATCAAGCACTTCACGATAAATTTGAATGATAGTATGAGTTTCTTCCAGATGAATACATGAAGTTCCAAGTTTCTTCCACATAAATCCAATCGCATCTAAACGTATAAAACGAGCCCCTGTTTTTGCATACATCATAAGTAGTTCTAAAATTTCCAGGAACACTTTTTCATTTTCAAAGTTAAGGTCAATTTGGTCCTCACTAAAGGTTGTCCAAATATACTTCGTACCCTTGCTTGTTTCAAATTTAGTAAGCAGTGGTAATGCCCGTGGTCTTGTCACTTTGCTGTAATCCGCATTTGGATCGGCTTCAATAAAATAATTCTCGTAATCCGGGTTCCCTTTTAGATATTGTTGAAACCATTCGCTATGTTGTGAAATATGATTAATAACCCCATCAAACATTAAATCAAAATGATTTGAAAGGTTTTTCACATCTTCCCAATTCCCTAATTCAGGGTTTACTTCTTTGTAATCAATAACTGAGAAACCGTCATCAGACGAATATGGATAGAAAGGTAAAATATGAACGGCACTGATTTCTTCTTTCGCATGAGTAACCAGAAAATCATCCAATGATTGTAGAGGAGCCTTCCCTTCCTCTTTTATTGAGTCTCCATATGTGATGAGCATAACATCAGTTTCATCAACCCATGTTTTCTTAGGTGCATCCTCATTTGCGTATTTATCTTTTAAATTTCCAATCTGGTCAAGTATCAAATTTGCCTTTTGTTCTCCATAGACAAATGCAAGCTTTTCTAGTAACTGGCTGTGCTTATTCATTTCAATCATCCTTTTTGTTGGGATAGGTTTCCCCATATTTTGACGAATGCTAGGTGCAAAAAACATTCTACTAGGAAAGTTTCTTATGCCTTTCCATCTTGTATTTCCTTCATTTTACACAATTAATAAAGCGGTTACTATGTTACCCAAAACAAAAAAACCTTGTCATATGCAAGGTTTTTTGTGTTTTGTAACAAGTTATTGTCTTTTCTTTGCGATTACTCAATGTTATAAAATGATAACGCCACTGTCAGAAGCACACCGTCTTGGAACTTTCTTGGGTCATAGCCGGTGAGATCCTTTATCTTCTTTAAACGATATTGCACGGTATTCTTGTGGACAAATAATTTATCCGCCGTTTCATTTATAGATTGATTGGATTGAAAGAATACCTCAACCGTTTCAACCAATTCTTTCATCTCCGGAAACTCCTTAATCCGCAAAATTCTCTGGATAAAGTCTTGTCGTGACTCTGTTGAAATTTCCTCTATGAAGGATTCAAGCCCAAGCTGGTCATAAAATTCAATTCGGTTGTTCTTGCTTGCAATAGCTGCTGCACGTTTCGCTTCTTTATATGATTTTGGAACCCCTGACATTTCAGAGTGAAATCTTCCTATTCCAATTGAAGTATCAATTTGATATTTCGCTTTTATTGTTGTTCGTATTTGTTCTAATCTAGAAGTAATCGATTCCTTTTGAGCCTTACTGTCAATGTTCGGGTCTATGGTGAGTAACAGCACATACCGTGAACTTCCAGAGGGTATTATGATGTCTTGTTTTTCGTATTTGAATTGCCCTTCAATCGTTTTTTGAATGGTTCTTCGATATTTTTGGATTTCAAGCTCACCTTCTACATTAGCCTGTGTACTTTTTAATTTATTGTAAATAAAATCGTTAAAGTCATTTAAATTGATTAATATTGCAACCCTAGGCAGGTGAACATTAATTCCTAAAATCCAACCCCTTGCTGCAAATAACTTATCGTTGTCCCAGTTTTCCGTTATCCATTCTTCTATATAAAACTCTTTTGCTCTTTCCTCTAAATCAGATTGCTCATCCAAATAAGCTTCCTTTAATAAAATCTCAGTCATTTTCTTAATAACTTTTCCAAATGGATCAATCTCTTCGACCGGACCCGTAATTCCAATTACCCCAACCACCTGTTGATTTAAAAAGACAGGAAGGTTGATTCCCGGTTTAACGCCTCTCTCTATATCAGTGTTTTCAATTACAACTCTTTTCTTGGTTTGTACCGCCTCAAGGGCTCCTTCATGTATACTACCAATACGTGATTGATCAATACTTGCAATAATTACCCCAGACTCATTCATAAAATTTATATTTCGCTGAATAATTTTTTCCATTTCTTCCACGATTGATTGCGCAAACTCAGACGTTATATGCATCTCTTCGTCACCTCACACGCTGTCTTTCCGATACTTATCGAAACTCGAATATATGATAAATTTAGGTATAAAATAACATAGAATAATCAATTTGTTTAAGTATATCATTTAAAATAAGACAAGTTTGAAAACGAGTGTAACTTTTCTATTCTTCTTTCGTCTAATTTATATATACTTTTATTACGAGGTAATAACAAAGGAAGTTGATTTTATATGGGAAGAGCAGAGAGAAATGCAAATAAGAAAAAGAAAAAGTGGCCTAAATATGTGGGAATTACATTTTTAGTTTTATTATTGGCAATTGGTGGATATGCCTTCTACCTATATCAATCATTAGCTACTACAGTTGGAAAAATGCATGATGAACGTGGACCTTCTGGATTGCGTACAAAATCAATTAACCTAAAGAATGGGGAACCCATCTCGGTTTTAGTGATGGGAGTTGACCAGCGTGAGGGTGACAAAGGTCGCGCTGACACATTAATATTACTTACGGTCAATCCTAATAGTAACTCAATGCAAATGACGAGCATCCCTCGTGATACACGTGTTGAACTTGTCTCTCGTGATGAAAACGGTAAACTTGTTAACAAAGGACAGGATAAAATTAACCATTCCTTCGCATTTGGCGGTGCGGACATGACGATAAACACTGTTGAAAAATTCTTAGATGTTCCGGTAGACTTTTTTGTTGAGATGAACATGGAGGGATTGCAACAAATCGTTGATTCACTTGGTGGCATTCAAGTTGAAAATACCTTGGCGTTTTCATACGATGGTTTCGATTTCCCAGTTGGTACATTAAATCTGAATGGGCAAGAGGCACTTAGTTATGCGCGCATGAGATATGAGGATCCAAAGGGTGACTTTGGTCGACAGGATCGTCAGAGACAGGTGATTAGTGGTATTATTGACGAAGCCGTTAGCCCGGCAATCCTAACGAAGATGGATGATATTTTTGAAACAATGGGCGGCAATATGACAACTAATATGAGCTTTGATGAAATGAAAATTGTGCAAGCTAAATATAAAGATGCTCGAAAAAATGTTGAAACATTTACTATGCAAGGAACTGGGCAAACCATTGGAGGCGTATGGTACTTTATTGTGCCTGAGGAAGAGCGTCAGGCTGTGTCTTCGAGAGTGAAGCAGCATTTGGAGATTGAATAATAGATGAGTTAGTTGCAACCGGCTTTTGAGCCGGTTGTTTTTATTTTGGGGTATCCGTTGGTTTGTATGCTGAGGGGGATATCGTGATTGTGGTGATGTGCAATTATTCTTTTTATTCTTCTGAGCTACTATGGTAAATGCCGTAATATGCAATTATCTGCAGTACTGTTCAAATCTCTGCTGTTAGTATGCAATTGCGTATCGCTAGTATGCAATTAGTGGGTGTTAGTATGCAATTAGAGGGTGTTAGTATGCAATCGGAGGGTTGTAATATAAGAAAAGCGATACAGCCAGCTTAGGTATGTTGGCTGCTTGATTGTTTTTTCTAAAAAAGACAAATTTATCATTTAACTGGGGTGGAGCTGGATCTGGGGGATATGGTGAATGTGGTAGTATGCATTTATTCTATTTATTCTTCTGAGCTACTAGGGTAAATGCAGTAATATGCAATTATTATATTTTTTATGCAATTATCTGCGGTACTGCTCAAATATCGGGGTTAGTATGCAATTGTGTACAATTATTATGCAATTATAGATATTATTATGCAATCCCCCAAAAAACTCGTGTTTTTTTTCTGGAATCAGCAGGATTTTACGAGTTATTTATAGAAATTATGTGTTAACAAATAAAGGAGTTGATACAAATTAGGAAAAAACCAATTGAAATTAGAAAACTGGAAGCACTTCGACCGAGAATCAGTACAGACAATCCCAAATATGAGAATGTAAATGAATCCTTCAGAAAGAAAATGAGTGGTTATAACGGTGAGAAGTCGCTTGAGTACTATTTAAAGTTCTTTCCCGATAAACAATACCACATTTTTAAAAATCTCCGCCTTTTAGATCCACTTACAAATACCTTCTTTGAAATTGATACCTTGCTAGTATCCAATACCCTTATACTTGAACTAGATGCCAAAAGTCATAAAGGAGAACTTCATTTCGACCATCACTTTGACCAAATGCACCAAACTTATGACGATAATAAAATAACGTATGCTTGTCCTTTGTTACAATTACGCAGACATGAGGTTCAACTTAGAAGGTTTCTTGAAACAAACAAAATTCCTGTGCCGCCCATTGAATCGCTTGTTGTTATTACTAACCCTTCCACCCGTTTAACTGCTACTTCAAATCACCCAGGCATTCACAAAATAATCAACAGCCCAACCCTTTTACCAAAAAAAGAGTTACTTGAAAAGAAACATAAAAAAGTAGTATTAGAACATAAACAAATTCAAAAACTATCTAGACTTTTCAAGAAACTGCATACACCATACGATAAGAATATTCTCAAACGGTTTAGCATAGAAAAAGGCGAACTTCTAAAAGGAGTTTTCTGTCCAAAATGTGGCTTTTTACCAATGGATCGAACTCCAAGGCAGTGGCGTTGTACAAACTGCGGCCATGTCTCTAAGACCGCTCATCTTCAGGCTATCGTTGACTACGGTTTGTTAATTGATAGCAAGATCACAAACAAAGAGCTTCGTGATTTCCTGTTGCTACCATCCCGAATGGCTGCAACTCATATCTTTAAAACATTGAGACTAGAATGTACCGGGAATACAAAAGGAAGGGAGTATTTGTTAGGTAGTATTTTGGAACAGGAAGATGAGTAGCCGTTGCTTGCAGGTTGATTGAATAGTTCGTGATGAGAGATATAGCTAATATGCAATTATTTTATTTGGTATGCAATTAACATGGTTATCCTTCAAATAAATTAACTTATTATGCAATTACCACATGCTATCCTGCAATTATAAAGATTATTGTGCAATGAGCCTGACCCTGAGTTTTCCTATAGAACCTGATTACATGTTTTTACCTCCATTTTCACATACTAGGAAAAGATATAGTTGTTTTAGGAGGTTTACATGAAAAAGGTTCTACTATTTATGTTGTTTTTACTACTTTTTGCCGCTTCTGCTGTCCAAGCTGCAGAGGAACCTCAATATTTCGGTGTTGGCGCCACGGTTACAAAATTAAAAGACGGAATCTACTCGGTAAAAACAGAAGGTAACAAGGAAAACGAGGGTTTTGTGTTCACGCCAAAAGATATTAAAGGTGGAGAAACATATATTTTCTCTGTTGAACTCCAAGGTGCAACAGCTATATATCTAAACGTAGATGAAACAGACCCGAGAGGTACATTTTTAGCTGAAACAGTATCACCGGTTATCTCAATCCATGATGTATGGAGAACTGTCCAACTTGAGGTTGAACTGCAGGATAGCACTTCGCAAATTGATGCCATGGTACTAACCAATAAACAAGAAGCAACTGAGTTTAAATTCCGCAATGTAAAAGTAACGAAAAAAGAAGAAACAGACGCGCCCGAGTGAGCGTGTCTGTCTTATTTTAGTAGGTTTATGATTCGTTCTTTTAACTCAAATGATAGTGGTTGTTTCAATGCTTTTTCAAAAATTGATGAGTTGGTCAAACCATTTAAATGAAAATAAGCCTCAAGCAACTCCACTTTCTCCTGTTTCCCCGGAATAAGCCAATACAGCACAAACCAATCCTCTAACGAACACAACGGAATCTCAACTCCACTTATTTCACGAGTATCAGCCACAGAACACTCGCCAAAATCCAGCTCGTATACCCCTTCACTATGCTCAATCGCAAACCCGCCCATCACATCGAAATCAACTTGGTTGGCTGTGTATTTCGAAAAATGTCTTGTCCGAAAAGGCTCCTTGCTCACAACTTCCTTCGCTACAGCAAGACTCGAAAAAACCTCACGTACCTGTTCAACATCCTCAACACTTACTAAAATATCAACATCATTCGGATCATCCACCAACCCATGAAAATGAAGCAGCAGCGATCCACCGACTCCCCACTTAATATTCCGGCTATTGAGTTCGTCGCCAATCATAGCTAATGTATCTAACATTCAATGTTCCCCCATCAAAAAAGGCCTGGAACCCAGACCTCCAAAAATTACTTTATCTTAAACTGCTGAATTAGTGTATTCAGCTCTCCAGCATTTTCTTCAAGTGCTTTTGCACTCTTCGCAACTTCATCCATTGAGCTGCTTGATTGTTGTGCAGTTGCAGATACTTGCTCAACTCCTGCAGCTGATTCTTCTGCTACAGATGCAATGCTTTCAATCGAAGCGTTGATTTGTTGTGAGTCATCTAACACATTGTAAAGTGACGCTGACATTGCTTCGATTTGTGTGCCGATTTGGTCGATCGTCTTTTTCAGTGCGTTGAAGGTTTCACCGGTTGTTTGGATTTGCTCCGTGCCTTCTGTAACCGATTGGTAGCCGTCATCCAATGACTCTACCACTTGTTTCGATTCATTTTGGATTTCCCCTACGATGTCAGTAATTTCGGTTACGGATTTGCTAACTTGTTCGGCAAGCTTACGAACTTCATCTGCTACAACTGCAAAGCCACGACCATGTTCACCAGCACGGGCTGCTTCAATTGCTGCATTCAGTGCAAGTAGATTTGTTTGCCCCGCAATTTCTTTAATTACTTTTACAAGCTGAGTAATTTCATTTGTTTTTTGATCAAGCCCCACTACCTTCTCGTGTGAGATCTTCATTTTCTCATTAATTTTGTTCATTTGTTGGATGGACATTTCCATATAAGAGCTTCCATCGTTTGTCATTTGTAACATACCTTGCGATTGGTCTTTAATATCGTCGCCTTTAACGGCAACCTGCATAATTTCTTGTGAGAAGTGTGACATTTGCTCGATTAGTGCGGTTGACGAAGATGCTTGTTCTTCAGCACCATTTGAAATTTCATGCATGGTTGTTGCGATTTGCTGACTTCCCGCCATCACTTCATCAGCATATTGCGCAAATTCTTCACTTTGACCGGTTAAATTATCTGACACCACGGCCATTTGTCCAATCATACTACGTAAGTTTTCATTCATCTCATTAACTGAATTTACAAGCTGGCCAATTTCGTCCTTAGACTTTGTGGCGATTGGCTCAACAGGGAGCTCACCTTTTGCAATCTGATTCATTCTAGCTGCAATTTTTTTCACTGGTCTTGCAATTACTTCAGAAGTGTAAAATGCAATTGCCATTCCGAGAATAATAACCACAGCCCCAACAATAATTCCTGCAAGGTTGATCTGTTGACCGTAATTTACAACTGCGTTCCCGCTTGAAACTATGTGTCTTTGTTGGTCATTCGATAACTTTTCAATCGACTCCATTAACCCTCTGGCCGTAGGTTGAACAAAAGTACCGAGATTGTGTCTAGCTAACTTGTCATCGCCACTCTCATAAGGAGTAATGACACCCGATTTAATCGCTTCTCGCCATTCAGCTGTATTTTTCAACAGAGTGTCTATTTCTTTAATCTTCAGTTCACTTAACTCTTTGTTAATGACATCAAAATTCACCGTGTAAACATCAAAATCATTTTTATAGGAAATTTCCCCAAAAAGTACGTATCCTCTTGTTAATCCAGCGCTCTGCGCAATATTGTATTTTAGATTCTCAAGCTGGATAAGGACCGGCAACTCTTCAGACACCATTTCCTGAGTCTGGTCATTCATCGTGGAAACCGCGAAGTAGTTAAAGACGGCTAGTCCCACGCAAAAAATAATAATAGCTAGAAAACTCACGATTAATCGTATTCGGATACTTTTCATGTATTTTTACCTCTTTCACAGTTTGATAACGCTTTTATAAAAAAATAAGACCATTCTCAACATAGAATGGCCAACGAATGCAATCATTTATTGGTAACCAGGCTGTCATGGTACTTTTGTACTGTAGACCCTATGGTTTTGCGTCCTGTCCTTTCGGAAAGTTTGCCTTTTCCTATGTAACTAGTAGACTATACTCCTAGTATACAGGCAACTACAGGATTCAACAATACACGACAAAGGAATTATCTAAATTTGTGAACTACTTTTTCACAACCAAATCTAGCAGCATTTTTAAAAACTCATCCGCACTCGCTGGCAAAACTTCTGGTAACTCTATATTTGCTCTCATCTTCTTCCCTCCTACTCTAGTTTTCCTACCTTCTCTAGTAATCTAGTATTACCAGGAATTTGATAGATATACATAAAAGAGGAAGAAAAAAAGCCAGCATAACGCTGACTTTATTCGAAAAATTCCATATGGTGTTTTTCTTGTTTGTAGTATTGAATGCGGTCTTGAAGGGTTCCGGTGTGGAACTCAAATTTGTGACCGTCTGGGTCTGTGAAGTAGATTGATTGTTTGTCTTTTTCGTCTCGGGTGCGGCCGGGTAAAATCGTGACGTTCAGCGCTACGAGTTTTTGGTGCATTTTTTCATAATCTGCTTCATCTATTGTAAAAGCAATATGTGTATATGATTGATGAATTTCATTTCTTGGTATGTTCTGTTCTTCATTTAACGCTAGCCATAATCCATTCAGGTCAAAGTATGCGGTGGTTCTCCCTTTTACAAGAAACTTTGCACCGAAAACTTCCTGGTAAAATTTTATCGAAGTTTCGAGATCAGACACCGAGAATAACAGATGGTTTATGTTCATCTCACTTGTTTAAGTGCTCTCTCAATTACACGCATGTTTTTGATTGTTTCTTCAATAGAATATTTAAGTTGTTTTCCGGTTAACACTGCTTCAGCAAAATGCTCAACCTGAAGCTTGTATTGATCTCCTTGAACAGTTTCGACTCTTTTTTCAGAAGTTGTACTAACTTCGATAGTACCATTTCCATCCTCAATATCCGGGCGAAATGCATATTTTACAAAAATAGAGCCGTTTGTGCCTACCGCTTCGTATTGTGCTTTATACTGTTGTTCGAAGCTGCAATCAAAGCTCGCTAGAACTCCACTTGGAAATGTGAGCGTACCGGCAGCAGTCATATCAACACCGTATTCAGGGTGCATGGTTGCAGATGCTTTTACATCGGTAGGCTCTTCACCAGCTAGAAGGCGGCTCGCATGAATGGTGTAACAGCCAATATCATATATTGCGCCTCCACCAAGTTCACGGTTTAAGCGAATGTTCGTCGGATCACCATCATGTGCAAATGAAAATGTTGAACGGATTAGTTTAAGGTCTCCAATTTCGCCGGAAGCGATTATCTCTTTCACGCGATCATGCTGCGGATGGAACTGATACATGAAAGCTTCCATGAAAAGCACATTATGCTGATTGAATACTTCGGCAATATCCTCAACCTCTTGAGAAGTTAATGCAGCAGGCTTTTCACACAGCACATGCTTACCAGCCTTCGCTGCTTCAATCGCCCACTCTTTATGTAATTGGTTTGGCAGTGGAATGTAAACCGCGTCAATATCAGGGTCATTTAGTAAGTCTTTATATGAGTTGTAGAATTTCGGAATATCTAATTCTGCAGCAAACGCCTCGGCCTTCCCGCTTTCGCTCGCAACCGCAACAACCTCTGCGTTTTCAGCTCGCTTCATAGCCGGAATCAGTGACTTTCTCGCTATATTTGCCGTACTTAAAATACCAAATCGAACTTTCGCCATTGTGATGCCTCCTTTTTAGTAGATAACAAGGCTATATTCTCATATTTTGGGTGAATGTGGAAGGTTTTGTGGAGGTAAACTTAATGTTAGTTTGTTAATCCGACAAAACTTGGACGGAATTCGGCAATAATTACAATATTCCGGGAAAACTTGCGCATAATTCGGCAATAATTTTGTTAATCCGGCAATAATGGGATATAATCCGAAAAAAATTAATATTCCTGCGATTAACTATTAATCCACAAAAAAATCCAGAGGAATCTCCTCTAGATCACATACTTGTACATTCTTTTAGTTTACCAACAAGGTCGCGCATTACTTCCTCTGTTGTAATAGAAGCCGTTTCTTCTACCTTTTTCTGAATCTCTAACATTATATTTAATAGTTGTTCTGAACTCATTTTAATTACCTGCCATTATCATTTTTTCCAATTAAAATCCATTTTACACTATTCTAGAAATTTAGCAAAGGAAAAATTTTGTAGAATTCGTGACTTTTATACTAGAAAACAAAAATACCCCCAAAGAATGGGGGTATTGCATCATAATTTATTTAAAACGGAGTAGGTCCAGGTGGAAAACCTGCAAAGCTATTATTATAGAAGGCAGCATACTTAATTTCCCCTTTTTCATTAACAAACGGAACAGCGCCTAGTCTAAAGTCTTCACCAGTATTTGGCTTAACCACTTGAATAAGGTCCGCACCTGCAAAGCTATATCCTTCAGCTTCCTGTGCTTTTTTCAAATTGTGAAAATCTGTTGATTTTAAAATATTCGCTACAAGTTTATTGCGTTCTGCACCATCAAGGTAAATAAATGGACAACCACAGTCTTCTTCGTTCTCTCCACCTTCATGCGCAAACACCGCATTTCCCGTACCAATTAACACGAGTAAAACTAGCAATCCACTACATAAAAACTTTACGAAGCCTTTCATTCTACTTCACTCCTTTTAGTAGCTTTCACATAAAGATTATACGAGCATCCGACAATTTCCTTCATTTTCCGATAAAATAAGGCATAAGAACTATAAATGATAGGTCTATTTTCCCAAAACAAAAGCTTAGGCTCCAAAGAACCTAAGCTTTTTACTCATCCTCATTTAAAAGTTCATCCATATACTCATCTAGCTCAAAATCTAGTTCGTTAACGAGATTCGTATAATGTTGAATTTCTTCAGCTAGAACTTCTTCAAAATCCTTACGTCTTGTTGAGATACTTGTAGCTGAAACTTCGAATTCTTCCGCCAGCTCTTTGTAGGTCGAATAGCCGCCATATGGATAAATATCCTCCACTAAACTTATCAAAGAAGCTGCGTATAATTCTGTCTTTTTAATGGTTGGATTTTTGCGTTGGCAGTAGAGAGACCAAAGTGTAATCCCCATTCCAACGATCACTTCATCATACCCATAGCGAAGCATCCGGTTCTCGAACTCGAGCGATACCAATTTTTGTAGAGGCGTGTCCCAGATGAAGTCTGCCGTACTGGTTCCCGGCTTCCCAAACATAAAGACAGTAAACACGTTGATGTAGTGCTTCGACATGAAGTCTACTGGACTCGCTTCACCGCTCGCCTGATAGAGTTCAAGTAGTGACCCCGACATCCCTTCCGCAACATTAGTCGGTAATTCAAGAAATGTTGTGAAGAAGATGGAACTCGCACCAGCAGGCAGTAGCGTGCCAAATAAGAAATATCCAACATCGATCTCTGTTTCAGTTTCATAGATTCTAACTCGGTGCTCGGCTTTTGTAAAAATATCTTGAACGGTTATATATGAGTTTTCGATTTGTGTAATGGTATACGCAGACGGTCTTGCCTTTTTCCAACTTTGTAAAATCTCTCTCGTTCTTGGTCTGCTATGTTTTTTAGAGAACGTATCAATGTATTGTTGCAAAATTGTTTTGCCCTCAAATTCTACGGACGTAACCACCCAAACTCGAGCAAAAAAATCAAAAAGATCATATGCATCGTCAGGAAGATCTTCGAAGCTATCTCCATATTGTTGGAGATACTCCTCGATTACGTCAGTATACATATCCACAGAGAATTGGAAAACATCCGTTTGAATCTCATTCAGTTCATTCTCAAGCAGCTGATTTATGGATACAATATCGTTTTTACCACAGCACTTCTTATACTTCTTTCCGCTGCCACACGTACAAAGCTCGTTGCGTCCAATTGTCATCATGGAATGTACTCACCCTGCTTTCAATTCTTTGACTCTATCATATCATACTTTTTCTGGTTCATTTGATGTTGTTTGAAGTGGTAAGAGTTGCTAGTGGCTAGGTTTTGTGGGGGATTTGTGATAAAAGGTGGAAAACGAGTCTGTTTTTGATCGATTCGAGAACTTTTTTAATGCATGGTGGAAAAATATCATGTGGCTTTGCGGTAATTCAGGGGATTTAAGCTGGTATAAAAGCATTTACGATTTTTAATTTTCATTTATGGTTTTTATATCGGATTTACGGTTTTTAGCGGGGATTTATGGTTTTTAATCAGGATTTACGGTTTTTAATTGAGATTTACGGTTTTTAGCAATTTTGGTAAGGCAATTCATAAAAACACCAAGCCAGCAACAAAAGTCACTGGCCATAAAAATACTCCCTACTCCCAATCCATCCCCGTCCTTCTTATCGTATAGTCAAAACTCACCTTAATTTCCATATCCTTAAACACCTCAGCCCATTTGTCCTCTGTTTTCACTTCGGTTTTCCAGTAGGCACTGTGTTTCGCTCTGATGCGGGCACCTAATCCAAGTACATCAGAGCCTTTCTCTTGTAGTTGTTTTAATAATTTCATGCAATTTTCTTCTGTAATTTCATTTGCCTTTTTTTCGATTTTTTCTACGAGTGGACCATTCAAGGTTGCGCCGATTGCTTCATCTATATTTGCGTCAACTTCCACCTTAATCGTGGCAGTTGGTTTTCCATCTTTAATATCAACTTTGATATCCGACTTTCTCTCTTGGGTTTCAACAATAAAGACTCCATCATGGTCATCCAGGGACAGACTGATCGGATATCCGCCGGAGCTTTTTTCCTTCATATCCATAAACGTGCCAATCTCCATCGGGTTTGTCAGACCAACCATTTTCTCCCCACGAAAATACGCAAGTCCGTCAACCAAAATCCGGTCATTGTTGATAACCTTGACCCCAGGAAGAACGGGATCAACCCCCATATCCGAGACATCAATCCAAAACTTCCCCAAATATTCACGTGGGAGTTTTCCGAATCTCACTGCATTATCAAGAGTATCCGACAGATACAATGCCGGCACCGTTTCAAGCGGAGGCGCTGCTCTTAAAACTTTCGCTGCATCCTTTTTGTTGACTATCATCCAGGCAGTTCTTCTTACTTCATAGTTACGCCTGAGATATTCATTGATATCACCAATACCAGTCTTTGCAACTTCATCTGACAAAACAATGATTTGCAAATGACCCAAGTAAAGTTTTTCTGCAAGCTGCTGTTGAAGATTGGCCATTGCGTCACGTAATGTATGGCCGTAGGTTTCCAGGATCCAAGCTGTTTTCTCGGAACCCTCACCGCCACCACCTTCAGGGCCAAGTTTTATTTTACCAGGAAGAGCAATTTGCGCAGTCACTTTATACGATGGATTTTTTTCTTCATCCGGAAATTCTCCTGATTGATGTGTCACCTCATTTTCACTTTCATTTTCCGCAAGATCAACTGCAAGCCCTAAAACGTTCGCTCTCTCCTCCAGCTCATATCGGTCCCAACAGCCTGATAAAAGGAAAGTCGCCGCAAGTATGCAGACTAAACTTCTAACATTTTTCATGCAGAAACCTCTCCTTTTTTTCGAAGCTTTGCAAGTATCAATAGAAAAACCGGATAAATGATTGTTAACGGTAAACCGAAAAAGGTCGCAACCAATATATAGTCATACATTTCATAGATATTTCGTGGTAATAGTGCAATCACGAATATAACTGGCGTACCGAGTAATGCAATCACTCGATAGTTATAATATCGAAATAATTCTCCAATCCCTCTTACGATTAAAAAATAGTATGAAAGCTGTGTTGTAAAAACTCCGTAAATCCATGAAATAATGAGGATTGCATCCACTCTTGCTAAAATATCACCTGGTATCGAGATCATTCGGCCAAGGATTAAGGTTGGCCAAATCATTTGATGTACCTCTTCCTCACCAAACACTCCCACCACCATAATGACAATAAACATGACAAACAGGCTGGCAATGATAAACCCCACCATTCCACTTTTTACACATTTTTTCGGTTCCTTCATATATGGAATCACCATCGTGATAATAAAGAAACTGAGCATCGCCTGTGTAACAACAAGACCACCCTGAATAAACTCCTTCCAAACCAAGTTGTTACCTACAATTGGCGTTAAATGATAGACTTCAATGTCTTTATAGATAGGAAGAATCACAAGTAACAACGGAAAAATAATCAGCGGCATGTAAAAAAAGTGGATGTATGCAAACGTTGATACGTTTCGAAAACTTGTTGTCGCACAAAGAAAGATCATCATAAAAATTGCGATATGGATGGGCGTACTCGGAAGGATTCCACCAGCGATTACCTCTGCAAACTGCCTCGTTTCAAGGCCCATTATGAGTACAAAGAATAAAATGATGACACCTGTAAAAATACGTCCAATTGCTTTTCCTAAAATAATTTCGTTGTATTTCACAAGTGTATGTTTCGGAAATCGTTTCCCTAACAAGACAATTGCAAGTAGACCAATGAACGCAACAGATATCCCGAACAAGCTGGCCAATGGTGCACCAAGGCCCGCTCCTTTTACAACGAACCTTGGAAAAGCTAGCATTGAGACACCTAGGATCGAGCTTATAATAATGAATGTTAGCTGCCAAGGAGTAATACGCTCTCTATGTTTGTCCATTGGTGTCCCCTCCATTTTTACCCTTAAGGTTTGATTTTGGCACCGTTCTCTCACCAGGATCTACCCGTTTTACATCAAGCGGCTTTATTTGAGCTGGACGATTTTTCATCCAACGAAAAGGTGCACGAATAAATGAATCCTTGATACCTTCTAGGTTTAGCGGTGCAACAGGCGCCATATAAGGAACACCAAACGACCGAAGCGAAAGCATGTGGTTGATAACTAGCATAAGTCCAAACGCGAGACCAAGCAGCCCAAACGTTCCCGCCAGAATAATTAATGGAAACCGCAGTAGCCGAAACGCTGTGGCAGCATTATAGGATGGCGTCACAAACGAACCGATGGTAGACAATGCGATAATGACAACGGTAATCGGGCTCACAAACCCAGCCATGACCGCAGCTTGTCCGATTACTAGAACTCCGACGATGGATAAAGCACCACCAACCTGCTGTGGCATTCTGACGGTCGCTTCACGAAGGATTTCCATCGCGAACTCCATCAGTAAAACCTCAACAAACACTGGAAATGGTACACCAGAACGTCCACTTGAAGCAGCAACCACGAACTTCGCCGGAATTAGTTCTGGATGATACGATAAAACCGTCACATAGAACGACGAAAACGTCAGCGAAAAAATGAGTGACACGTACCGGATAAAACGGACCGAGGATGTAATCATGAACCTCTCATTGTAATCCTCACTCGTCTGATAAAACTGGTTAAAAACAGCAGGCACAATTAAAGCAAAAGGTGAACCGTCTATTAAAAGGACAACTCGTCCTTCTACTAAATTCCCAACTGCTTTATCAGGACGTTCCGTGTTCTGCACCTGCGGAAACGGTGACCTCGGATTATCCTGAATCAGCTGCTCTATGTAACCCGCATCTAAAATACGGTCAATTTTAATTTTATCGATGCGTTTCTTCACTTCGTTTAATAAATCCGGGTTTACAATTCCATCAATATAGCAAACCCCAACCCTCGTTTTTGTTCGCTCGCCCACCTCAAACTGCTCCACTCGAAACTCTGGTATCGGAAGACGGTACCGCAGCAGGGACACATTCGTTACAATCTGTTCAATGAACCCATCCCGTGGTCCACGTACCACGCGCTCCGTTTCGGGTTGGGCAATCCCTCGTTTTTCTGGCTTATATGTATCAAGTAGTAATGCTTGATCTGATTTTTCAAAAAGGATTACTGTTTTCCCTCGAAGTAACCCAGTGAACAAGCTAGAAAGCTCAGATTCAGCTTCCCCTGAACAGTGATACAGAATGTCTTCTAAAAGCATATCTGTAAACAGACGATTTTCGGTTGTTGTCGTTGGGCGTTCCTTTTCTTGCAGCAGTTTTATGATATCACGATCAATTTTCTCCTGATCCACCAAACTACTTATGTAAATTGCAACAGCAGTTGTATCACCAAACAGATGAAACTTTCTCGTTGAGTAATCCATGTTTTTTTGAAAAACATCTTGAAACTCCGAGATTGTTTGGTCGAGGTTGTCTGTAATTTTCTTTTTGTCTTGCAGTGCCGGACTTTCAGGCAAGGAGTGTTCCTTTTTGAAAAAATTGGCCATCATTCTCCCTCCTACAGTTTGTTATTTTGTTTAACGAAATAGTTTGTATGCATTTTTCGGAAGGATTAGTGCTTTGGTAGTAGGTTTTGGATGTTTTTTGGCGGGGGACAAGTGATTGAGGTGGAAAACTGGGGTGGATTTGTTGTGTTTTAACTAATTGTAGGACTTATTTTAATTTATAGTGGTAAAAATTAAGCAGATTCGAGTTCAAAATGATAGTTTGAGAGATTTATCAGAGGAATTATCGATGGCAAATTAGATTTATGGTTTTTAATTTTCATTTACGGTTTTTATTTCGGAAATACGGTTTTTAGCAGGGATTTACGGTTTTTAATCTGAATTTACGGTTTTTAAATGAGATTTACGGTTTTTAGCATTTTTCGAGTAAAATCCTGAGTATGAAGTACACGAAATTAGCTACAAAACTTGCTATCAGAGTGTGAAATTCGCACATATGCAGGTTAGCTCAGACACCGTTACTGCCACAGTGAGATCCCCTAAAAATGGTAGTTAAAATTTGATTAAAGGTGAAAAATAACTAGTTTTACTGCAAATTTGTCTCATTACAAACAGGTATTAGGTCAATTTTTATAGTAAAAGAGTCTTCAAGACGGGCTTACGATTTTTAATTGGCAATTACGGTTTTTATTTCGGAAATACGGTTTTTAGCAGGGATTTACGGTTTTTAATCTGGATTTACGGTTTTTAAATGAGATTTACGGTTTTTAGCATTTTTCGAGTAAAATCCTGAGTATGCAGTACCCGAGATTACCTACAAAACTTGCTATCAGAGTGTGAAATTCGCACATATGCAAGTTAGCTCAGACACCGTTACTGCCACAGTGAGATCCCCTAAAAATGGTAGGTAAAATTTGATTAAAGATGAAAAATGACTAGTTTTACTGCAAATTTGTCTCATTACAAACAGGTATTAGGTCAATTTTTATAGTACAAGAGTCTTCAAGACGGGATTACGATTTTTAATTGGCAATTACGGTTTTTATTTCGGAAATACGGTTTTTAGCAGGAATTTACGGTTTTTAATCTGAATTTACGGTTTTTAAATGAGATTTACGGTTTTTAGCATTTTTCGAGTAAAATCCTGAGTATGCAGTACCCGAGATTACCTACAAAACTTGCTATCAGAGTGTGAAATTCGCACATATGCAAGTTAGCTCAGACACCGTTACTGCCACAGTGAGATCCCCTAAAAATGGTAGTTAAAATTTGATTAAAGGTGAAAAATGACTAGTTTAACTGCAAATTTGTCTCATTACATACAGGTATTAGGTCAATTTTTATAGTACGAGAGTCTTCAAGACGGGATTACGATTTTTAATTGGCATTTACGGTTTTTATTTCGGAAATACGGTTTTTAGCAGGGAAATACGGTTTTTAATCTGAATTTACGGTTATTAAATGAGATTTACGGTTTTTAGCATTTTTTAAGATAAATCCTGAGTGCACTACCACCCAAAACATGAACCAACTCATCCCACACAAAAAAGAAGACAGATCAACTCTGCCTTCTCCCTACATTACTTAAGTTTCAACTCCGGTTCCAACTCTGCTTCAAAAATACGCGGCCAAGGCAATTTCACATGGACACTTTCCAAATCAGTTATTGTCTTATAAAAGTCTTTATTACCTCTTGAACCAATGTATACTTTTTTACCGTCAAAATACTGGTACCACTTTTCTGTTTCAACAGTGAGGTTTTCTTTTACAAAGTCATTCACCAGGTCATATTTATCTCCTAGGTCCCACTCACTGGCACCTATTTGACCAATATAAGTCCTTGCAGCTGGATGAACTACATTTTTATAGCCCTGATCCTTTGCAAATCGGTGCAGCAAAAACTCGTAATGTGCCTGTGCTGTTTGTTCATATAGTGGCACACCGAACCCATTCGTTTGTTGTAAAAATGCATATCGTGATGCTGCGTGACCAACTGTGATACCCAATGCATTACCAGCTGTGTTCCAGCCGCTATATGATAGAATCTTTGTTAAATCTACATTCTCCGCAAGGCTCGTAACAAAGGCTTCTTCCGCTTTGTTAACAATCAAAACGTCGCCAATTGCAACTTGTTTTCCTTCATCAATTAACTCACCAGTACGAGAAACAAGCCCTGCAATATCTGCTTCCCTTGTTGAGTCTGCGCCCGATGGAGTATTTAACAGTAGATGAATATCCGCTTCACTCTCATCCTCAACAACCGTTCCGCCCGCTGCTACAATATGCTTCTGAACATTATAATCAAACGTCGTATCTTCAAATGGAGCAATCCAATCTTCCCCGTGGATGCCGCCATACTCTACATAAAACGCAGGCGAAGTATTAAAGAAATGATTCACAAATCTAGATACTAACACAGCATCCACTTCATCTGCACCAGGGAAAACAGCAACCTGATCTTCTACATTAAGTTCATTAACTTTCTCAAGTAAAAGTTCACGTTCTGCTCTATGTAGACCATATGGCGCTGCATCATCTTGAGCCAAAATTAAGTAGTCAACATAGCCTTCGTTCACCCAATCAATCATCATATTATTAACTGTGTGATTTCTCGCTCTTGCCTTTTTATAATCTTCAAGAACAGCTTCTGGAATAATAGACTCTAATTCGTCCAGTCTCTCTCTACCCGGCATTCCGAGATTCACAACTTTATCATATAGAATTGCCCATTCACTAATTTGATTATAATACTTTAAATACTCATCACTGATTGCCGTTACCGCTAACCGTTGAATCGTATCATATACGTACACAGGCTTATTCGGAAACAACTCTTTTAATTGTTTAATCACTTGGATATCAGCTGTTGCATCCTCTAACGATTTTGTACCTGTGCGGGAAGCAACAAGTCCCCCATACGCAAGCATACTTGTTGAAATAACAAATCCATCCGCATCTTTGCCATTTTCTAAAAGCCATTTACTAATTTCTTCACCATTCCCCGGAGTTGTAAACTTTCCTATCATCTCTTGAGGTGGAGAAACTACTTCAATTCCAGCAGATAGCCCTACCTGCTTAGGAAAATATAAATTTGCAGGTCGGTCATCTAATGGAACCATTAGAACGGTAGCGAGAGGTTCCTTTTTCTCTTTTGCACTAATTGTTCCTGTAAAGCTAAATAACAAAAGGACAGCAAGACAAACAGAAATTACTTTTCTCCAACGTTTCATTCGTTTCCTCCTTAGATTATTACTTTATAAAACTACCCCGTTTTCTACTAAAACAGCTTTTAGTTTGGTAATATCAAGGTCTTTTGGTGTAACGTTTTCTTTAATGGATAGCGCGGCAGCGGTTCCAGCGGCTTGCCCAGTTGCCATTGCGCTAGGAGTTAGTCTTGTTGTAGCAAGTGCCTCGTGTGTAGTTGAAATACACCTCCCTGCTACTAGTAGATTTTCAATTTTTTTCGGCACTAGACTTCTGTATGGAATTCCATAACTGCCGTCTCCTTCGATGTCGTTTGCTTGAACGCCTCTGCCAGTTGGGTCATGTATGTCAATTGGGTAGCCACTAAGAGCAATAGTATCCTCAAACTTCTTTCCAACCACTACATCATCGATTGTAAGAGCATATTGCCCATCGATTCGGCGGGTTTCGCGGATACCAATTTGTGTTCCGACAGCTGATATTGAAGCTTTTTCAAATCCAGGAATTTTCTTTTGTAAAAATTCAGCCATCATTAGAACTTGTTTTCGTCCTTCTTTTTCACCTTCCGATAAATCAAACACATTTGTACCATCCAGCCCCTGTACTCGTGTACAGTTTACAAGTACTTCATCTTCTTCTGGACCGGCAAAAAACAACACTTGATCCCGGTTTATAGGTACACCTGACTCGTTCCATTCTTTATAAAACCCTTGTACTCCTGTTAGAGGTATTTCATCCAATTCATCAATCGGTGTTTTTTTATAAAAATTACTAGGATTTGCTTTCATTGCTTCTTTTACTTTTGAAAGATCAACGCCTCTCATGCGAAACTTCATTGTCATCGGCTGTGTTTTGTTATCGGTGTCCCTTCCTTTTAGGCATGGCGCTCCTGATAAATAGGCAATGTCTGCATCCCCGGTTGTATCAACAAATCGTTTGGCCGCTACTGTAATTGGGCCAGATTTAGTTGTTAGGTTAATCGATTGAATTACGTTGTCTTCTACTTCAACCTTATCTACAAAGCTATGTACAAGCACTTCTACTCCGGCTTCTTCCAACATTTCTAAGGCAAGGAGCTTATATTTTTCCGGATGATATGGTGTTAATGTATTTGTAAATCCTACAGTATCCCGTAAATGTCCGGGTGATCCCCCTTGTTCCATTAATCGATCAATGATTTCTTGAGCAATTCCTTTGATTACCTGTTTTCCTGATGATGTATGGAAGGTCATCCATGGGTATACAAGTGCCACTGTTGACATCCCGCCTAAAAATCCATACCTCTCGACAAGAAGTGTTTTTGCTCCTAATCTACCAGCTGCAATTGCTGCATTTATACCAGCAGGTCCGCCTCCTGCTACAACAACATCATAATCTAGTTCTCTATTCAAAATAGACACATCCTTTTTTAAAATACTAAAAGCCTATTTTAGACAGATCAACTTTTATGTTGTTTGCTGTTTTCAAATAGGCAATTTTAACAATTACTTTCCTCCAGTCATTGCAACACCTTCAATAAACTGTTTTTGTGCAAAGAAGAAGACAATTAGTAATGGAACGGTTGCCATTACGGAAGCACTCATTAATAGCTCCCATTTTGTTCCTACTTCATCAGTGAACAAAGCCAAGGCTAACGGCAAGGTCATTAATTCTTTTGAATTGATATAAATAAGTGGTTCATAAAATTCATTCCAGCTTGTTAGGAATGTAAAAATAGTAAGTGTAGCAATTGCCGGCTTTGCTAATGGAAGCATGATGTTCCAATAAATTCTGAAGTATGAACAACCATCTAATTTAGCAGCTTCCTCCAATTCCTTAGGAACTAGTAGAAAGAACTGCCTCATCACAAACACTCCAAATACCCCCGCTGGTCCTAAAATAGGAATCGCAATTAATGGTACATGAGTATTAATTAAGCCCAGGTCTCTCATAAACAAAAAGAGTGGGATGGTTATCACTTCGACTGGAATCATCATCGTGCTTAATAAACAAAGGAATAAGAAGGAGCTTCCCTTAAAAGAAAGCTTCGCAAACGCATAGCCCGCTAACGATCCAAAAAATATCGTTCCAGCTGTTACTAAAATAGCAATATATAAGCTATTAAAATAAAACAGATGGAATGGCGTGGAGTCTAGTACTTTTAAATAGTTCTCCCATCTAAAAGGATCTGGAATCAATTGAAAAATGAAAACCTTGGTTGAATCCTTAAAAGAGGTATTAATCATCCACAAAAGCGGAATGATCATCACAAGAGAAACTAATGAAAGCACGCCGTAAAATAAAACCTTTGATATAATTCCGTTCTTCTTTTTATTGCTCATGGAATACCCACCTTCTTCTACCAATCCACTGTATGAGGGTAAATATCATAATGATTAGGAATAGTACGAGCGCAATGGCTGATGCATAGCCGAACTCATAAAGTTTAAAGGCACTTTCCCAAATATAGTAAACTAGCACCTTTGTATGGTTTCCTGGTCCTCCACCGGTCATCACATAAATCTGGCCAAATACCTTCATTGAACCGATAATGGTTAAAATTAATGTTAAAAAGACTGTTGGCGTAATCATCGGAAGTGTAATATGCCTAAATTGCTTAAACTTGTTTGCACCATCTAATAACGAAGCTTCATATAGATTTTTATCCACCTGTTGCAGCGCTGCCAAGAACAGCACCATGTTTAAGCCTACATTTTTTAAAGCACTAACAACAATTACTGCACCCATTGATAAATTAGGATCATACAACCAGGCTGGTCCATCAATTCCGAAGAATCCTAGTGCCTGGTTAATAAATCCTTCTTCCGTTCCAAACATGTATTTCCAAATAATTGACCATACAACAATTGAAGTCATAACAGGAATGAAAATGGCTGTACGGAAAAGACCGATACCTGGTAGATTACGTTGTAATAAAAGCGCTAAAAATAACGCTAGTACTATATTGATAGGAACTAACCCCGCTGAAAAAATGAGGGTGTTTTTTAATACAACCCAAAATTCAGGGTCATTTACCATTCTTTCGTAGTTTTCTGTTCCAATAAAATTCGGATCTCCTAATAGCTGCCAGTCTGTGAAACTAATATAAATTGAATACACTAACGGAAACAGCATGACAAGCAAAAATCCTACTACCATCGGACTTACAAATAAGTACCCGTAAAATGCTTCGCTTCCTACGAATTTCTTACGCCTATTAACCGGTTTAGGAGGTATTGCTTTTTCAACTTGCATATTTGATTCCAACTGATTTACCTCCTTATAAAGCATCGATTGCATTTCGGAATGATGATACTGCCCCACGAATACTGTCCTCCGTATGACCGACTACAACGGCGCCAAGCATCACTGCTTTTACACCCGCTTGATATAAAACTGGTATATCAGTAGGAGTCAACTTTCTTTGTGAAGGAACTAGTATTGGAACATCTGTGTTTTTGACTAAGGATTGATACGCTAACACATCTTTAAATGTAAGAGGATTTCCATACTCATCCCCGGGTATAATAGAAGCTTCTAACGCGGAAATTCCAAAGTGCTTTACATTTCCAATTCGGCTTACATCATACTCGCTGTTTATTGCAAATGTCTTTTCAATCCCGTTTAATCCAAGCATCCAACCCGGTTTATGATGTGCGTATATAGAATAAAAGGAAAAGCCCAGCTGAGTGATTTTATCCATCTCACTGCGAGTTATATCTTCAAATGAACCACCGGGTACAATTCCAAGCGGTCCAGAAAATTCATTTTTAATTGTTCGAAAAACGTCAATATAGTCCTCAACTGAGGAAAAATGGTTTCCTGAAGCACGATGCTCTACATTTACATGCATTTTAATTGCATCTGCACCTGCTTCAATTGCTGCACGGGCTAAGTCCACCCGGTTTTCTGGTAAACTCACAACTAACGTCAGCTTTTTCTCTTCCAGTATCTGTTGCAATGATGTAGTCATTTATTTCACCCCTAGTAAAAGGTAAGCGGTTAATCCCATAACAGGTTAACCGCAGGCGTTACGCTTATTTAAGCAATGGATCGATCTTTTCTTCCATGCCTTTTAGAATGTCTTCAGGTTCTTTTAACTGCCCAAAGAGTTCATCAAAACCAAACTGTATTGCATTGTCAATTTTTTGCCACTCCATATGTCCTGCTTGAAGTCTTGCATTATCCATTTCATCAATAACTGCTCGTTGAATACTTTCAACAGGCGGGTTATTTGGTTGATTTACAAACTCGTCAGAGCTAAGTACAGATTCGCGTGGAGGTACAAAGAACGTAGATGTTGCTGTGATACCCTCTTGACTTGTAAAGAATTTAAGAAGCTCTTTCGCTTCCTCCGGGTGCTTAGATCCTTTGAATAAACCGTATCCAGCTTGACCTAGCATTGGGAATCTACCTTCTGGTCCTTCTGGAAGTGGCGCGATATCCCACTCAAAATCAGTTACTGCACGTGCAGCAGATACATAGCTATACACATCAAAGAACATACCAATTTTTCCTGAATCAAAGCTTACTTGTTCACCTGCTTTTGGATGTGAACCAGCTTTAAACATCATGCGTTGCAGCATTGATAAAGTTTCTACACCTTGCTTGCTGTTCCAAGTGAAGTCGGTTTGGTCTTTATTAAACAGGTCTCCACCGTTTGCCCACGTATGTGACAATAATGCAATCCATGTATTCCAGTCGCGGAAGAAGTTTGCACCGTATACTCCATCTGAAGAAATTGCTTCTGCTGATTTTTCAAATTGTTCCCATGTCCATGTTCCTGCTTCTACATGTTCATTTGGCGTTTTTTCACCAGCATTTGCAAATAAGTCTTTGTTATAGAACATAACCATTGGAGGTGTCGAGAATGGAATTCCTAATAATTTGTCATCCTTCTCAAATAATTCAAGAGTTGATGGGAAAAAGTCATCCATGTTATACTCTGCATCATCTTTAAAAGAAGTTACATCATCTAACAGGTCATTCTCCATAAATTGTGGAACCATACGTTCCGCAACCCATCCCACATCAGGCAATTCTCTACCTGCAGCTAATACAGTAATCTTCTGCTGGTAGTCTGGGAATGGTACACTTTCCATTTTCACTTTAATATTCGGATGTTTTTCATTAAACTTTTTGATTAACTCGTTATACACTTCCTGGTGGGCTTCGCTTCCCCACATCATAAAGGTTAACTCTACTTCTTCATCTGTCTTTTTGCCGCCATCTTCAGATTTTTCCGTACCAGCATCATTACTGCACGCAACTGAAAACGCTATCAAAAATAGAGTTAAGAAAATAATTCCTAGCTTTTTCATTATTTGTAATCCCTCCCTTTGCTCTTTATTTTAGGAGACGCGCCTATATAAAAATATCCTCTCAATCATAGAAAAAGTTCGCATATCGTAGATTTTTAATTTTATGAATATTTACGATACTGGACAGGTGTCACTCCAACCTCTTGCTTAAAGATGGTCATAAAGTGCTTTGGACTTTTATAGCCTGCTAATTGTGCAACCTCGTACACTTTTAAATTTGTTTCCTTTAGCAGCTTTTTTGCACGTTTTATTCTTGCTTCTGTGATGTATTCCGTAAATGTTTGGTTAAGCTCTGCTTTAATTAACTGCCCTACATATTGAGGGTTTAAAAAAACATAATCTGCAATATGTTTTAACGTGATCTCCTGGCTAAGATGGTCATCAATATATTGAATGATTCTTTTAAAATTAGTGGAAGTATCTGATACTGGTTCATTTGTGTCTTTAAATATTTTTGAAAGAGTTTCAGAGAGTTCTACACGGTTGATTGGCTTTAACAGATAATCTGTAATTCCATGGCGCATTGCCGTCCGAGCATATTCAAAGTCACTATGACCACTCAATATGAGAATGGGTACTTCCTGTGAAATCTGCCTAACCTTCGAAATAAAGGTTAAGCCATCCATCCCTCCCATTCGAATATCCGTGATAACTAAATGCGGCAATTTTTGCTGAAAGACTAAAAGCCCTTCTTCTCCACTTTTAGCCTCTGTGACTGTATAACCGCCAATCACTTTTTCTAGTAAAACCCTTAGACCTTCCCTAATAATCCCTTCATCCTCAACCACCAATATTTCCTTCACTGTTCATCTCCTCCTTACGAATCGGAATTGTTAAGGTAACTGTAAAACCACCTTGTCCTTCTCCACTAATCTCTAATCCATACTGCAGTCCATATAACAACTGAATTCTTTCGTGAACATTTGATAATGCAATGCCATTATGTTCTTGCGAGGAACTACTTTCGTAGCTATCTATGATTCTCCTAAGTTTTTTTAGCTCTTCTTCAGAAATGCCTTGTCCATTATCCATTATCTTGATAATCACTGTTTCTTTTTCTAAATACACGTTAATCCAAATAGAGCCGCCTCTACCCTTGATTCCATGAATAATCGCATTTTCAACTAATGGCTGCAGCATTAATTTTGGAAGTAATACATGATAAAGTGATTGGTCCACCTCCACATAGTATTGCAGCTTTTCTCCCAGCCTCACTTTTTGAATCGCAATATATGAATCTATAAAATCTAATTCTTCTTTCAACGTGACAATTTTAGACGTATTGTCGATCGTATACCTTAGAAGCTTTCCAAGAGACGATACCATGTCTGACACTTCAAAATTACCTTTTGTAATTGCCAACATATTGATCGATTCCAATGTATTGTACAAAAAGTGTGGATTCATTTGGCTTTGTAAAGCCCTTACCTCAGCCTCTTTCTGACGTAAGCTTGTCTTATATACCTCTGAAACAAGCCGATCTATCTCACTAATCATATGATTAAATCCCTTACCTAGTTGGCCGATTTCATCATTCGAGATGATGTCTACTCTTTGTTTAAAGTTCCCTTTCTGAACATTATCCATTGCCTTTCGTAATGAAAGTATTGAACCAACAAGTGGTTTGGACAGGAATATTCCTAACACGAATGAAACGACTATCCCCAGTAAAACCACAACCAGTATTACCTTTCTCAAGTGATTCACTTCACTGAAGACCGTTTTATGTGGCGTTAGCATTATCGTTTTTACACCTGAATAATCAGATTCGTTGAAAACCATCAAATAATCGGTTCCATCTATTTCGATGTTTGTAAAATTACTACTATCATCTATTTCCTTTATAAAACGTTCTTCTATGATTTTTTCTTTATTATTTGGATAAATAAATTCATTGTTTTTGTCAACTATAAAAATCTTGCTCTTACTATTGGTACTACTTACAATGTCTTCAATCAACTCTTGTTTTAAATCGATTTTTATAATGCCTAAGGGATCATATGTAGAAGGATCTCGAATAAGTCTTGCCACTGAAAAAACTACCGTTTCTTTCTTTAAATAGTAATTAGGTTGATGTAATGGCAGTAGAATCCACTCTCCATCAGCCTTCTCAATATTTTGAATCCACTCATTGTTCCTCTCAAACACTTTTAACATAACTGTATTCGAATCCAGGTTGCTAAAAATAGTACCGTCATTCGCCATTATATGAATTCCTTTTATTTCAGTCCGCATATGAATCAAGCTTGAAATATATCTCCACATCGGTAATCTTTCAGATGCAGGTGGAAATGAGGTATGTTCACTTGGAGTCAGATGATTCTCTAATATATCTAATACTTGTTGATCGTATAACGGAGATAACGAAATGATTTGCATCTCCTTTAAGTAACGATTAATATTCTGGTTTATCTGACTCGCCAACTGGATTTGGTATTCCTCTGTTCGTTCTTGACTTGACTTTGCAAATTGATAATACGTAATCGAGCCCAATATAGCAGCAGTAATTAACGTCAAAAGCGAAAAAACAAGCATTAACTTGACTCGATAAGGGAGTGACAGCAAAAAATTGCTTGAGGTGTTTTTAATTTTTTTAAGATTCAATCGTTCCACTTCCTACTAAAAGAATAGTTCCTTACATGCTTTCGACATTTCTATTTATTTTCCTTTATAAATATACAAGTGACCACATACATATAACATCCCGAGAACATCAGTGGTATAAAAGGCTTTTTTCGTTGCTGGTTCGTTTGGTTCAGTTGTATCGATTGAGTCTGATTTACCTGGAGTGGGTTGCGGTTTGTTTGATCTGGGACGGTTTACGGTAAAAAACGTGGGTGGTTTAGTTGGATTTTAGTTGGTTGTTGTGGATTCCGGCATTAATTTTGAGTCATAAGTGGTAGTTTGAGAGATTTAGTGGGAAGATTATTGCTGGCAATTTGGATTTATGGTTTTTAATTTGCATTTATGGTTTTTATTTCGGATTTACGGTTTTTAATCGAGATTTACGATTTTTAATTTGGATTTACGGTTTTTAAATGGGATTTACGGTTTTTAGCACTTTTTTAGAAAACTCGGCGATTGCCTAGCCTCCAGGCGACAGCAGAGCCATAGTTGCACTTATGCAGATAGGAAAGAATTTTAAAACCCCGGGTACAAACTGCACCCGGGATCCCCCTACGAAACCGGTATTTTCAACGTCTGCCCAATAGAGAGCGCATCGCTTGTCAGGTTATTTGCTGTTTTAATGCTTGTAACTGTTGTATTGTAACGAGACGCAATGCCCCACAAGCTATCACCCGCTACAACTGTATACGTCACAACGTTCGTAGGTATTTTTAAAACTTGGCCAACATAGATTGTATCCGTTGTTAGATTGTTTGCTGTTTTGATTGCTGTTACAGTTGTGTTATTTCGCTGGGCGATTGCTGAGAGTGAATCGCCAGCAACAACTGTGTAACTTGTTGTGTAGGTTGGTGCAGTGGCGCCGGTAGTTGGGGTCGTTTCAGTGGTCGGCGTCGCATTACCAGTCTGACCGCCTGTTTCAGTAGTAGTTACCTTCACATCACCACTCACCAAGTTATCCACAGGTAACCTTAAAACCTGCCCCACATATAGCGATTCCGACGTTAACCCGTTCACTTTTTTCACAGAATCAACTGTTGTGTTATTCCTATTTGCAATTGCCCACAGACTATCCCCAGCTACAACTGTATAGGTTTTGTACTCCGGAGCAGTGTACACAGGTGATACCACCGGAACCGTGTTCGGCAGCGTAGTTGTATAACTGCTCCAGACATTCTTATTTTCCTGTCCGAGGCTCCAGTTTCCAACTCCCCGGATATTGTATTTACTCACAAGCTCCAGCTTATGACGGATTGATTCTTCATTTTCAAACCAAATCGTGTACGTGCCAGGTGCCAGCGCTTGTCCTCCAACATAAGTGACAGGGTCGCCTGCCTTAATCGTAATTGATGCTTTTGGTGTCTTACTAATTTCATCAAAAACAACGGTTCCATTATATCTGTGGATAAGTGTTTCTACCTGCGAATTCGAGATTCCAAATCCACCATAGCTTTGCCCTTCTATCCAATAGCGTCCAAAGTGAGCGATACCAAGCACAACTTTATCGGGCGCTACGTTTTGAGCAAGCGCATATTGAACTGATTTTTCAACCCAAGAATGGCTCGCAACTGAGCCCGGGTCGCCTCCTTGGTAACTTTCATCATAAGCCATAATCATTAGATAGTCTGCGTATTTGGCAAGCTCTGTGTAGTCATACGAACCATGCCATCCTGCATCCCAGCCGTTCGGGTTTGCTGCGACCGCAACTGACACTTCTTTAGTAGACGGGATTAATGTCCGGAGCAACCGTACAAATTCTGTATAGTTTTCACGGTCGGCATCAGTGACATTTTCAATATCAACGTTTACCCCATCCAGATTGTAGCGAGCAATTGCGTCTGCAATCTGTTGTGCAGCGAGCTCTTTATTTTGAAGCATGGCACGTCCTACTTCACGATTCCAGTGGTTGCTTAAAAATGGAACGACTCTAATTCCTTGTCGGTGCATCGATTCGATAAAATTCCGGTCAACTTGATAGGTGAGTTTTAACGTTCCGTCTGCATTAATATCAAAATAACTTGGTGACACGATGTTGACGGCGTGGCCCGTTCCACTCACTGTATTGACGTATTCCTTTGTATTTCCAAAGTACATATAACCTAGATTGACCACTTCACTTGCTGTTATAGGTAACCGTAGTGTCTGGTTGGCCTGAATAACATCGGACGAAAGATTATTAAGTGTCATTAACGAATCGACTGTTGTGTTATAGCGTTTTGCAATTGCGTATAGGGAGTCGCCGGCTGTTACCGTATAAGTACTCAAGCTGACACTAGTCAATTCACTTGTATTTCCTGCACGGTCGGTTTGTCTTACAGATGCCGAGTCGACGTTTGATACTCGATCAACAAACACGTCCACCGAATAAAAGCCAAACTCATTTGCCTTAGCGATTCGAGTTACCAGTACATTTTCAGCAGGGTCATTGAGGGTAACTTCAATTTGAGCATTTGCCTCCGCAGTTCCAATCACCGTATAGATATACTGCAGGTTTTCATACCTGAACCCGTTTTTTGTGGCAACTGCATTTTCGACTACAGTATCTTTTTCAATCGTAGAAGCCTGTGCAATACTTCGGTTGCCCGCTCGATCAATTTGTCTTGCTTCAAAGGAAAGTGTTCCGTCCGCAAGTCCCGAGAGGTCAAATGCTCCGGTGAACGCACCATTTACTACTTGAGTTGTTTGCGTAATGGTTTTCGTACCATCGGTAATAACCATTTCAACGGTTGCTCCTTCTTCCACGCTTGACCCGGTAATGACATAGTTGCTTTGATTCAAAGTATTCACGAATTGCGGTGCAGTTGTAACAACTCCGGCTGGTGCTTTTGTATCCTTTTCAATAGTGAGTCCCGCTGGTTCACCGACATTTCCTGCGTTATCTGTTGCCCGGAATGACACGGTAAGCTCACCGTCATTTAATGTGCTAAAATCAAGGATTTCTTCAAAGCTTCCTTTTTCATCGGTTTCCATTGTTTTCGTTACTGTTCGGACACCGTCACTAACTACTATTTCTAATCTAGTATGAGGCTCGGTTGTACCCTTAAGTGGATATGTGAATACATTGCCGTTATAGATTGGAATCTTTGTTTCAAGGTTCACAGTTGTTGGTCCAACGGTATCTTTTATCAATGTTTTTGTAACCGACGGGCTCACGTTTCCAGCCTGATCAATCTGAGTGAATTCAAAAGAAATGTCTCCATCTGCAAAAGATGATAGATCAACTGGAATACTGTACTCTCCATTTTCATCAGCTGTACCAGTGGCTTTGAGCTCTTGTCCATCCGGGTTAAAAATACGAACCTGCACTTCTGTGTTATTTTCTGCTTTTCCAATGAGATTGTAAGCCGTTTGATTGCTTTGGTTGATAAAATCGTCATTATGAAAAATGGGTGCAGTTGGGCTTTCTGTATCTTTTTCAACAGAGATTGTTGCTTCTTGACTCGAGATGCCAGCAGCACTCGTTTGAAACGCCGATATCGTTAATGTTGTATCAATGAGCGGACTCACATCCACATTTACATGGTATTCACCGTTTTCATTCGTGGTTGTAGATGTAATAATATCTGGATTCACTCCATCAGATATCGTTATATCCACCGTTGTTCCTGGTTGCGCGTTACCAAAAATGCTGTACTGTGCAGCGCTCTGACTATTTATGATTTCGCTATTACTTATAACAGGTGGTGCCAACGTAGTTTCTTTTATAATCGTTGTTTCCTCGGTTGTGCTTCTGTTTCCATATTGGTCAATGGCATTGGCGGTGATTTTAATCTCGCCATCATTTAAAGTTCTCAAGTCGATAGTTGAGCGGAATTCTCCAGCTTCATTCGCTACTGCTCCAACCGTCACCTCAGGATTCACGCCATCTGATAGTACTAGCTGAACCGTTGAATTCGGATCAGCGATTCCCACCATTGTATAATTGCTTGCGTTCTTATTTGTCACTTCCTGTATTGGATTGAAAACAGGTTCCGCTGCAAATGTGTCTTTAATGATGGTTGCTGTAAAAGGGTCTGAACTATTTTTTGCAATGTCTGTACTAATTGCGGTTATTGTAATCGAACCGTCGTTTAGGCCCGTGATGTCAATGTTTGTACGGAATGCACCAGTGTTGTCAGTTGGTATTGTTTTTTCAATCGCCGGGTTCACTCCGTCAGTAGCCCTGATTGTGATAGTTGCACCAGGTTCAGCAGATCCCGTAACCGGGTATGCAGCCGCAGTTTGACTAGTAATTACTTGTTGTTCTACTAGTGCCGGAGTTGCAATTGTTGTGTCTTTCGTTAGAGACAGCTTTGTTATTCCACTCTCATTTCCAAAAGGATCCGTAGCTTTTGTGGTAACCGAAATAGTACCGTCCCGAAGTGCTTGTAGGTTAACAAATGTACTGAACTCTCCTCTTTCATTCGCAATTGCCTCTGTAGTAACCGGAGTGCTGACTCCATCTGAAAAAGTGAATTGAACTCTAGACCCAGGTTCGGCGGTTCCTTTTATCGGGTAAGCAAGAGTAGATTCTTTGTTGATCACCTTTGTATTGATGATGGTCGGCGCATCTGTTTTTGTGTCTTTTTTTAAGGTGGCTGTGCTCTCGTTACTCTTGTTTCCTGCTTGATCGGTTGCTGTTGCTTTTAACGTTAATGTTCCATCGTTAAGCTTTGAAGCGTCAATGGTTGCCTGGAATGCCCCGCTTTCGTTTGCCTTCACTTGTATGGAGAGTGGCGTATTGGTAGTGTCCGATAATGTTAACGTCACAAGTGCATTCGGTTCGGTTGTCCCTTTTACAGGTAGGCCGGTTTGATTCGCTGTTGTAACCGTTTGGATTGGTGCAAGAGTCGGAATAACCGGTGCAACTGTGTCAGCAGGTGGCGTTGGTTGGGTCGACGTTTGCTGTGTTGCTGGAATGATAAGTGTCTGGCCGACCACCAGGTTTGTTGTTGTTAAATTGTTTGCTGATTGGATTGCAGTTACGGTCGTGTTAAAATTCCTTGCAATTGCATACAGTGTGTCGCCAGGGACGACGGTATAGGTTGTCTTTTCTACTGGCACTGGTGCTGTTGTTTCTGGTGCCGTAGTCGACGCAGTTCCTGGAATCTTCAACACCTGGCCTATATTTAACGTGTTCGTTGTTAAATTATTAAGTGTTTTAATTTGATCAACAGTGGTGTTGAATTTAATAGAAATATTGTAAAGTGTATCCCCTGCGGCAACTGTGTAGTTTGTTGTCGGCGCAGGCTGAGTAGCTGTTTCTTCTACAGGTTGTTGAATAGTTTCCGTAACTGGTTGTTGAGCATCTGGTTGGACCTGCGGAATGCGTAAGGTTTGTCCAATGTTAAGGACATCAGTTGTTAGTTGATTAGTCGTTCTTATTTGATCAACTGTTATGTTATAGCGCTTTGCGATATTATACAAAGTATCTCCGGCACTAACTGTGTAAGTGAAAAATGGTAGTTTCAGCTGTTGACCAACGAAAATCATATCTGATTTAAGTCCGTTTACCAGCTTTAGTGATTCTACTGTTATGTTATAGCGTTTTGAGATTGCTAATAAAGTATCACCCGCTTTTACGGTATACGTATCATATTTATATGCTGGTTGCGTTTCTCCACTCGTTGTTTGAGCGCCAGCTATCGGTGCAGTTGCGCCTAAATATAAAGTTGTCACAAGCATTGAACCAGCAATAACTTTTGCTGCTTTAATTGGTACATTCGGAAATCGTTGCTTAATCAGTTCCCTCACCTGCACATTCAGGTCCTTTTTTTGCTTAGGAAAGCGCCCTAGCTCTGACGCAAACTCTGTCAATTGTTCGTCTACATATACAACCAATGTTAGGCCATTTTCATTTTTTTGAAGTTCATACCTTCTTATTTCCAAGCGAAACACCTCAACTTTTACCATTCTCTTTATCTCGTCTTAGTTTCTCAAGAACCTTACCAATCATTCCTTTTCTTAGAAAAACTATCTTATAATAGAGATATTAGACGTAAATAGGAGGAATACGGATGTTACATCACGTTGAAATATATGTTTCGAATTTGGAGGAATCGAAGAAGTTTTGGGGATGGTTATTAGGGGAATTAGGATATGTTGAGTATCAGAATTGGGATTCGGGAATCAGTTGGAAACAAGGAGATACGTATCTTGTATTTGTACAAGCGGAGGAGCGTTTCTTGGATATTCCATACCACCGCTGTCGAGTCGGGCTTAATCATTTAGCCTTTCATGCGACATCACGAAAGCAGGTCGATGAGATTACTCAGCAACTTCAGAAAAAAGGAATAACCATTCTATATGCAGATAAGACACCGTATGCGGGTGGTCCGGATTACTATGCTGTTTACTTTGAAGACCCTGACCGGATTAAGGTGGAGCTTGTGGCTCCTAAGGAAAATTAACTTAGTAGCTGGTATTTGATAAACTCAGAAACACCTGTGTTCAACGAGAGCACAGGTGTTTCTTACTTTTATACCGTCTTCTTAGAATGATATTGCGGCTCTCCATTCATTTGTGTCGGCAGCATCTGAATCGAATCAATCACACTATCAAGCTTCGTCTCAATACGATGAAGCAAATAAAATGTAACCACAACCGGAAACCCAACCTCCTGAATAAAAGGCAACCAACCCTCCATTTTTTAATCCTCCTCCCTATGAGCATGTTTTTGTCCACATATCCCACTTATCCACAATGGTGTCAGGCACCACAAAAATACAAAACAGCCATTTTGTCCTCCTGAGGTGGACACTCTATCTATAACCTTAGTAAATTACCAGAGCCAACTCCTTTTATAGAGTTGGCTCCTTATGTTCATTATGCAAGTTCAACTGGTTGTACGTTGCGCTCGACTACACGAGCTCCACGTTTTGATACGAGATCACCGCCTGCCGTTACAAATACGTTTGCAGTTAGGATAGTGTCCATTGCAGCGGATAACGCTACTGGATCAACTGGCTCAATCGGGCTTTCGATTGAAATCGTAGCTACTTTACCAGCTTCATTCGTAAATTGCATTTCTAATGTTTTCGCCATTAGTTAGGTCCTCCTTTCTTAAGTTTTTGATACGTATTACTCTCCTAAATAATGTTTGTCGTTACGTTCGATATCAACTAGTTCACGACTTTGAAGATCTGTTATTGCTCCAGCCACTGCATAAAGCTGGTCAGCTGTTGCAGTTACTTTGATGTTGTTATAGTTTTTGTTTTGATACTTCATCTCTCCGAACTCGTCTAACCCGTTTTCAAAAATCAAACGTAATTGTGAATCCTTAATTAACGATGTTGCCATGTCTCCCACCTCCTTTCACTATTGTTATAGTGAGTTAGGGGGTAAAAAGGGGCATCGGTTTTAAATTTTTTTAAAAAAATTTTTTATAGTAGGAATTTTATTGAAGCTAAAAAAGGAGAATCTACCGGAAATACTGTGGGTAATTTTAAAAAATTAAAAAAGACAAAAAAAAATACCTCCACTAGGGAGGATTCAAATATATAACAAAGGGGGAATACACTATTAATCTTGCCTTTTTTATTAAATTCTATACATCTATTTGAAAAAAAGTTATCCACAGGATATGTAATCTCGCAGTATAGCCAGGAAACACCTCGTAATTGAGCAATATTTTTTTCGATTGAACAATAACACTAGGAATTGAACAATAAATCAATTAATTGAACAATAATCTAAATAATTGAGCATTAACGCTATTACACCAACTCCCCAAAATTGCACAAGTTCCCCCAACCAACTCCTACAATATTTTCATAAAAGTGGAACATACTAATTAGGTAAATTGTATGTCCGTAATGATTGAGGTGTAAGGATGATTCCGCTTTTAGCTGTAAAATACAATCTTGCCTATTTTATATTTTCATTATTTATTGCATTTTCATCTTCGATTGTTTGTTTTGGAATGGTCATAAATATTTTACCTAGGACTACTAAACTGACACGATTTCTCTGGCTTTTACTCGCTTCCTTTACGCTGGGCTTAGGAACATGGACTACTCATTTTATAGGTATTAGAGCGATGAAGCATTTGTCTATTATGGCCTTTAATATACCTATATTAGTTGCTTCACTAGTAGTCATTATCATTACTAGTTTTATCGGCATTATTATTCTTCACCGAAGTTCACATTCCTATATTACGGCCGGTATTACATTCGCGATTGGGATAAGCGCTATGCATTATTTAGGTATGTATGCATACCATACTCTGTTCATTTCAATAACTGACAAGTGGTTTCTTACCGGAGTTCTGCTTGGTACTCTTTTATCTTGTATAGGCTGTTATCTTTTTTCCAGAGCCAATAGACAAGAGTTTGAGTATAATACGGCAATTACCATTGGTGTCTGGATTGGTTTTTCGATTGCGGCCATTCATTATATTTCAATGAACGGTAATGAATATGTGATTACTAATGATAGTGCTCATGTAATTAACATCAATGAGATCGTTTCCTTCGTCATCCTTAGTGTTTTACTTCTGATGGTCATTGGAATTCTAACTACCTACTATCAACAAAAGCTATTTAGCCAAAATGATAAACTGCGAAATCAGGAACTTTACTATAAATCACTTTATGATTTAAACCCTGATGCAATCATAATGATGGATACAAACGGGGTCATTAACAAATTGAATGAGGCAGCAGAAATTTTATCCGGGTATAAGATAAGTGAGGTACTGGGAACCTCTTTCCACAGATTTATTTATGATAAAGATATGGGATACCTGAATCGACAGTTTCAAAGGGCTCTAGACGGAAAAGTTGTTGAAAGTGAAGTTAAAATGTATACCCGTAAAGGAGAACTTCGGGACATTTTTGTGAAGACTATTCCCATTGAAGTCGAGTCGAAGGTCGTTGGAGTGTATGGCGTCATAAGAGATATAACCGATTTCAATAAAAATTTGGCAGCACTACAGGATGCGGAAAGTCGTTATCGGTCTATTGTTGAGGAGTCTTTTGTAGGTGTCTTTGTTATTCAAAATGAACGAATTATCTTTGCGAATGCCATGATGGGTACGATGTTTGGTTACCATGTCGATGAGCTTTTAAAGCTTACGTATTGGGATATTATTGCAGAGGAAGATCATGATTATTTGAGACACCGTATTTCAAATCGAATCAAGGATAATCGTAAGTTTGAGCATTACGAGTTAAGAGGAAAACAGAAAAATGGCGACTATTTTTATATAAAAGCGCATTCGTCAGAAACAAGCTACAACACTGAACCAGCAATTATGTGTAGTGTTGTCGATGTAACCGAACAGGTTACATCTATGGAAAAGGTTGAATTCATGGCCTACCATGACCCACTAACAAATTTACCAAATCAACGAAAATTAGTAGCGGACCTTACTGAACTTGTTGAAAACAGTATACCTTTTAGTCTCATTTTTCTAGATCTAAATGAGTTCAAGAAGACTAATGATCGGTATGGTCATCTAGCTGGAGATGAAGTTCTACGTGTGGTTGCGAAACGAATTACTGATACGAACCATGGTAAAAAGGCTTACCATATCGGCGGCGATGAATTCGTAATTTATTATCCTACTATAGAGAATGAAACAGTCAAAGAAGCTGCAAATCAGATTGCTCAACGTATTCGCCAACCCATTTTGTATGAAAACTATGAACTACAGGTGTACGCTAGTCTCGGTGTTGCAAATTATCCTCACGATGCGAAAACGATTAAAGATTTACTTAGAAGAGCAGACCTTGCAATGTATGCATCAAAAGAGAAACAAGGTAGTGAGCTTGTATTTTATCAAGAAAATCTCTTGGCTGCAGTTGAAGAACGATTTTTGCTGGAGCAAGACTTAAAAGAAGCACTCGAAAAAAAGCAATTTGAGCTGTTTTATCAGCCACAAGTAGATATTCATACAGGAAAATTGAGTGGTGCCGAAGCATTGGTACGATGGAACCATCCGACAAAAGGGTTATTGCCTCCTGCACAATTTATTCACGTTTTAGAAGAGACCGGGTTAATTATTGATGTTGGTGAGTGGGTTATTGCCGAGGTTTTTAAAGCGATCCGGCAGTGGGAGGACGAGGGTTTATATATCCCCGGAGTGTCTGTTAATATCTCTGCAAAACATTTCGATAAACATAATTTATATCAGGCCATACAAGATACCAATAAGGAGCACCAAAGCTGCTTGAAAAAGCTCGATGTTGAAATTACAGAGAGTGCTATGATCGACCTGGAGAAATCCATTGATACGTTGCAAAAGCTGAAAGAAATCGGAGTTTCGATTAGCTTGGACGACTTTGGTACAGGCTATAGTTCACTCAGTGTACTCCACCGCTTGCCCATTGATTGTGTAAAAATCGATCGTTCTTTTATTAAGAATTTTGATAAGGATTCGAAGGTTGTGATTCAAATGATACTTAATCTGGCCAAGAACTTGCACGTAAAGGTAATCGCAGAAGGAATAGAAAAGAAAGAGCAAATTGATTTCCTCATTAAAGAAGGCTGCGATTTCGGACAAGGCTACTATTACAGCATGCCGCTTCCTAAGAGAGAATTTGAAGAGAAATGGTTGAAGCAGAGTTCTAGTGGAACAGCTTAGATAGAAGGCTGTACTTAATTCTAGCAGAAAAACATAGATGGAAGGCGGTACTGAGGTTTTAATGGAACAACTTAGACAGAAGCTTTAGCCAACCGAAAAAAGATATCCACAGGGGTATGCTTAGTGTGGTACCCCAGACTATTCCAATTGCTAACCGATTTGTTTTTTCCTCCATCATGGACAAATCCCTTCTTCCTGCGTTAGCCTTTCCTCCATTATAAAGGATAAGTAAACACAGGTTAGTACAAACAGCAAGACAAATTAAGGCAAACTCCTCTATTGGTATTGCCGAGATTTGTAACATTTAACCGGTATTTGTAAGGGGATTTTCAAATTTTGTGATTGGAATGTATTTCTGTGGTGTCGTTTTGTATTTCTGTGGTGTCAGGCACCACAGAAATACACTTTCACCATTTTGTCCACCTCAGGTGGATACTTTGATATTAGAAAACTCGGCGATTGCTGAGCCTTTAGGCGACAGGAGAGCCGTAGTTGCACTTATTCAGATAGGAAAGAATTTTATACTTTAATACAGTAATGCTTTTCTAACTGCTAAATAAAAGCTTGCACCGTATATGGTGCAAGCTTCCTTTGATTAGTGTTTGTGATTGTGTGATGTGGTCTATGTTAATTCCATAGTTCTCTTTGGGATGTGGTAATGGCGGTAGCTCCGGCGTTAAGTGCTTTTTCGATGTCTTCTTTTGTGCGAATGAAGCCGCCTGCGAGGACTGGTGTTTGTAGGTGCTCCTTTACTTCTTTGATCAGCCATGGCATCGCGCCGGGGAGGACTTCTATGTAATCTGGTTTGGTTTTTTCAATTAAAGCATAACTTTTCTCAAGGGCATGGGAATCAAGTAGAAATATTCGTTGGATTGCCAGTACACCTTTTTGTTTGGCCTTTTTTATCACACTCGACTTTGTAGAGATTAATCCATAGGGTTTGAATTCCTGGCAGATAAATTCAGTTGCGTAATCATCATTTTTAATACCATGAATCATATCTACATGGTATATCATCTTTTTTCCATGGTCGTTAGCCATTTTATTTATATGTTTCATTTGTGAGATATGAGTTTCTAAATAGACGCCAATTTCAAACTTACTAGTAAGAAACGATTCAAACTCTTTCATAGTTGTTGAAGCCGGCAATATCTTTTGATCCATTTTTACTTCCCTCTTTCATGCATACTCATGCCTAGTATACACTACTTTCGGTCAAGTTCCTCCATGTCTTCCTTATGAACCAAGGACACTTTTCCTGTTTCAACGTTTTGAATTTCACAAAATCCAGTTTCGTAAACGTGCAGGATTTCATAAATCTCTTCTCTATACAGCACCGTCATTCCTCGATTCATACTCCACTCTCCTACCATTCACTTTATAGTTTGTATAGTTTAACTTACAAAAAATACCAGTGCGTTAGTAAAAAAAGACCCTACCAAAAAGTAGGGTAAAGAGAGAAAAAATTCTACAGGTAAAAATTTATAGTACATTGTAGAGAACCCCATATTCTACTACAATAACTAACAATAAGAAAAAAATATTGGATTAACAAGATAGTATGTACTGTTTATTAGTAGAAATATCTTATATTTATATAGTACCAAGGTATTAGCAATTTGTATATTGGGAAAATAGGGTCAATTTTGTATCAATATTTGCTATGTTTTTAGAGTAACTTTCCCAACAGGAGTTTTTGGATTTATGTCGAATATTATAAAGTTATACTTTTTTTCAGCTCTTCCATCTGGTTTTTTGTCGGAATTTGTCAATTAAAACCCTTACATTTCTACCAAATTTCCCCATATTCTGCGTTTCGGACATGCTATCCTATCATTATTACGTTATTGCACTTATAAATATTAGAAAAGGCAAAGTCTATGAAAATAGGTGACGCAAAGCTATAGGGACTACGTCATTACGATATGTCAGCCAGCTACCTTCAGAAAAACCACACCTTGATACTAGAGGTTTGCGAGTACTTTTATGGAGGGATTAGATTTATGCCATATTATACCTTTAAAGAAATTTGGACACCTTTGAAATTAGTAGGCGTCCGTTTTTACCGACGTATGGAAGATCGCATTTTGTTCGTAAAGTATGGAAACGGGCCTCGTCGTCCCATTTTAACAAGATTTAATTAATTGGTCTGTAGCGTATGCTTCAGCTTTTTTTATGGGTAAATATCGCGAAGATAATGCCAGACTAGGCGGAAAGATGTATGTAACATTGCCTCTACATTAATTCTGTCAAAACCTGTTTGTTATCAGGAATAGGACAACTCTCCAAGGGCATATCCATATTAGTAAACAAGCTTAAGGAGGCTTTGTTTGCTTATGAGACGAAGACGAGGTCTACCATTGCCATTGCCACTGCCAATAATATTGCTCTTTATAGGAGTTCTTGTACTATTTATATTTGCAATATCTTTATTCCGATCTTCCCCAGAGGACGAAGCAAAGGATCTGGTGGCCGAGTTTTATGAATATGAACAAGACGCTGATTTCGGGAGTTCATGGGAATTGTTTCATCCACTGATGAAGGAGAAATTTACGAAGAGTGACTATATCCAGCAACGAAATCACGTTTTCGTTGGCCACTTTGGAACAGATACTTTCCAATATACAGTAGGTGAAGTTGAAGAGGTAGACTCTTGGAAAATGACTAAAAATGCTATCACCTTAAAAAATGTCTACAAAGTACCCATCACCCAAACCTATAAAAGTACCTATGGCACCTTCACCATCCACCAGGACATCTTCGTCACCCAAGAAAAAGACGAATGGACAGTGCTCTGGTCGTACCAATAATAGGCATGTCTCTGTACACAGTTTCCACACTATCCACAATGGTGTCAGGCACCATAGAAATACACTCAGGGTCATTTGTCCACCTCAGACGGACAGTGGTGAAAAAACCTCTATTCACCTATGAGGCGTTCGCAAAGCTGCAACTCAACATAAGAGCCTGGTCCCCACTAAAATACGGGGGCCAGGCTCTTTTTATTCACGAAATTGTTCACTGCATATACGCGTTATAAAAACGTGTCATAGCTACTGCAAATTCACCACGGGTTACCTTTTCCGTTGGGCTGAATGTTGCCGTTACTTTTGGTTTTAAGTCAAACGGCCCCTGCGACACAGAAAACTTTGCGTTTAGAATATTTAAGTCCAATGCTAACTGAACATATCCCTTTAACTCTGCTGGTATAGTACCGGCATCATCAATTTTCACTCTTTCATCTTTATACTGGACCGTAATTTCCCCTGTCCCGAGTTCCTTCGCTTCGTTTTCCAATCCAAGCGTCTGAACAAGAGAATAGGCTAGTTCTGCCCTTGTTACAGCATCTTTTGGTGCAAACTTACCGGTTGAGCGAGGTAGCATCACGCCGTTTTGGACCTGTTTCCCATCTCTAAACGCAGCCCCTTTCGCTACAACTGCTTCCACAAAAGCAAGGTCAACAGCAGATACATCACTAAAGGTAGCTGAAGTAGGCAAAGCTTGTCGCACCTCTCCGCCCATAACTAAGTATTTTGCAAGGTCTTTCCTTGTTAACGCCGCATCCGGCTTAAAGGTTCCATTTGCATATCCATCAAATAAGCGTTCTTCTACACCGAGCTTAATTGCACCTGCAGCAGGATGACCTTCTATATCATTTAACCCCAAGAACCCGCTCACCTGCGTGAATGCCAATGACCCATTAACCGTTTCAGGCAAGCCGATTCCAATTGGATTTAATTCATGCCCCTTCAACCCACGGAGCTCCGCTTTCCACGCTCCTGCAACAGGTGAACTTACCGTAACTGTTCGATCAGGGTAAAGTGTGAACAGCAAGCTCACACCTGAACTGTACTCCGTACCATCTGGAGCAATTAATACGAGATTAAGAGGATTTCCCGTTTGTCCTAGCAGCCCGTACGTATTAATTTTTGCGGTAAGGCTAGAGACCCCATCTTCAACCGTAAATTCATACTGATTTTTCGATAAAAATGTTAGAGGATTGTAAGTTACTTGAAAATCACTGCGGGTTGTTGAACTCTCTACACTGCTTGAGAATGCTTGATTTTGGTTAACTGTTTCTCCATAGCTTTTTTCATTATATACAGAATCAACTGCCGCATACGCATTCACATATCCAGCACCAACCTCCCAAGGCCCATAGCCTGGCATATTTGTTGCTGTTTCCTGAAGGATTTGTTTAATGTCATCAGGTGAGAGCAGCGGATCTGCCTCTAGTAAAAGTGCTGCGATCCCCGCTACATGTGGAGTTGCCATTGATGTCCCACTCATTACCGTGTAGAAAGGAACATGCGCGGGTTCTAACACTTCTAAATCCTGTTGAGCCGCGAGCAATGGTAGTGGAGATACCGCTCTAGTCGAAACAATATCCACTCCTGGTGCCGTTACTGTCGGACGGTCTTCCCATGTCCACTCCTTACCGTCCAATGTAAATGTACCGCCAACACCCTTCGTTCCTCGTGAAGAAAAGTCTGCAAGCGTACCATCCTTTTCACCCGCCGCAACCGATATCACCCATGGTGCCTTTGCGTATGGATTATGCGTATTTTCACCTGGCCCCTCATTACCAGCTGCAAAAAGCACGGTGATTCCTCTGTCATAGGCTTTTTTGCTTGCTAGATTAATAGGATGGTTCGGATCGAATTCTCCTGAAGACCCCCATGAGTTTGTGATCACTCGAATGTTGTACTCTTCCTGATGTGTAATTGCATAGTCGAAGCCGCCAATTCCATCCAGTACGAATAGAGCTGCTCCTGATCCATAACCGATTAAATCTGCTCCAGGTGCTACTCCTTCGTATTTACCTCCAGATTTTGCTCCAGTCCCGCCAACTGTTCCTGCTACGTGCGTACCATGACCTGAACTGGTATCTGTGCTTGGTACATTTTCTAAGTATGTAACTGGCAGTACCCCTGGTGCTAATGCACTTAGATTTGTCGATGCAAGCACGTTTTGGACAAGGTTTTTACCAAACTCATGATCCTTATGAGTGCCATCAACACCACTATCGTTGACTACCACACCAACACCTTTTCCTGTAACAGGCAACCCGCCGTTCGCTCTGCGCATTTCGTCATCCGTACGAACCTTATCCACACCAGTTATATCTGTAGCAGTTTCGTTATAGAACTCTAGCTTGCTATTTAAATAGATTGAGTGAACCTCATCCAGTTCTGCAAGCTTTTGCAACTGGTCCTTTGTCGCAATAATCCCGGCAATCGGTAGGGATTGCATTGCCAAACCTATGTCAATTCCGAGGTCGTTTAGGATATCTAGTTGATTCTGCTTGGGTGCACCATCGCCATCAAATGTGACAATAGCCTGTAAAGAACCAACCGTGTCCCATGCCTTTTCTAGTAATGGGTCAATAATCACCGAATTAGCCTCAACAGCCTGCGCTGACTGACTCCCTGTAAAAAATGCAGGTAGAACTAAAGATAAGGCCATAAGTACATAAAATAATTGTTTCATTTTCATACTCCCTTCGTGTTTGGAATCTATTTCCCCTAGGAAAGAGCTGCAAGATTACTAGATAGAAATTTACAGGTGGGTAGTTCCTGGTTTCTCCATCCTGTAAGGTATAAAACGTTTTTCCTAGGGCTTTTTCACTTACTATCATTATTGCGTGGTTATTCCACTTTTCCTATTACGCAAAGGTTGTAAAAATAGAGACTGCAGGGAGTATTATGGGTTATACGGAAGTAATAGAAGGTGAGGTTTTGGTAGTAGATTTGGATGGTTTTAGAGAAAATTTTTAAAAACTGCTACACGAGTGGGATTTATGTGAGTAATTCTTCTCTCTAAAACCGTTTACGATTTTTATTTTGGATTTATGGTTTTTATTTAACATTTACGATTTTTAATCGGAATTTACGGTTTTTAACAGCAATTTATGGTTTTTAGCAGAGATTTACGATTTTTAGCAAAAATCAGCCTCTCACATGCACTCACAAAAAAAACCGGCCCACAAACCGTGGCACCGGATTTCAACACTATAACTATAACCTACAAACCAAACGTTCCATTACCATTCGTCTGCATCGGAACAAGTTTGTTTTGCACCGCATAAATGACAACCTGCGATCTACTTTTCACATCAAACTTCTTAAAGATTTTACTCACATGAATTTTAACGGTTTTATCACTAATAAATAGTCGGTCTGCGATTTCTTTGTTGCTTAAACCTTCAACCAAGCATTGAAGCACTTCGTATTCGCGCTCTGTTAATGCATTGTCCTTTGTTTGTTCTTGTTGCTGCTGGTGGAAATTTAATAGCTTTTTCGTCATTGATGGGTGTATCACTGATTCCCCGCGTGCAACTGTACGGATCGCCTCAACCACTTGTTCTGACGGTGCGTCCTTTAGTAAGTATCCGTCTGCTCCCTCACGGATGGCTGACATAAAATATTCATCATGGCTGTGCATCGTTAATACTAAAATTTTCATAGAAGGAAACTGTTTTTTCAGGATTCCAGTTACCTCGACACCGTTTTTTTCCGGCATGTTAATATCCATTAACACTACATCCGGTTGGCAAACCGGAACCTTAGCAAGTGCATCGTCACCAGACACCGCCTCGCCCACAACTCGTATATCATCTTCCATTTCTAAAATATTACGAAGTCCATCTCGTAATACAGCATGGTCATCCACTAACATTAGCTTGATCAAAAGAATTACCTCCCTCTAGTCCCATTCGCGGAACAGTCAATGTAATATCTGTACCTTCGCCTTCTTTTGTATCAATTTGAAGTGTTGCATTAATTTTATCAGCTGCGTCATTCATATTCAGGATACCAAAATGAGGACTATTTTGTGCTTTGACCATTGCTTGGAATAACGAGAATCCCACTCCGTTGTCCTTGATTTTTAAAATAACCTGCTCCTTTTGATAACTTAGCAGCACTTCAATTTTTGATGCTTGTGCGTGCTTGATGGTGTTTTGCAAGCTTTCTTGAAAAATATCAAACAATTCTTTTTCAACCATTGAACTCAGTTGTTCTTCTTTACCACGGATATCGAAGGAGAACGAAATGGTATTATATTCATTTTTAATCACTTCGATTCGTTTTTCAATGGCGGCTGTTAGCCCGACACGCTCCGTTACATATGGTCGAAGCTCGTAAATGGATTCCCTGACTTCTTTTAGACTCAGTCGGAGCTTATCCATACTTTCTTGAATCAGCTTTCTTGTTTCATCAGGATTGCGATCGAATTTCCGTCTTGCGGTTTCCAGTTTCATAACTGCTCCAGCCAAAGTTTGCGCAATTCCGTCATGAATGCCCCTTGCAATCCGGTTTCGTTCTTCTAAAATAATCCGTTTTTCCTGTTCCTCTATTAAAAGTCTAGTTTTTACAGCAACTGCCAGCTGGTTAGACAGCGTTGCGAGAGAGTGAATTTCGTCATCCTCAAAGCTTTTAACACGGCTTTTTGCTACAACTAACATTCCAATAGTTTCATCCTCAACTACCATCGGAGAATAGATGAAAGCCTTCATATCTTTTTTAAAAAACTCATCAATCGGTCCAATTTTTTTAACACGATCTTGATACACGATCGGTTGCTTTTTTCCATCAAACCTTGCCAGAGCCTCACCTGATAATTGCTCACTAGGAGTAACCCTTCCATCTGAATAGAGAATTTTCCAGCGCCCATTCTCCTTAATCCACAGGATAATTGCCTGTACATCAACGATTTGTGGAAATGAGCTTTTAAAGGTTTCAATCCAATCATTTGTATGAATTTTTTTATTAACCCCTGTTGTAATTGAAAAAAGTGCATTTAATCGTCTTTTTTCATTATTTAAGTTTGAAATAACTGAATACAAAAGAGCGACTGCTACTAATGGTGAAAAGAAGAAGAACAATGAAAATTCATTAACTCTGCCCTCTGTTTGCGCTTTAAGAACAAAGATTAACACCCCATATAATGTAGAAACTAAGGCACTTCCAAACTCAGTAACGGTCTTTGATTTAAAGAAATCCATTGTATATGGCTGTGGACGTATTAACAAAACGATATCCACAATTACATTGTTTAAGATATAAAAAATGCTTAAGAATACTAGATAATTAGTAATTCCTGAAAGAATATCGGAGTTAGTAAATATGGTATAACCAAGATCAAAGTGTTTAACAATTAGTTCTGCAAAAAAGAAACTTATAACTAGTTGGGCTGGATTAAATAATACTGTTCGTAGTGGTCTATGATGAAGAAAGTTGAAAAGTAAGACAATGGCTGCATAAATTATAATTGGATACGCCGTTCCAAAGAACGCGTACATTACAAATAGAAACGGGAATGAGATCGTTGTGTGCCCACGTAATAATGGAATCGGGTAGTGCTCACATAAAGCTAAAAAGACAGTAAGTATAAGTAAAATAACAATTTCATCTGTCGGCTCTATCCCTATAAATGAACTGGCAACAATCGCCCACCCAAGTATCGCAATCAAGCCCATATAAAATTTTGCAAAGTCCTCTCTCTTTTGGGAGGACACCGTCGAAAGCTTCACTAGCTCCCTCCTCACCCTACGGTCAGTAATTTATATGTAATCTCTAATTTTCCTACCTATTTTAACTTAATATTATATGTATGGTGGAAAAATAACAAACATAAAATACCCACGTTTACAGTCTTGTTAGTATTTACCTGATGATGATTAGAAAACTCGGCGATTGCCGAGCCGTTAGGCGTCAGCAGAGCCGTAGTTGCACTTATGCAGATAGGAAAGAATTTTATACTCCCTCATTAAAGTAACGTTTTTCTCTTGTTTTCTTCGTTTTTCTCAGTATTTTATATTCATGAAGA
>NZ_JBFOKR010000018.1:0-104024 GCF_047246645.1 Ferdinandcohnia jepli
GTATTGATTGCTCAATAGTTTGTTACTTGAATTAAACGTTGACGCTTGTATTGTGTTCAGTTTTCAAAGAACTTTTTCGATGTCGAATTTTGTCGACTTTTTTATAGTAACATAATATTCATTTCGTTGTCAACATTATTTATTAATGCCGAACAACTCAATTTAAAATCTGTTTTGTCCACTCCTTAAGAAGCGACATTGACTATAATAGCATCTATAAATCTATTATTCAAATGGTAAATATATACTCATCATTATTATTTTAGTATAACGAATAAGATTCAGTTATATGTGCTTATCTTTTTAATAAGTCATTAATATTTGCACGAGTAACTTCAATGAAGTCATCAATACTTATTTCTATTTGTACTCCTATTTTCCCACCACTTACAAGAAAACTACTTAATTCTAGAACACCTTGGTTAATAAAAGTTGGATATGTTTTTTTCATACCTATTGGTGAACAACCACCTCTAATGTAGCCAGTATGTTTTTGAATATCCTTAACTGGGATAAGTTCAACTTTTTTAACGTTAGCAGCTTTTGCTGCTTTTTTGAGATCCAGCTCAGCTTCTACAGGAACTACAAATACAAATATTTCATTGGTAGCTCCTTGAGCCACCAATGTTTTGTATACTGTTTTTGGATCTTTGTTAATTTTTTGAGCAACAGATACTCCATCTATTTTTCCATCTTTACTTTCATAGGAAAATATCTGATATGATATCTTTTTTGAATCTAGTATCCGCATCGCATTTGTTTTACCTTGTGCCATTGTAACCTCCTGCTTAATAAAAGCCTATTTCTCTAATTCTATATATTCTCTTAGTAACTTCCATCCATCTTGTTCATTACGGATAATAAACATACATTTAGCTGGATGTGGTTCACCATTAACTATATTCTTTTCTGTTCCTAGTACCACGTATTCTTTTCCATTCATACGAGGAGAATAAGTTTCTAATTCGAAACTTTTATGTGCTTCTTCATACTGACTAAGTACACCGTCTAAATCATATGAGTAATCATATTGGTCAGGTTTTATTAAACTAGAATGTGCCCAATAACCTATAAAATCTTTTGACATTAGATTTCGAATTTCATCCCCATTTTTAGTGTGAAACGCTCTGTTCCACGCTTCAAAATATGTATCTAAAAAGTTTTGTAATTGTTCCATTATTTTCTTCCTTTCAATCTAAGGTTTCCCGACATTTTTGTCTTTTTCTAATTTATGAGCATATTGAATAAAATAAGCTATATTCCCATCCCCTGCCATTTCCGGATGAGATGCATCAAGCAAGTGATTTTCACTTATGTTTAGCCATACCAAAACACCCTCATTTGTTACGTTCCCAATAGGAAGCCGATGTTCACTCTCATTCAAGACAAAATAGTAGACATCTATTTTCTTTTCCAAATCGTAAGAAATAGTTATAACATATCCAGAAGATTTTATATTAATAGGAAGAAAGCCGGTTTCTTCTTCTAATTCCCTTATCATAGCTTGATAGGAATTCTCACCTTGTTCAACCTTTCCGCCAACTCCATTGTATAATCCTTGGTACGGTTCCTTTTTTCTGTGTAGTAATAAGACATTCTTCATTTCTATATCAAAAACTAACCCGACAACATAGTGCTTCATCATGTTTGCTCCTCTTGGTGCTATTTGTCCCATCCCATCCGTTTACAAAGACTCGTGATTTGAGCAAGATGGTGATTTCCATGCCATGCATACATTCCGATATTTTTAGCTAATGTTGTTTGGCCAGATTCAGGATGGATAAATGTTTTTTGTAGTTCTTCATTTGTTAGGTTTCGTAAGAGTTTTACAAAACGTGTATGAACAGTTTCTAACATCGTAAGAGAAACTTCGATTGGAAGTATGTAATCTGATAACTCTGCCCATTTCGATTCATCGTATGGTTTTATAAGTGGGTTATCTTCAGTTAATGCCCATTTGAAACGAATATATGCATTCATATGGCTATCAGGTACATGATGTACAACCTGGCGAATAGTCCAGCCACCGTTCCGGTAAGGAGTATCCAACTGCTTGTCAGTTAAATTTTTAACAGCGGTTCTAATGGATGCGGGTAAAGCTTCAATATCATTGATCCATTGCCCAATTATTATATTACTTAATTCACCTTCAAATTGAAAAGTACCGATTGGATATCTTTCATCCATCTTATTTCCCCCTTTTTCTAAAATTTGGATATATTATACATTCTTCAAACACATTAATATTCCCTTTAAAAATAAAAAAGTAACGCTACACTAAACTAGCGTTACTTGGTTAATACGGAGCATCTTTCCCTTTACTTAAGGTCCTGCGATCACTAGATAATGGTGGCTGCTCCAACCAGCCTTTTTCTATCATTAAATTCGCTCCATCTTCAGCAAATTTTAATAATTCACCTGTAAGAGTTACATAATGTTTTCCAATATCTCGTCTTGAGGTTACGCTTAATGCAGTACCATAAAATGCAATCGCAATTTGAGTTGAAAGTTGTACTTGATACATCAAAAATTTATCAGAAAATGGAGAAGTAGTTGAATTGGTCACTAAAGATTGCCATGAAATTGGAGAAATTAATTTTTCTTCACGAAAGATTGTATCAAATACCTCAATATGTTTATTTGATATTTCCATCCCACGATTTATGTATTGTCGAACCTTTCTTGACTTAGCAACCTGACAAAACCCAACTTTTAATGCTACGTGGAGATTCATTTTATTCATATTAAATGTGATATCTCCGACTTCAATAGCAGTTAAGGGCCGTCTCTCACCAAACCAACCGGTTAGAAAACTTTGTTCTTTTACAAAATCAGATTTTATTGGTGGTGTTAAAATTGGTGGACGAGTAAAAAGTCCTTTTGTAAGTAATGTGTCTAGTGTTAACTCAAATAGATTTGTTGTTTCTTGGTTACAGCGAATGTAGTACTTTCTAAGGTCTGAACGAATCGATGTACTTAGAGAAAGTGAATATCCTGTTAACCCTTGCAAGGTCATTATGTACATATAGTATAGATAAAAAGTATCTTGAAACAAGCGTGGTGCTTTTGGGTCGTAGTCTTTTTCTGTAAAACCATGTGGGATTGGATACTCTTCTCCTTTGAAGAAGTCTTCAATCGCTTTCACATGTCCTTCTGAGTATTTCAAAGCCTTTTCATAAACGTCGATAATATCTCGATCTTCGATATGTTCCAGTGCATATTTAATAAAGCAAATACTCATCGTATCAAACATATATTGAGTCCAAAGCGACGACATTTCTGAAGCGCATAATTTAATACTTTCCCTATCCATTACAGTCCTCCTGTCGATGATATCATTAGATTTACCATTTTTCTTACAGATATTCTCTTATGCTTACTAATAAAATAGAAAAAACTCGGAGTTCACCGAGTCATCAGATTAAATCTCCATTATTCTCTCAGTAAGGAGTATACATTCACGTCATGTGATGCTCCACCTTGCATCATGTAACTGCGGAGTATGCCTTCCTTTTGAAAACCTATCTTTTCTAAAACATGGTTGGAATTTGAATTCTCGATATATACAACAGCACCAATACGGTTCAACCCTAGGTTAGAAAATCCATATTGAACAACTTTATGTATGGCCTCTGTTGCATATCCATTTCCCCAAAAAGAGGGATGTAATTCATATCCAAGCTCGGATCTTCTATGCTGTAGTGACAATAAATTAAAACCGATTGTACCTATTATTCCACTATTCCCTCTTAGCTCTATCCCCCATCTTATTCCTCGTTTTTCTTGATAATTTTTTTCAAATAAGCTAACTAGTTGTTCTGCCTGGGAGATGCTAGTGAATGGGTCTTGTCCGTAGTATTTTGTAACATCTGGATTTGAAAAACAGGCAAAGATATTACCTGCATCCTCTTTCGTAATCTCTCGTAAAATTAGCCTTTCAGTTTCTAAAATTGGAAACAATGATTCTCCCCCTTATTGATTCTTTACGTCACATTTTACCATGAATTTTCACAATATTAGTAAAAACATTAGGTTATGTACACATATTCTAGAATTTAAGAAAGACATTATAGATAATAACATCAAAATGGAGGGGTTTTGCTTGTTACGAATTTTACTTGTTATAAGCTTATTATGTGTAATTTTCCCTTTTCAGACAGGTGCAGCAGAGCAGGAGGATGTGTTGGCAAGCTTTATTCGAAAAAGTGATTTGTGGCTTCTCCAAAATAATAAGGAGATTCAAATTACATCAACTAAAAATGTGTATTCAAAGCCGACTTGGTCTCACGATGGTAAATGGCTTTTATATCAGGTTATGACACCTTCTGAGTTTGAAGCGAATAAACAGCAAGTTGAATTGTGGGTGTATGAAGTGGAGTCTGGTGAAAAAAAGAAGATATTTTATGATGGTTATGCTCCTTCGTGGTCACCGGTAAAAAATATTGTAGCTTTTAATGCTAGTGGAATCTTAAATATCTCGGACTCTTCAAGATTTTATAACATAGCAACAGGTGTTCATTCATATACCTGGTTACCTGATGGTAGTGGATTTTTATTATCAACCTCGGGTGTAATACGTCCAGACGGATGGTCCAGTGCTATCATTTATACGAAGAAAGTAAGCAGTAATTATAAGGATGTTCAATTATATGGAGGGGTGGATCATTTTTTTACACTCCCAAGAGAGATTGGCACAACAAAAGATAATCAATTAATCGCTGTATATGCGGAACAATTCGCATACTCCCCTAGTAAGAAATGGATTTCATTTGTTGTATCCCCAACTGCTTCTTGGTCAATGGACAGCAATATGCTTTGTGTGATCTCGAGTGACGGCAAGCAGTTTGAAGTTGTAGATGAAATTGTATTTGAAGTGGGTGAACCTAAGTGGGCACCTACCTCTGATACAATTGCCTTTATTGCAGGACATGGGCGGATTGTTTTTGGATTCAAAAATAAGGATTTAAAGATTCGCGATATGCCTGCATCTGGAACGCTTACACCTGAAGAGTATGCTGACTTAGACTTTGACTGGGTGAATGACAATGTATTTGTTTCATCACGCATTAAGGAACAAGAATGGAATAACGACTTTAAGAAACATCCGTTACCTTCTCTTTTTTCCATCGATATAAAAAATAATAAACAAATGAAAATAACAGAACCACCAATAAAGTATGGAGACTATAGTCCTCAATATATAAAATCATTGAATAAGATCATTTGGTTACGGGGACATCAATTCTTAATGAAAACAGAGATTTATGGGTGGCGAACCTAGATGGGTCGAGGGCGAAAGAATGGATTAAAGATGTAGAAGCAATCGTGTTTTATGAGAACTGAAAAGGCGATTCCATTAAGTGGAGTCGCCTTATATCATTTTTATATAAAACGAACGGTTTCTTGGTCCATCAAACTCGCAAAAATAGATTCCTTGCCATGTGCCCAGGAGTAATTTTCGATCTGAAATGATCACGTGTTGAGAAGCTCCAACGGTACTTGCTTTCATGTGAGCAGCAGTGTTTCCTTCCATATGTCGATCTAATTTATGTGACCACGGATACACCTCATCAAAGCGGCGTAACATATCGCGTTTAACATCTGGATCTGCATTTTCATTTATTGTGATACCAGCCGTTGTATGTGGGCAATATACAATAACTCCACCGCTAACAATGCCTGACTCATCTACAAATCTCTGCACAATTTCAGTAATATCAATCATTTCATCCCGTTTATTTGTTTGAAGTGCAAATTTCTTTAACATCGTACTTATCCTTATCCGAAAAACAGGTCTAAAATATTTGACGCTGTTGAAGAGTTCTTGTTATAAAACTCAGAGTAACCACATTTTTTACAAAATACGACCGTGAACTTATTATGTTGTAGGTCAAGCATTTTAGAAATTCCTGAACCAGTCATTGCAACATCCTTTGTACCAGCGTCTCTACTCCCACATTTCACACAGCCCTTTTCATTCATAAAATAACCCCTCCAGTTTGTTTTCTTTCTAGTATTTACATACGAATGAAATAATAAAATGTTTCAATGTTTTTATATAATTGCACGCTGATTCGTCTGTTGTAAGACATACAAAAAGGGCAGGTCGAGTTTCGACCGTACCCTTCTGTAATTTATTGTGCAGTTGCTTGTTTTGTTATCCATGTTTGTAATCTTATATATAAAAGCATAAACAGTACTGCTACGATAATTCCTTTTAATAGATTAAAAGGCAAAATGGCACTAACAACTATTTGACGAGTTTCAACTGCAGACATCGCAGGAAGTTCTAGGAAAAAGTTGAATGCAGGTAAAACCACGTAATAGTTTAAGATACTCATAGTAACTGCCATAACAACTGTTCCGCTAATTAAACCGAGTGTCATGCCTTTTTTCGTTTTAAATAGTTTGTAAATGTAATAGGTTGTTAGTACAAAGATTGACCCAGCAATAAAATTGGCCATATGACCAATTGGTACCCCTGTTTCACTTCCTGTAAATGCATAATCAATCAGATTCTTAAACAACTCGACTAATACTCCAGCCAAAGGTCCGAAAATTAATGCCGCTAGCAATGCTGGAACATCACTAAAATCAATCATTAAAAAGTTTGGAAATGGCGGTATTGGGAAATTTAGTAGCATCAATATGTAGGATATACTACTTAGCATCCCGATTGTTACAAAAGCTCGTAAAGATATTTTCTTCATGTTTGTTCCTCTCCTCTTTTGTCGATCCACCTCAAAAGAAGAAAGGTTCAGCAATAAGACATGCCGACAATAAATAATCCCCCAAGAATACTATTCCTGAGGGAGATTAAAAGGCACGCTTAATAAACGTTCGACACTGCTAATTTTGAACGTCGCAGAACCTCCATCTTCTCCCATCCAGACTTTACTGTCGGCTTTGGAATCGCACCAAATCCTGCCTTGCGGCTCGCGGGCTTAGAGATTACTCTCATCACCGCCGGTCGGGAATTTCACCACGCCCCGAAGATAGATCATATTTAATTACAGTTACATTATATCAGTATTGCATCCATCTGTGAATCATTATGCACATCTAAAGTTCGAACGATTTGTGAAATAATTAACAAACTAGCTGATGCGATAGAGATTGATGGACCAAAAAAGGTCCATCCACATTTGGAAAGGACCTTTAAGTTTATTTACCATCAACGACATCTTTTAATATTTGATAAGATCGTTTTTGCTTTTCAGGATCAAAAATATAAGACACAGCCATTAATTCATCCACGTTATATTTTTCTTGGAAGTTTGTTAATTGTTCACGAATCGAATCTTTACTTCCTAGTAATGTAACACTGGACATGGAACTTGCCATTTCTTTTTCGGCGGCGTTCCAAATTCCGTCCATTGTTTCAACAGGTGGACGTAATGGAGATTGTGTACCCCGCACGACATTCAAGAAGAATTGTTGCATGGTGGTAATTTCTTTTTGAGCTTCTTCATCAGTATCGGTTGCTATTACATTTAGACATACCATCATATACGGAGAACTTAGGTACTCAGATGGTTGGAATCTGCTACGATAAATTGAAATTGCTTCAGACATATAACGTGGTGCAAAATGAGAAGCAAAAACATATGGTAAACCTAGTTTAGCTGCCAAGTAAGCTGAGTCTGTTGAAGAACCAAGAATGTAAATTGGAACATTTGTATCAACACCAGGATATGCCTTTACATAGCTTTGACGTTCAAGCGGCCCGAAATAAGTAAGCAATGCGTTTACGTCATCAGGGAATGTGTATACTGAATCGTTTTGTGCTCGTCGTAATGCACTAGCAGTCATCATATCAGTTCCGGGTGCACGACCAAGTCCTAAGTCTAGTCGATTCGGATAAATAGTTGCCATTGTCCCAAACTGTTCAGCTACAACTAGTGGTGAATGATTTGGAAGCATCACCCCACCTGAACCTACTCTAATTGATTCTGTATTCTCTAATGTATGTTTAATTAAAATGGATGTAGCTGAACTCACAAGTGTTGGTGAATTGTGATGTTCTGCAATCCAGTAACGAGTGTATCCCATTTTCTCTGTTGCTTGTGCAAGTTCTACCATTGAATCAATGGCACCTTTTGCATCCTCTCCCTCACGAATTGGTGCGAGGTTTAAGACTGAAACTGGTATATTTATATTTGCCATTTTATTTGTCCTTTCTAAAAAAGAGTTATTACTATAGTATCAATTGCAAACTAGAAAACAAACTGAAATGCTTAGGGCCTGATTTGTTAGTATTAATATTTAATTGGCTCTGACAAATTGTACTCCTCCCCATTATATTGTTTACTAAACACAATTATAGAAAACACTAAGTGCAAGAATATCGTATACAATGGAGAGTACAATGGCGTCGTCTGATCAATATCGTATTGAACAAGATCCCTTAGGGGGGATTATGGTTCCGAAAAAGAAGTACTATGGAGCTCAAACAACGTGCACTTGATCTTACCCTATTGGGTTACAGCCACAAGTGATGTGCAGATAGTCTGCGTTATTTTAGGATTGGTTGAAGTGGGTATTGGTGTACTGGTCGTAAATCAATCCATACAAAAAGGTACATTTAAACGCTACCACAAACCAAATGGATTATAAGCAAAAAGCCTACCCAAAAGGTAGGCTTTGTTTATTGATGAAGAACTCGGAATTTATTACTTTTAACCAGCATCCAAACCAGGAAAGCCAGTGATACTGCTCCTAAATAGGCAAAGCCAATCGTTACAGAAACTCTTGTTGCAATTAATCCAAAGCCAAGACCGATGCTTAATGTAATCCCTCTTTCAAGTAGAGATTGAACAGATTCAACAGTTGCTCTTATCGTAGAATCGGTTCGATGATGTACATACCCAGTGATAACTGGATCAATCACTCCACTAGCTAAGAAAATAATAACAATTACAATCATCCCTAATGGACCGGGGAACATGGCTGTAAGGAAAAGACCGGCAGTAATAATGAATAATACACCTATAATAATCTGACCAGCACTGTATTTCTCTAAGAATCGGGAAGCTAGTAAGTTCCCTGGTATTTTGACTAAAGAAAGTATGGCAGAAAAAACACCAAAGAATAACAGTGAAAAACCAATTTCATCTAAATATAGCTGCCAAAACTCATCAAGATACGTAATACATGCTGAGATACCCATTGCCTGAATGACAATTAAAATTAGTTTAGGATGACTTTTAAAAAATGCAAATGAACTAATTAGGTAAGCTTTTACCCCAATATGATTAGAACTAACTAGAAGGTCCCTTTGTTTACTTTGAGGTTCACGCAATCTCAATGTAAATAAAAACGCCAGAAATAGACTACTTGCCGATAATATATAGTTAAATTCGAGACCAAACCATCTGGCTATCACGCTTCCTGAAAGTGCAGCTATAATAGACCCAATCAAATCGATAGCGTTCATTCGTCCAACTATCTTCTCAAAAGATTTCTCTTCTTTTCTTTCTAATAGAGAATCGTATAGTAATGCATTCAAAGCACCACTTACACAAGCTCCAGCTATACCAGCAAGTCCGACCGCAAGTGCAAAGGACCAGAAAGAATGCGCAAACAGTAAAATAATCATCTCAAGCAAGGAAAACAAACCGCCAATAACGATTAGTATTTTCCTTCCAAATCGATCTGCAAGCACACCTGTAGGAATTTCTGATAAGACAATGACTGCAGCATAAATGATTTCACAGTAAACAACCATTAAGACTGTCATTCCCCTGTCCTGCCAAAAAAGCCTTTCAATAACATAAGCTGGAATTAAGTTGTGAAAAAAAACAATTAGATAAAGTATCATAACATTTTTACGAACGTCCATTTTATCTTACTCCTTTATTCTACTTCGATTAGAAAGAGGTAAAGGTGGCGGACGTATCGTATAAACCGCATATTAACAAGGAGGTCTTACACAGTTCATAATGGGTCTCTCCCTTTTTTTGATTTTATTATGTAAATAATACCATTTATTTAATTTTTAGAGTACTAAAATCTCGCCAGACAAAATAAGGCGAGATTTCTCTATACCTTTACTATGAAAAATTCTGCTTTAACTAATTCTTCCTGTCAAAAGCTTCTCAATTTCAACTGCTGACAAAGGTGGGCTATAATAAAAGCCTTGTCCGAATTTGCAACCATTATCAGCTAAAAATTCTATCTGATGCTTATTTTCTATTCCTTCTGCGACGAGTTCAACGTTAAGGTTTTCTCCAATTTCTATCATGCTCTTAACAAGTGAAGTTGTATTGGCATTTATAAAAAGATCACTAATGAAATAGCGGTCAATTTTCACAAAATCAATTGGTAAATTACTTAACAAACTTAAAGAAGAATAACCTGTACCAAAATCATCTATTGATATGGTAACCCCTAGGTCTTTCAGTTGTTTAATGGTCATAGCGGATTTTATTCTATTTTGCATAACACTTTCTGTTATTTCTAGCCCAAGGTATTCTGCAGGTAGGCAATGTTTATTTAAGGTATGCTCAACTAAATCAACAAAATGTCGATCCTCAAATTGAATAGGAGATACGTTCACAGCAACTTTAATTTGTATACCTGCTTCTAGCCAAATCCGATTTTGTATACATGCTTCATTTAAGATCCATTCGCCTAAAGTAATAATTAAACCACACTCTTCAACAATCGGAATAAATTCTGCAGGAGAGACCATTCCTAACTCAGGGTGTTTCCATCTAACTAAAGCTTCCACTTCATATATGACTGAGGTTTCTAATATTACTTTTGGTTGGTATTCAAGATAAAATTCACGATTATCTAGAGCATTTCGTAAGTCTTGTTCCAATTTTATTTTTCGGTTGAGTATATCCCCTTGTTCATGTAAAAAGAATTGATAATTATTTTTTCCCCTTTTCTTTGCTAAGTACATAGCTGTATCAGCCTTTGATAAAAGTGTTTCTTTATCATTGCCGTCCATCGGAAAAATACTTATTCCGATACTTGGGGTTGTATACTGTTGTTGGTTTTGTATGGAAAACGGATGTGAAAAAGACTCTAGGATACGCTCGGAAATCTCTCGGATAATTGTTTCATCAACATTTTCTAATAAAATTGCAAATTCATCGCCACCTTGTCTTGAAACAAGGTCACCCTTACGTACACTTCCTGACAATCTCCCTGAAACTTGTTTTAATAATTGATCACCCGCCTCATGCCCCATTGAATCATTAATAAACTTAAAACGATCTAAATCAATATACATTATTGCAAGTTCTTGTTTATCACGACTAGAGCGTGCTATAGCTTTTTCAAGGTATTCATTAAACATATGACGGTTTGGTAAACTTGTTAAGGCATCATGATACGCCATAAATTTTATGCTTTTCTCATATTCCTTTTTGGCACTTATGTCATTTGCTACAACCATGATGGCAGGCTCACCATTGTACATTATTTCATTACCTGCTATCTCTAGATGAATGATTTTCCCATCTGTCCGGACAATTTTATATTCAGTATAGTTGTCCACTGTCTTGTTCTTGTAAATTTCATTACTTCGAACAACTACTTTTTCTTTCGAAGATGGATGAACAAAATTATAAATCGATTGCCCAACTAATTCATCTGGATTTACCAGACCAAGAGCTTTTATTGTAGCAGGGTTTGCATAAACTATTTTTTCATGTTGATGTATTAGAATTAAATTCGGTGATAATTCTACAACATTTCGATATCGGTTTTCACTTTCCTCTAACATAGACTCTGCTTTTTTTCGTTCAGTAATATCAACGACAACACCATTTATTTTAACAACTTCATTTTTAGCGTTAGAAACGGGGGTTCCTGAAAAATATACCCATACAATTTTCCCATATTTTGAAACGAACCGTATCTCAGTATTATAGGGCTTTCCGGAAAGAGCATCTTCGTAAAACTCTAAGGATTTTTGACGATCGTCTGGGTGTATAATACTGATCCAAAATGAGTAATTTTCATAAAACTCCACTGTTGTATAACCAATCAATTTTTCAATTCCCTTTGAGACGAAAATCCTTTGGTTAACAATATCATTCGACCAAATCGTAGCATCGACGGAATCAAAAATTTCTTGTAAATTTTCTTTTTGTACTTCTAATTCCTTTTTACTTGCTTTAAGTTCATTATAGTAAAACCTTGATTTTTGAAATTGGCCTGCTAAAAACCACGAAAGAATAATGGAAAGTATTCCAATTACTAAGCTTACTAAAAAATACAAATTACGTCCTTCGCTATAAATATGGATGATTAGCCACATGCATATAATAAATAAAGGTAATGTAACACTAATTCTTCTAATAAATTTCATATTTTCTCCTATAAACTAATTATAAAAAATTCATCTAGCTATTTTCTTACCTTCCCCATTGTAGCTATTAAATATAAGATTAGATATCGCCTTTGATTCCTATTACAATAGGAGTTTATTCCTAAAAAATAAAACTGATTTAATGAACAATGTTTTAGCTTAATATATAAAAAACCAAACCGATATCGGTTTGATTTAGAAATAAACTATTAAAATGTTAGTAAAAGATTATTCTAAGCCGTAAGATCTTTTTCGCTTCCAGAAGCCTTACTTCTCCATTTTATCGGAGTTATCGTCCCCAGTAACGCGACGATACTACTCGCTATTAATAAACCGGTTAATCCGTTAAACGCTGCAGCTGTTAGTAATCCAAATACAATCAAGTCAAATGCTGAATCAAGCACAGATAATAAAGATAATGTTGTTGCTCGAATGTCAGAAGGTATTAAGTCGTTTTTCAGTTGCGAATAAATGGGTCCCCTTATTGATTGACCTAGCCTTAGGACAAAAAAGGCACCAATTACAATCCAGATAGATTCACCGTAAATGGCTGATAAAAATAGGCCAAGTGCAGCGAGACCACCAGTTACACTCATCAAAAACTTGCGAGAAAAATGTTCTGTAAACCAACCAACAGATTGGGATGTAAAAAAGCCAAGTAACGCAGCAAGAGCATAAAGAACTCCTATCATTACAACAGGCAGGCCTGCATTCGTAAAAATCGGTTGATTAAAAGCTTCGTATACCGAGTCGGCGGCTATAAAAACAAGTGTAAAATTGACAAATAAAAGTAGTAGAATTGGAGCTTTTCGAATAGCTGTTATTCCAGATACCACTTGTGTAAAAGGATTATCCCGATATGCACCGCTATTTGCTGGGCTTTTTATAAGGAATATTAAGAATAACTCCACTAATTGAAATACAAGACCAATGATAATAAGGAAAATAAATTGTTCATTTTGTAAGTCTCCAGCAAGATAGGCTCCTACTAGAACTGCAAGAATCATAGATACAAAACCAGCAGATTGTATCTTCCCCATTGCACGGTCCATTCTATGGTGGTCATTGTCTTCCTTAAGTGATTCGTAAATGAGAGCCTCGTCTGCTCCAGAGAAAAAAGTAACAGAAAATCCATTTAACGCACTAAATAGAAAGAACATCCATTTGTCGTAAGCGAAGATTAGTAAAGTGATGCTGAGTATTTTTATAATAACACCAATGAAAAATGATGTTTTTGCACCAAATCGATCTGCAACAACACCACCCGGAACTTCACCGAGCAGTACTGCCCCACTCCAGAAAAGCTGTAGAACTAAGATATGAGTAGGTTCGAGTCCCCTCTCTAAATAAAACAGAGTCAATACAGGTGCTATGAAATTCATTGTGCCAAAAAATCTAATCCAAAACATGACTCGGATATTATGGATAGAAATCTGTTTGTTCATGGCTGCTCCTAAATGTGCTAAATTATAGTTTAATTTCTGCTATCAACAATATTTCCTTCTTTATCAAGAAACTGTATTCCTTTTTCGTCGAACACCTCTACACTTGGTTGATGAAAGAACCAAATTTTGATTCCCTTCTCGTTAAGAGGGATTAAAATAGCATCTTTCGACCCTAGTTTTACACCTGCAATGTCCCCTTTAGCAATTCCGATAAAATATTCATTATCATTACCAGTAAAATCTCCGGTTTCACTTCCTTCAATTGGGGCAACTCCAACTTGATCAAGTGATAACCATCCATGTCGATTTTTTTGAAACCGGGCCATTGCTATATAATCTTTTGGATTTTCCAGTTGTGTATAATAAACGACATATGAGTATTCCTGTTCTTCGATAATTTTAATGACCTCTTGTACTTCCAAAGAAGTAAATTCCGAGTTTTGTAACGCTTCTTCTACCGTAGAATAGGAATTTTCCATTTTATAATTCTCCAAATATATGATTACGACGACAACTGCAACGACAACACCAATCAGTGTGTATTTTAGTTTTTTCATTTGTTTCCCTCTTCCTGAGTATAGAGTTTATGTAAAGTTTAATTGGTAATTAAAAGATAATGTCTAATTTAACATTCAATATCAATATCTATTTTCCTTCTTTTTTTGCTAGATGCATTCTGCAAAAACACAATCAACTAATTAATAGTATTATAATTAGAGAAACGAATTTACGGAGGAGATTTTCCATATGAAAGTCAACAATATCTTCAAACACTAGACCAAGACTCAAAAATTTGGTTTCCATTCGGACGGTATATAGGCCAATAGGCGCTATAAGCATATACATACAACAAAAATTACATCTGTAGTTGACCAAGATACAGGAGAAATTCGTTATTCTATAGACATTTTCATAAATGATTCAATGTCTTTCTGAGATTTAGTAAACAGGTACACTGGATATACTAATGAAATTAAGTAAGTAATGAGGTTTTATAATGAGTATTAAAAATTTTGTTGGCGGGAGAATTATTAAGACTGGTATATCAGTCTTTGTAACAGCATTTATATGCCATCTTCTAAATTGGCCAGCTATGTTTGCTGTAATTACTGCCATTGTAACAATTGAGCCGACTGCATCAGATTCTATACGAAAGGCATTTGTCCGTTTCCCTGCCTCTGCTATTGGAGCAGGCTTTGCTGTTCTTTTTACATTTTTGTTTGGGGACAGTCCCTATTCGTATGCTCTCGTGTCGCTCTTCACAATTATCATTTGTCATAAGCTTAAGTTTCACGACGGCATGCTTGTTGCAACTCTAACTGGGGTAGCAATGATCTCAACCGTCAATGATCATTACACATCATCTTTCTTCATTAGATTAGGGACGACCACTACGGGACTTATTGTTTCTTCCTTGGTCAATATAGTTGTCATGCCGCCAAACTACTTAGACAGCATTAAAAATAAAATTTTTGCGATTTATAAAGATGCGGTCACACTCCTTTATAAAAGGATTTGTGAGATCGTTGATACACATAAGGATAGTAACGAACTTCGACAGGAGTTTCAAACCGTTCTAAAGGATATAGAGAAAACGGAAACGCTATTTACGTATCAAAAAGAGGAATGGAAATTCCATCGGTTCAAAAGAAACGAAGCACGAAAGCTTTATTATGAATATAAAAAGTTTACGATTTTGCGGCAAATTTCCAATCATCTAGGAAATCTCATTTATCTTCCGACCCACCATTTTTCGTTAGATTGTGAAAAGGGCAACTATATCCTTTCTAGTATGCAGTCGCTTAAAACGTCTTTGTGTAGTGAAACTTTTTCAATCGATGAGATAAATAACGAAGATATTCGCAAGTTAACGGAATGGTTCTCTGATCAAAGAGAAGAAAATAATAATGGAGGTAACAACCACCACATTACACCGGAAACAGCGATTATGTATGAGCTACTGTCAATTTTTGATTTAATTGATGAATTAAAAGAGGTTCAGAAAAAAGAGTTTAGAGGATATAAAGATAAAGTGAAGATTAACACTAGTTCTTCGATATAAGTGAGTAAGACGCTAGATATGTACTAGCGTCTATTATTATCGAGTTAACTGTTTCCTATAAATAGTAACTCATAATAATTAATTCACCTTTTGGACCCATCCTTCGTTCGCCCTCATCAATATACCCACACTTCTTGTACAGGCTTTGCGCTGCAAAGTTTTTCAAATTGACTGCTAGTACAATTTCATTGATATCACTAAAATGTTCTCTCACAAAGGTAGGTAAGAGTTCTAATGATTTTTTCGCATGAGCTTTTCCTAGATGACGAAAATCAGTTGAAAAAGCTCTTACTAAGATTGCTTTCTCATTGTTTGAATAAGGCTTTACCCCTTCATTTCTATGTAGTACAAAAAATGTAACAAGTGTATTGTTTTCCATTGCGAGTATAGAATAACGACTAGGATCTTCTTTTTCTAGGAGGACTGCATCTTTTGGAGTGCAAGTATAACGTAGTTGCTCTTCCGTTAACTGATATTGTTCTATTTTACTTTCAAACGATTTATTGTATCGTATCAGTTCCATGAAGAATTCCTCTTTCTTACTTTTGGATTTGATTGATGGTTTACATAATTAAATTATGGTTAATAGAGAGTTGTTTTGAAAAATTTTCCCTAGATTAATAGACTTTAGTTTTTATAATCTTTTGATATGTAAAGCGTATTATTATATTGTGTTATTATATGTTCCCCGCTAGCTTCTTCAGTTGACTTTCATAGTGGCCAACTCAGAGTATCTTTGTAATTTAGCCTTTCATGGTTACCCGAATCCCAATGCTTTCGAAATCTCGGTCACTATAAGCCTTTCATAGTGACCAAATCCCGGTTTATCCAAAATCTCGGCAACTATGGAGCGTTCATGGTTCCGGAAATCCCATTTTTTTAAAATATCTCAGTAATCATAGCCTTTCATATGTAACCTTATAGTTTAATAACTGTTATTTTATTCACTTATTTAAGCAAATTTCAATCAACACTCTTCAAAAAGCTGCGTACCACTCTGACATATTCCTCTTGTTCCTCTAAATATGGCATGTGAGCACTTTGCTCAAATACATGGAACTTGCTTCCTGGAGTCAAAGAGCTAAAATACTCAGTTGAGTTTGGCGTTGCTTCGTCATATCGGCCACATGTATATAATGTTGGAATGTTAAAGTCCTTTAACTGAGATGTACAATCAAAGTCTTTTAAGTTACCTGTTACATGAAATTCTGATGGTCCCCACATTATATTGTATATCTCAGGGTTTTTATACTTTCTCCCCTCTTTTAGAAACTCCGGATATGGGTCAAGTCGGCAAACAAAATGTTTGTTGAAAATCTCGGTCGCTTCCTTATATTCTTCAGAGTCTGTCGTTCCATTTTTTTCATGTATCTTTAATGTCTCTTGAACATCTTTTGGTAGTTTCTTGCGGTTTTCTTCTTGATCCGCAGCCCATTGTGGTGCACTTAAACATGGACTTGAAAATAGTATACTTTTAACACCCGCTGGTTTTGCTAAGTAATATGCCGCGGCTAGGGTTGTCCCCCATGAATGTCCGAGGATATGGAATTCCTCAAGGCCAAGTGCGTTCTTCAATTGTTCAAGTTCCTCAACGAAACGGTCGATTGTCCATAATGATGTGTCAGTTGGGCGGTCTGATTTTCCGCAGCCTAACTGATCATAAAAAATTACGGGACGATCTTCCGCTAATATTCTCAAACCTTGTAATGAAAAATGTGAAGAACCAGGACCACCATGTAAAACAATAACTGGTGTATTCTTGGCGCCTATATCATGTATCTGATACCAGACCTTCCCTCCTGTTACTTCAACAAAACCTTCCTTCATAGACATACGTGACCCTCCTCAATACTTCAACCTCCCTTTATTATCTTGCAAAACTTCTGAAATTGGAAGATACCTTGAAATAAATAATGTTCATATATGTAAGGTAATACTAACTAAATAGCTTAGAAAAATGAAATGGAGGATGAAAGAAATAATGGATCAAGCATGGCTTTCTCTTTTACCATTTCTGATTGTAATCGCAATGTCTATTTGGTTAAAAGATATATTCCCCGGGCTTGTGTTAGGACTTCTTGTGGGCTCCATTCTTGTTACAGCAAGTTTATTAGATGGAACTCAGAAAGCTGTAGAATATGTTGTTACAACACTGTCAGATGAAACAAATATAAAAATCATTAGTTTCCTATATGTTTTTGGTGGTTTAGTTGGAATGATGAACATAGCCGGAGGTATTAAAGGATTTACCGAATGGATTGGAACTAAAATAAAAAGTGAACGTGGTTTACTAGGACTTATTTGGTTTACTCTCCCTTTTACATTTATGATGCCAATGTTTCGGATCATGATGATTGGACCGATTATTAATTCTCTTATAAAGAAAATGAATCTCTCAAAGCAAAAAGTTGGGATGACATTAGATATTTCAACTGAATCTGTTATCGTTCTATTGCCAGTTGCAACGGCATTTGTAGGCTTTATGGTTTCATTAGTTGAAGGTGGGATCCGTGGACTTGATCTGGGAATGTCTCCTTATCAGGTATTTTTGCTTAGTATATTGTTTAACTTTTACGCGATTGTCATGCTGATTATAGGGATTATTCAAACATTTTTGCCCTCGAAAAAACCCAATAATCCCCATATGAGAATAGACCTAGAGGAAAAAGAGCATGAATACCACCGAGCAGGAATTAAACGTGAATTATCAATGGTGAAAGCTCAGCCTTGGCATTTGATTATTCCTGTCTTCTTATTGCTGGGATTATCTTTATATCTTCTATGGCAGAATGGGACGTCACTAGGAGCACAAACTGTTTTTGAAGCTTTTTCAATGGCAGATGCTATATTTGTCATGTTATTGGCCGTTTTTATTACGCTAATTATAACGTTTATTTTTTACATGATGCGGAAGCAACCGCTAAACGAGGTCTTGTATCACTTTTATGATGGTGGAAATCAAATGATGCAGGCGATTAGCCTTTTAGTACTCATTTGGTCTTTAACATTGGCGGCCGAGGAATTAGGTTTTTCTGAGTTTATCAGTTCAACCTTAGGCTCTTTTTTACCAGCTTTTTTAACGCCTGCAACAATCTTTTTAATAGGTTCAATTGTTGGTTATTTTATTGGATCCTCTTGGGGGACATGGGGATTATTTATGCCACTTGGTATAGCTTTAGCTTTATCGACTGGAGCATCGATCCCATTAACAGTTGGTGCTGTATTCGCAAGTGGTGCATTCGGAGCGATAACCTCACCTTTAGGTGATACAACAATCACTACTGCAGCAATACTAGACCTGGATTTAGTTGATTATGCCCGCTATAAATTGAAACTATCAGCTATTGGCGGAGGGATTGCAATAATTTTATATGTAATAAGTGCACTGTTTCTTGTATAGGATTGGTCAAAAGTCCATAAGCTATCTCTATTTAGGAGGTGAATATACATATGTCAAATGAAAAACAGAACGATAGAAATTTTGCGGAAAATCTTAAGAATACTGCAGGCTCAGCATTTGAAACAGTTCATAATGCATTAGAAACTACTGAAGATGCTGCAATGAGTGCTGTTGATGCAACAAAGAATGCAGTAAACAATGTAAGGGAAAGAATGGATAACGATAATGAATAAAAAACGCCTCTTGGCGTTTTTTTATGGTCTTTTTTCGAATATACTTTTAAAGTTATTTCGGTAAAATACTAATAATATTCCATGTGCGATTATGATAACAACTGCTAAAAGTAATAAAGATTGATCCTCAAACAAATGAAGCAAGAAGATGTTTACTACCAGTGGAGCTAGAATGGCCAGTGCTAACGGGACATATCGATTACTTAGTAAGAGTAGCCCACAAAACACCTCTAACGATTTTTCTGCTACTAACAAATAGGAAAAATCAAATAAAGACATCGCTTCTGGACTTGTCGCAATGAACGGGTCTAAACCAAAGATTACAAAAAATCCATTTACGCCTGCAACTAAAAATAACACACCTAAGAATACTCTAGGTACATGCAATGCTACCTTTTTCAAACGAACACCCCCTTATATAAGTATACAAGGGAACGCGAATTAATTTGCTATTTTTGTAAAAGTTGCTGCGTTTCTTTTATAAAATCAGTGAAATATCCGTCTACACCGTATTTTATGATTCTTTTTTGTTCAGCTATTTGTGTTTGTTTATTCGTGAAATAAACATGTACTTTCTTACCAGCCTTATGTAATTCTTCAACAACATCTTTCGTAACATCTGAAGATTCAATACCAATAATAGGGTACGGAGTTGACATTGCCTGCTTTAGATCGAACTCTCCTTTTCGATATAAAAGGGTAAGCGGAATAGTAGGAGCTAAAGCCCATAATTTCTCAAGACTCTCCTTAGAAAACGACTGAAGAACAACCCTCTTCGTTTTTAAAACGTCATACTTACGTAAGAGTTTCACTAAGGGCTCTTCCATCACAAGTTGATTATTTACCTTCCTTGTTTCAATATAAAAGTTTTCATTTTTTGCAAAGGTTTTTAGAATTTCTTTTAAACTAGGTATTTCTTCACTTACAGTTTTATTATGAAAAGTACCGATTGTTTTAAAAGACTTTATTTCATTGAGGGTGTAATCAGATACTTTCCCCTTCCCATCTGTCGTTCGATCGAGTGTTGCGTCATGCATTGCAATAAGCTCGTGATCTTTTGTCATACGTAAATCAATCTCTAAATAATCAACACCATCTTTTGAAGCAAGTTTATAGGCTGTTAGTGTGTGCTCGTTAAACCTATTATTCGCGCCTCTGTGGGCTATTATTATTGGTTCCTCATCATCTGGTTTAGCGAGAACTATAGATGTAAGTGACAAACAAAACATAAGTAGTAATAGAGTAGTTCGTTTGATCATATGCAACCTTTCCTATATCAAAGTTATCTTTCCTATTCTTTGTATCTGACAGATATCTATGCTTGGGAGAAAACAATAAACAGCCTTTTCTCCTGTTGTTCAAAGAGATTAGGCTGTTTTCATGTGATGATAATTGCATATTGGTTGCATGTGTTATTAAATTGGAGTGATTTCTACATCTAAAACTCCAACACTTGGTTGTGCACCTAGTGCCTCAAAGGCCATTCTATGAAGATTAATTTTGTTTAACGGGAAGTTCTTCACCGTATCAACAACCGTGACAATAACTTCATGAGAAGGAACAAAAGAAAGATTTCTTACTTTTAAACGTTGACCGCATTTGAACGGACTTCCTTCAGCAACTGCAACTGTCATATTATTATCATATTTCCAACCAATTTCACATTTGGTTGGTACTCCACCCCAAGTCCAAGATGCCTTACCAATGATTGAATCAGTGTCCCTTGGCTGATACCAATATCCTGTTGGATATGGGACGTAATTATAGGATTGCTGCGGATAAGTAGGATAATAGGTAGTTCTTCCATCAATATATCCGTGACAATAAGGACAGTAGTGACCAGACATTTGATTACTCATTCCTCTTCTTCTCCCCCAAAAGCCGTATTTTACTAATTACTTCGTCTAATTAAATTATGTTATAGACACAGTTCTGGTTACAGTTGAGGAGGAAATAAGAAAAAGCTATTTAACTTTATTCAGCAGAAGTCCCCTACTTCTATAAGTGGGGGATGAATGCAAAAGGAGTATACAATTCAGTCAGTGTTAAAACTCCGACTGAATAAAGTTATAGTCTCCGGCGGATGCCTCGATTTTTAAAAGGAAGTCTTTCGAGCAAGCTCGAAAAAAATCGGGTGCAAATACACCAACGCGAATTTAATTTACTTTTGTCCTTTAAAATTCAACCAACTTAAAAATTCTTCTCCTGAAACATTTTAATCGCTGAGCTCTTCATAACGATATTTAAAATTACAAATCCAAAAATTGCCCCAGCAATTGAGCTAAAGATAAACGATGGTACGAATCCAAACAGTGCGGCTTCCTTGCCCATGATGAGTGTAGCTAATGGATAGCACGCAATAGCCCCTAGTATGCCAGTACCTATTATCTCACCTGTTAAAGCCATTGATAGTTTCTTAGTCTTTGAAAATAGATATGCTGCTAAAAAGGCACCAATCATACTACCTGGAAATGCAAATAATGACCCGGTTCCTAACATATTTCGTAATAGTGATACTGAAAAAGCCTGTAATACTGCATACCCAGGACCAAGGATAACAGCAGATAATACATTAATAAAATGCTGCATAGGAAATACCTTTGTAAAACCAATTGGTATTGAGAACAAATGACTTGTAATCGTTCCAACTGCTACTAGCATTGCTGTAACAGTCATTTTTAACGTTTTATTCATTAGAAATCCTCCTTTTAGTCCATTACTAAGCCGCCATCAACGACTAGATTTTGTCCTGTTACTCCCTTTCCCCATGGAGAGGCAAAGAAGAGTACTGCATTTGCTACATCGGAAGGTGTTGTCACCTGTTGCAATGGTGTCGACGATTTGATTAATTGAAAAACTTCCTCTGATGTTGCTGAACTTGCATCTGTTGTTTTGAGTAGCCCACCCGAGACCATATTAACTGTAATCCCATACGCTCCTAATTCTTTTGCCATGCTACGAGTAAACCCTAATAATGCGGCCTTGCTTGTATTGTAATCATGGTAGGCTACTACAGGGTTTTGAAATAGATTTGTTCCAATTGTGATGATACGACCAAACTTTTCTTCTCTCATATCAGGTAAAGCGGCTTGAGTAGTATGTAATGCACCCCTTACAGCACCCTCAAGCTGTGCTTGATAATCCTCCCATGAGATATCATCAGCGTTTTTCTTAGATATTGGATCAAATTTAAACTGAACTAATGCATTATTAATAACAGTTGTTACGGGTTTATCAAAGTATCGCTTAGCTTCACCAAACATTTGTTGGACTTGTTCTCGATTTCGAATATCTGCTTGAATGGCAATAGCGTTTTCTCCTATTTCTTCCTTCAAAGATAGTGCTTTGTCTTCACTTTGAAAATAATTTATTACTACCTTTGCTCCCTCTTGTGCAAAACCCCGTACAATTTCCCTTCCTAAACCACGTGCTCCTCCTGTTACCAGGACAACCTGATTATGTAGATTCATAGTCAAAACCCCCTAAACTAGTGTAAAGAACAACGCAAAAAAGCCAGGTCCATGTAAAATAGACCTGGCTTAAGTAGCGAGATAAAATTGCTAACTCTAACTCTACTTTCCTACGCCGGTATTACCCGGATCAGGTCCAAAGGGTTAAAAAACAACTGTTTTTCTCTCAGCCCAACCGGGCACCCCTAGTAGTTTGCGAATATTCTTTTTTTAAGTATAACGTGGTTACACAAAGATGTAAAGTAATAATTTGGTAAGGTGCGGTAAGTAAAACTGAGTAATAGTAAAGTTAGTAGTCACTTTACCCCTTTAGTTGCACAAAGAGACAAGCTATGTAAAAATAGATTAAAAGATTACTCTATTCGATCTTTTGAGAAATTTCTGTCGTTATAGGCGGAAATTCGTGTTTTTATTAAATTTATCTAGGGGGAACACTTCATGTTTAAAACAACTTTCTTAGAAGAATTAAAGGAACTTGCTAGTATCCAAGGAACACCTGGTCAAGAAATGAATGTAGTTAGAGCTTTAGTAGAGATGTTCAAGCCTTTTGCCGATAAGGTAGAAGTTGACCATATGGGTAATTTATATGCCTACCTTGAAGGAAATCAGCCTGGTCCAAAATTAATGATTTCCGCTCACTCTGACGAAATAGGCTGTGTTGTTCGAGATATTGACGACCGAGGATTCATTCGAGTTGAACGTACAGGTGGAGTTCTTGAGACACTTCTTATCGGACGTAAAGTAAATGTAAATGGGCACTTTGGCGTAATTGGTGTGAAGGCTGGACATTTACAAACTCCCGAGGAACGTAAAAAAGCACCTAGTATTTATGAATTATATGTCGATGTTGGTGCATCTTCAAAAGCTGAAGTTCTTGAAATGGGAATTGAAATCGGCGACCCAATTACATACATAAGTGAAATTGAGCAATTTACGAATAAAGATTTAATTTGCGGAAAAGCCATTGATAACCGTAGCTGTTGTGTCCTATTAGTGGAGCTATTTAAAACGTTACAAAGCCGTGACTTTAGCGGAACATTAGTTGGTGTTGTGGCTGTTCAAGAAGAAGTTGGATTACGTGGGGCAAAAGTGGCAACCTACAAACTAAATCCAGATTATGCAATCGTCCTTGATACGATACCTTGTGCAGATACTCCAGACAGTCTTGGTAGTGGTTATCCGGTTGGTATCGGTAAAGGACCTGTTATTCCTGCTTTAGCTGGAGGTTCTGTACGTGGTAACATTATGTCACCACAAATGAAAAAACTAATAACGTCTCATGCGAAGAAGCTAGAGATTCCTTATCAACTTGCCGTAATGACAGGAGCAACAACTGATGTAGCAGCTGTTCACATTGAGCGTGAAGGAATTCGTGCTGGGGCCATTACCGTAGCTCGCCGTTATTCCCACTCACCTGTTGAAATGGCAGATCTTAATGATTATGAACAAACGCTAACATTACTCAACTCACTAGTAAAAGACCTCGGAAACTGGGGAGAAATGAGCTTTATATAGTAATATACGGCCTGGCCATGCAGATATATTTTAGTGCAGAGGTTCAGGCCAAAAAAATGCTTATACCAACCTATCATTTCACATACTACTATAGAAATAGAAGCAAAGTTAGGAGCTAACCTAGTGGACAAAGATCGTGAGGAACAAACACAAGAAAATAGTAATGATGAGATGGACTGGGATGCTTTTTTTAAAAGTGACGATGATGAAGAATGGGAAAAAGAAAAAGCAAAAAAGAAAAAACGTAGAAGTCTTATTGTTAAATTAGTTAGTTTGTTACTTGTAGTTTCTATGACCGTTACAGGGTTACAGGTTTGGTTCAATGTATTCAACCTCCCTGCAATCCGCTTTGTTGAGGTTTCAAATCGACTATCAAATCAACATGAGGTAAAAGAATACAGGAAAGCAGTTGTAACGATTGAGTGGGCCGGTGTTAAAGGAACTGGTTTTACAGTGGATTCAAGTGGACTAATAGTAACAAATGAACATGTTGTTAACCATACAAACACTGTAACTGTTCAATATCGATCTGGTGATTCATACACTGGCAAAGTTATTGCAAAGGATGCAAACCTCGATATAGCCATTGTCGATATTGAAGCTACTAACCTCCCTACTCTTGAACTTGATAATGCTGATAAGGATTGGAGTAATGAAAAAATCATGTTTATAGGTAATCCTCTGTCTTTTACTCAAATTGCAAATGAGGGTGAAATAAAAGGAAATGTTGTCTTACGTGATTGGGAAGTTCCTGTTATGATGATTGAAGCACCGATTTATCGCGGAAATAGTGGTAGTCCAGTGATTAACAAGGACGGAAAGGTAATTGGTGTAATTTTTGCGACACTTCCTAATCCGACTATTGAAACGGAAGAAATTGTAGGTCTTGCTGTACCTTCCAGCCACATTCTAAAATTACTCGAAGAAGTTGAATTTAAAACGGAGTAAAAATGCTTTTTAATTTTATCATCTTCGAAAAGAAGTTTGCGTCCCTGCCTTCCTTGGTAAAGGGATTACTTTTTGTTTCTAAACAATGTAAAAATGCCTCGTCGCATATTCTTGACGGTCCAAATCTTTGGTAACAAAAATCATGTTGCATGCAGCAGTTATCAACGGCATTCGTTGGTGGACCACTTCCCCCACATCCTGGTCCGCACCAACGGTATCCAGGCATACAAAAACCAACTCTCCTTCTTTTATACATAGAAAAACCCTTCCTTCTCGGTTTGTTTTTACTAAAATATGAAACACAAGTCGAGAAAGATAGGGCTATTGTAAAATCTGGGTAATTGTTTTAAATACGGTCTATATCTTCAATAACTAACCCTTCTACATGATGCTTAGACATTTCTTTTCGTATCTTCCTGTTTTCTTTCGATTCGAAAAGAATATCAAAATCGTAATCTTCGGGATACAGATCCTCGGCTTTTATATATAGAGAAAGCCTTTTATGATTAAAGAGTAACCTCTCGCCTTTTACCACCACTTCTACTTCACCTTTATCATTAGCTGGTTTGGAGACTATGCCATATTGATCCAAAGAAGGGATATTTACATTATCTCCTCTTTTAAAAATAGACGCCTCGTTTGGTTTCTTTTCAATCTTTCCATGCTTTTGCTTCTGTACATACTTAGCATTCATCGCAAGCTGAGAGCTTAATTCATTGATAGTAAATGGACTAGCGTCTCGATATTCCTTCGTTTCTCCATAGGTGATTTGATGTGCGCGTTCAATTAGGAATGGATGCATTCCCAATTTCAATGCAATCGTAAATGCTTGGCTATCGCCACCTTTACCAATGATAAGGCGGTATGTCGGTTTTAATGTGCTCGCATCAAACTCCATAGAGCCGTTCTCAAAGCCTTCTCTGTTTTCAGCATATGTTTTAATTTCACTATAATGAGTTGTCGCAAGAAGCGTTGCCCCTTTTTGATACAGTTCTTCAAGAATTGAAGTTGCAAGTCCCATTCCTTCTGCAGGATCTGTACCTGCCCCTAGTTCATCTAATAATACAAGTGAATGTGGCGTCGTTTCTTTTAATATCTCAATAATGTTTTTAATTCGTGATGAAAACGTACTAAGAGATTGCTCAATACTCTGGCCATCCCCAATATCAACGAGAATTTTATCATAGATTGCAATTTCACTACCTTCATCTGCTGGAATATGCATACCTGATTGTGCCATTAGAGTCAGTAACCCTACCGTTTTTACCGTTACCGTTTTTCCTCCTGTATTTGGACCTGTGATGACTAAGGCATCATAGTCTTCCCCAATCGTAAAATTCAGTGGAACTGCCGGTGCACCTAATAGTGGGTGTCTTACATTCTTTAGACGAATAGTATGATGCTCATTTATTTGTGGAGCAATCCCTCCTATTATTTGGCTGTATTTAGCTTTGGCAAAAATAACATCATATTGAATCATCGTTTCAACAGCTATTTTTATTTCATGCTCGTGTTTTTCGACCAAACCAGTTAATTGTGTTAAGATACGATGCTCCTCTGCCTCCTCTTGCATTTTTAACAAATTAATGTCTTCCTGTAGATAACCTATCTCTTCTGGCTCCATAAATAGAGTCGCACCTGAAGCAGATGTATCAAGTACAGTTCCTTTGATTTGTTTTCGATATTCTTTCTTTACAGAGATAACGTATCTCCCGTTTCGTTCACTGACAAGATTGTCTTGGAGATACTTGCTGTTCTTGGATGATTTAACAAATTGCTCTATTTTTGCTTTTAATCGTTCTTCTTGGATACTGATTTGTTTTCTCGTTTTCAATAATTCTTTACTTGCGTAGTCGTCAACTCTTCCATGGCGGATACAACGCGCAATCTCATCTGCCAAATCTTTTAAGTCAAAAAGAGAATATACATAGGTTGAGATAATAGGTGCTGCATATTCCTTATCACTCATAAATCTTTTAAGTCTTTCGATACAAACTAAGAAATCACATAGATTCATTAAATGATCTGGCCGTAATGTCACTGCTTTATGCATGCTAGTTAATAGATATTTAATATCCTTTAACGTATGAATCGGTACACTTGTGCTAATTTCCAATACCTTTTTCGCTTCACTTACCTCATTTAACCAAGCAACAATTTGCCTCTTCGTACGAGAAGGTGTTATAGATTCAATTTTTTCTTTTCCTAGTTCTGAAATGCAATATGTTGCGATTTCGTCTTTAATATCAGTAAATTGTAGAACTTCGATGGTTTGTGAATTCAATGGAATTCCTCCTAATGTGTTTTTGGTTTTACACACGTGCGAGGAAACGTAAGAACAGGAGTACATACTCATTTTTAAGAAGGTTTCTCTAAAAACCTTGTATAAAATAAAAACCGCAAGAGAACACATTGGTTCTGTTGCGGTCAAAAAGTCATCATATACAATGAAACATTCGTAAGGATAAATCCGTACAAACATACTTCATTCGTAGAAGGAGTCGGCGCAAACCTTTGTTCTTAACATTTCACGATCCGAAAATTGGGTATAACAAATAAACATCTGCTATAAAGCAATTTTTTCAGACTCGCACGTATAAAGTTACGTTTTAGTTAAGAACTGCACCCTTCATAAAATAAACCCCTTTACTTGGAAGATACCATTATTATAGCACCAAAAAATCAAATGTATATAGACAATTTTCTATTTTTTTACTCTAAATGTATTTACTTCCTTCTCTTATACTCAATTTCGGTAAATTGTTTAGTTGAATGAAGCTGCGGACTGATTCTGGATTAGTTTTCGAATACTCTCTTAACGCCCAGCCAATGGCCTTTTGAATAAAGAATTCTTTACTTGCTGCATTTGCAAGTATGTAACGATATAAAAGCTCTGCGTCTGTACGTACTTTATACTTAAGTTGAAAAAGTATTGATGAACGGGATAACCATATATGGTCACCGTATGCCCACCCTTCAATATATTCCGCAATTACTTCAGGTGTTTCTTTTGCAACCTTACCTACTAAATGTGGTGCAAGCACATCCACTGTATCCCACCAAGATTTGGTTGTAATAAGGTTTTCTAGAAATGGTAAGTGTTCTTTATTAATCTTTTTTATCGATTTTTGCATATAATCGAGGGCTGCATTTTGATATTCTCGCTCATCTTTTTCCCATAAAAGCTCTACAAAAGAGGGTTGGAAATCCTGTTTTAAGACACCAGTTTCTGTATAAAACCTCTTCATTAACTCTCTTCGTAATGGCGTCTTAATACCAAGAAATAGGAACTTGTTTTTCATATAGTTCTGCATAGGGATGGCGTTTTCCTGATTACGATGTTCTTCAAATAAACGAACGATTAAGTCAATCATTTTTAAACTCCTTATTAGAAAAACACGATTTCCCGCCCATGACGGCAGAAATCGATGTCTTTTCTTATAATTTAATCCTTTCAAGGAAGTTAACCTTTCTTAAAGTATAAAAAATGGGACAGACAAGCTGTCCCATAACTGGTTATACAGATAGAATTTCTTCAATTTGTTGAAGTGTGTCTTCACTTAAAACAACACCAGATGCTTTCACGTTTTCTTCCAATTGCTCTGGTCGACTTGCACCTACTAATGCACTTGCTACATTTGGTTGACGTAGAATCCATGCTATCGCAAGTTGTGATAAAGAAAGATTCTCATTTTCTGCAATACCCTTCAATAATTCAACCTTATCGAGGTTCGCATCATTTAGAACACCAAATAAGTCACCTAACTTCTCTTGTGAAGCACGGCTACCAGCAGGAACTGCCTCACCTTTTTTATACTTTCCAGTCAGCACACCTTGTGCTAGTGGTGAAAATACAACTTGTCCAATCCCATGCTTCTCACTAACAGGAATAATTTCTTTTTCAATATAACGGTGAAGCATACTGTAGTTCGGCTGATTTACGACGATACGATCTAATAGCTTTTTATCAGCAAGATGCACTGCTTCCGAGATTTGTTCCGGAGTCCATTCACTAACACCTACATACAACACTTTTCCTTGTCGTACAAGGTCATCAAGAGCACGTAATGTTTCTTCAAGAGGTGTTTCTGTATGGAAGCGATGACAATAATAGATATCAATATAGTCAGTTCCAAGTCTTTTTAAACTTGCATGACATTGTTCCATGATATGCTTACGAGACAACCCAGAATCATTTGGTCCATCCCCCATCTTTCCAAAGACCTTTGTTGCCAGAACATAAGAACTTCTATCATATTTGCTTAATGCTTTACCAACAACCTTTTCAGCCTCACCGCGCATATACACGTTTGCTGTGTCGAAGAAGTTAATTCCTAGTTCATATGCTTTATCAATAGATGAAGCTGCATTTTGCTCTTCAACATACCCACCATATGTTAACCAGCTTCCAAGGCTAATTTCACTTACCTTAAGACCAGTATCTCCAAGACGACGATATTCCATAGTCATGAGCTCCTTTATGTATGTATTTAAAATCATCTTTTATTTTACCACTTAAAGGAATTTTTCTCATTTTTAAAGTATTAAAAACTTAATAGATTCATAGAAAGTACATAAAATCTAATTTAGATTTGCAAATCCAATTATTTTAAAGTCTAAACCCTCTTTTTCAAAAGTGTATTCATATGTATGTACTAAATCCTGTTCAGGATGTTTTCCTTTGATAGTCATCTCATATTCGTCAAAATTTCTTTTAAATTCAAGGACTTCGATTTTTTCTAACGGTTCAACAGTTGGGTATTGATTAATTATAGAATACGAGGCGGCCATATCCTTTACCACAGCATCTTTCGCAAGCTTGTCACGTTCTTCGCTGTCTATTTCAGTATCCGAAAGTTGATGATAAAGCTCGATCTTTTCCACCCCTACTTTTTTTAAATAGTTGTCGGTATAAAAATAAGGTGTGAAAAGCTCATGTGTAAAGAAAAGGAGAAGAAGAAAGCTGGAAATAAGTTGAATATGTAATGTAAAGCGAAATGTCGATATCCTCTTATTTACTTTATTAACTCCCAAAACTATAAGGATAATTGCTAAAATTAGAAAAATGTAATCAATAATGTAGTGGAAATAAAGAAAGTCTAAATAGTGTTCATTTTTTAGGTAAATCACAAACAAAAATACTGCAAGTAAAAATGAAAAGGTTTTATTAATAAGTTCATGCATAGTATACTCCTTTCAAACTGTGAATCTTATTGCGCACTCATTCCCTTGCGTGTAAGACTTCAAGTCCAGACATCATTATAATAAAGAAAGCAGAGAGTTATAAGCTAATTGCAGCTTTCGATTAATATATGATTTTTTAGATGTAGGTACTTCTTTTTCTTCTCCAGATAAATACGCCTGAATTGGCCCAGCGTATTCTAACTTCATAGTTTCATAATTTATGATATCGCTAGGACGAGCAAAACATGCCGGCTTATCATTTATGGAAAATCCTCCGCGCATTAATACAGTTGCTACAAACTGAGAGCAGAAAAAGGCATTTTTATTTTGTATCTTTGTTTTTAACAAGATTCCAAAAAGTCCAATCAGATTGTATTTGTACTTCTCGCGTGTTTCTTCAATCTCCTTAATAAAACCGATCATGTTAGAATATTCTTCCTCTGACACAGTGAAACTATAAATAGCACAAGTTGCATTTTGGAAGAGCTTCCCCTTTAAATCTTCTTGCACAAACCCACCAATAAATGGGTTGTGAGGTCTTTTTCTCCCGAAACTATAAGTTGTATCGAGATTATCTGTAAAAGAAATAGACGCATGATTTAATTGCTCTTTCGTAAACATTTTTATCATTCTAGTAAATAATGTACCTGTATCAGAAAGTATTATATAAACCTTCATTTTAATCCCCCAACAATCTTATATGACTTATTCTTATACCATCATAGTAAAAGCAGGTAACTAGTTGAATAAGCTAGAGATATATTTTTAACTAGGACCTGCGATGTACGTTAGGTCCTTTTCCCCTAAGAAAAGATTATAGGAGAAATGTCATATTTAATAGTTACTTCAGTCATATATCCAGTCATATATTTATTCTGTGTTCTACATGATTAGACGCTCCAAGACGAAAATTGTTACGTGTTCTACTATAATTCAACAAAAATTGAGTTTTTCCTTCTTATATAGTGATAATGGCGTGAGAAGTAACGTTTACGAAATGTTCACATCAATACCTTCTAAAATAAGTTAAAATGGTAACATAATAATGTGAAGGTTTTCACAAAAACTTCTTTAGAAAGGACCATTCCAACATGTCTCTGCATACACCAGATCAGATCGTAGATATTACGGTTAAGAACGGAATTAAAAAGACTAGTTATCCCATTTGGACTACACTTATTTTAGGCTTTCAAGCTGGAGCATTTATCTCCTTAGGCTTTTTACTTTATATAAGGGTGACTGCCCCTTTACCTGAGAGTCTTGCTAGTATTAGTTCAATACTTGGAGCTTCCGTCTTTCCACTTGGCCTTATTCTTACATTAATTGCAGGTGGAGAGCTATTAACCGGTAATATGATGGTTGTTCCCCTTGCACGCTTGGCACAAAAAATTCAAACAAAACAGCTCATCCATAATTGGTTTTTGATTACACTTAGTAACTTTTTAGGTGCGATTTTTGTTGCATATTTCTTTGGTCATGTTGTTGGTTTAACCGAAACTGGCGCGTATTTAGAAAGTACGGTTCATATCGCCGAACATAAAATAAATGCTAGCTTCCTGCAGGCATTTGTATCAGGAATCGGCTGCAACTGGCTTGTTGCTGCTGCGGTTTGGTTGGCATATGGAAGTAACGATATGATAGGGAAAATTGCTGGAATATGGTTCCCAACAATGGCATTTGTTGCGATTGGCTTTCAACACGTTGTTGCAAATATGTTTGTTATACCGGCAGCAATCTTCGCTGGACACTTCAGTTGGGCCGATTATATTGGTAATTTCATTCCTGTATTTTTAGGAAATGCCGTTGGTGGAGCACTATTCATTGGAACGGCATACTGGTACGCATATAAGAAGCAGGATTATAGAGTTATCGAAGGAACAAAACAGACAGAACTTGTTGAGAAAAAAATGAGTGTTTAATATAGAAAAACTCCATGGGATTATCCATGGAGTTCGTTCGTCTTATACAATTACTTCTATCTTTTTAAAATTCTTTTCGAATTCTTCAATACTACAAGGCTTTCCAAAGTAATATCCTTGGACATATTGACAATCCTGGTCACTCAAAAATGAAAGCTCTTCTTTTGTTTCAACACCTTCTGCTATCACTTCCATTTTTAGATGTTGTGCCATTTTTATCATGGCAATTGTAATTCCAGCATTTTCAGAATGGGATGAAATGTTTTGAATAAACATCCGGTCAATTTTAATTCCATCAAGATTAAATGTTTTTAAGTAATTGAAGGACGAATAGCCTGTCCCAAAATCATCAATAAAAATTTTAATCCCCAAGTTTTTTAATTCTACTAGTGTCTCAAGTATATATTCTTCATTCTTCATTAACGAGTTTTCGGTAATTTCAAGCTCTAGCCATTTACCTTCTAACTCATATTCTTCAAGTAAATTTCTTACATCTTTTGCAAAATCAGTTTGTAAAAAACGTTGTGAGCTAATATTAACGCTTATGGGTATTAGTGGAATGCCCTCTTCCCGCCAAGCTATTAGCTGCTCACACACTTTCCTCTTCATCCATTTACCTAAATGTACAATTAGACCTGTTTCCTCAGCTAATGGAATAAATTCGGCTGGAGAGATAAGTCCGAATTTTGGATGGTTCCAACGAATTAACGCTTCTGCACCGACAGTTTCTCCCGTAACTGTATTAACTCGAGGTTGAAAATAGGCTACGAACTCTTTGTTTAATATAGCTTTACGCAAATCTCGTTCCAGTAAGAAAGACTGATAGTTTCTTTCATCCATAGAGTTTGTATATATTTGGTACATATTTCGACCTAAATCCTTTGCCCGGTATAAAGCAATATCGGCTTTTTTCATCAGGTCAACAACAGAAGTTCCCGCTGAAGGGTAAAAACTGATTCCGATACTAGCAGAGACTAAAAGTTCATGGTCTTCAATATAAAATGGAGATGTTAGATTTTGTAAAATGATGTTTGCCAGATTGATGACTTCTTGCTGTTTTGTTACTGTCGGGTATACAAGCATAAACTCATCCCCACCCATACGAGCTACAAATTGTTTGCCTTTTTGAAGGCTATTTTCTAGTCGTTTTGAAATTAATTCTAAAAGTCTGTCTCCGATTAAATGGCCTAGGGTATCATTTATTTTTTTAAAGCGGTCTAAATCAATAAACATTACAGCTAATTGGTCATTTTCGTCAGCTGAAAGCAATGAATCCTGTAATTTTTGTTCAATCCATCTTCTATTTGGAAGTTTCGTTAATTCATCATGGTGAGCTAAATATGCATTTAGTTCTTGGTTCTTTTTCTGATTTGTAATATCTTTACCAATCGAATAGACTCCGTTAATCTCATTCTCAATTATGATCGGAAGAAACGTAATATTAAGGAATAACCGCTCCCCTTGTTGATTGATTATTTCAATTTCGAAATTTTGAGGATTACCTTTTATAGCTTTTTCAAAATACTCGTTTCTACTTTCTACATATTTTTCGACGATAAGATCAACTGTACTTCCATTAGGAATCGTTTCTATTGAATAACCAAATATTTCACAGGCTCTTGGATTCATGTCAACTATTTCACCATTTGCATTATAGGTAATAACAGTATCCTGACTATGCTCAAATAGTGATTGGTAATGTTGGAGGTTAAGCTTAAGCTCATTTTGAGTAGATCGTAATTCTGTAATGTCATGTACAGACCCTACAATTTCAATTACATCGTCTCCTTCAAAAATCGGAGATACATCAACATATACAAGCTTTCCGCGCAACTCGATTTCATAGTTAACTCGATTTCCTTCAAACGCACGAGTGTAATGATAGTTTTTAATTTTAGCCATTTCGCAAGGAAATATTTCCTGCGGGGTCTTATTAAACATCGAAATTGTATTTGCACCAATTTCATCCATTAATTTTCCTTCAGCTATCGTATAAACGATCCGACCATCCTCTGTTTTGCTCATTTTAAAAATACCATTTTGGAGGTTTTTTATTGTACTGATAAAATCATTTTTCATAGCTTCTTTAAGCTCTACTTCCATTTTTACTTTATCAGTTATATCTGTTCGGACGCTAACATATTGATAGGGTTTTCCATTATCACCCATGAAAGGTACGATCGTTGTCCCAACCCAGTATAAGCTGCCATCCTTCGCTTTGTTTTGGATTTCACCCTTCCAAATCTTGCCGTTTCCAATAGTTTTCCACATATTTTGAAAAAATTCTTTTGAATGGTAACCCGAATTTAATATTCGATGATTTTGACCAATGAGTTCTTCTTCGCTGTACTTTGACAATTCGCAAAACTTTTGATTAACAAGGGTGATTGTTCCTTTTGCATCAGTTATCGCAATAATGGTTGATTCATCAAGAGCAAATTTGATATCTGCTACTTCCTGGTTTAACATTCTTAATTGTTCAGTCAGATTCTTCTCTTCTAGAATCTCTTTTACAAGAATTACATTGAATTCTTCATTATCTACATGAATTATATTGGTGGAGATCTCAACAGGAATAAGAGTATTGTTAAATCTTAACCCGTGGATTGTTCTCATAATCTCTCCATCTCTATACTGAAAGCCAGGAAGTAATGTTTGAAGGTTATCATCAAATGAACTGTTTTTGTATTGAAACAAATTCCTTGCTTTTGGATTAAGATAAATAATTTGGCCAATTATATTAACAACTAATAGTGAATCACTTATGTTCTCAAATAAATCGATAAAAGCTTCAAGTTTTTCTACCGGCTGTGTTATGTGTTTTTGCATGTAAATCCCCCGTGAGTGTTGTGCCAATTTCATTTTTAATTACTAATCCACATTTTCTATCAAAAATCACAATCTGTATAGTACTAATTCAATAGGAATGTTCTCCTATTTTATTGTATTGAATAATTTCCATTATGGGAAGAAATAGTAAGAAATAAATTGATAGAAAGGATGGACACAATAATGGAGAAAGATGAAAATGGACACTTAAAAAATCAGGTAATGTACATAACAAATACCGCATACGAAGAACTTCACTCAGGAGATAATCACACAGATGCAGGTAATACTCTAGAAGAAGAAGCTAGAGATGAGAGCTTAAAGGCAGATTTAAATAAGAGATAATGACAAAAGGAAGTGCTTGATCCATAGGACCAAGCACTTTTGCGTTTCATATTAAGTTTAATACTCCACATCAAAAGATGAACAAAGGCTTTTTAATGTATGAAGTCTAGCGGTAAAAATAAATAAGTCATTGTAATTTCTGTCTACATACTCAGAAATAACATTCATCCCTTGGACAAACCTATCCACCAATATAAAAGTATATCTTTCATTCCATCTATATTGATTGATCCTTAAGAGTTCGTCAGCAATCAACTGAAACTTATATTCTTCTACAAGTAATTTTAATTGATATAACTTATCGGGAGATTCAATATAGCTTTTATTTCTATTTTGATAATTTGAATGAACAAATTTTATAAAACTATCAATATTTTCTGCTAGCATTATCGCTATTTTCATCTCGACATTCATGCTATCATCTCCTCAATAATAAAAACAGACTCATATATATGAGTATTCTTTGGGTGTGTATTGGATTTGGTTCTTGCGATACACGCTCTTCTACTTTTTGATTAAGCGTGTATTGAATCTGGCTCTTGCGATACACGCTCTTCTACTTTTCGTTCAAGCGTGTATCGAATCCACCTTTTGCGATACACGCTTTTCTACTTTTCAGTCAAGCGTGTATCAAATCCACCTTTTTGCCATACACGCTCTTCTACTTTTCGCTCAAGCCTGCTTCATTCCCATAGCACTTCCATCTCAAAAAAACCGACACTAGTACCACCCAATTTGTAAAACTTTCTTTTTGTTATAAATATATGTAGAACTTCATCACATAATGAGAGATTTAAATAGGATATAATGAACAATTTTTAAGAGAAGAGTAAAAGTTAGATGTTTTTTTATGTGGAATAAATAAATAACGCCCTTTTTCTCTGAAGTTTAGACACATATTTTTACCATTTACACTCTGTTTATCTATTGAATTTCAATTCTTTTAAACTACAATAGAAATATAAAGTTTGTGCTTCATTTCACAAACTTAACACTGTATATGTAGTCTTACTATAAAAACAGAAAGTAGTGATGTAAAATGGCTAATATTTTAATAGTACGTGCACACCCTTTAAATGAAAGTGTATCAAGATCGATGCTTGTAACAGATGCTTTTGTTGAAGCATATAAACTACACCATCCAGAAGATTTAATTGAAGACATTAATCTGTATGAAATGAATGTACCTGAAATTGATAAGGATTTATTAAATGCCTGGGCAGATTTAGGAAAAGGAAAACCTTTCTATACACTAACTGAATCACAGCAGCACAAAGTTACCTTGTTTAATTCGTTTACAGAAGGATTCCTTCAACAAGATAAAATTGTTATCGCCAATCCGCTATGGAATTTAAGCATCCCTACTCGATTAAAGGCATGGTTCGATACAATTACTGTTGCGGGAAAAACATTTGGCTATACAGAAACTGGATCTGTCGGCCTACTTCAAGGGAAAAAAGCATTACATATTCAAGCGAATGGTGGTTTTTATAATGGTGCTGATCCAGCAAGCCAGTATGTAAAAACCCTATTAATGTTTTTAGGCATTACAGATTATCATCAACTGTTTGTTGAAGGTATGGATCATGCCCCTGACAAGGCACCAGAAATTGTTAGCGCAGCAATTGATAAAGCAAAAGAACTAGCGACAGCTTTTTAAAATAGTGAAAATGTGGCGCATGAACCAACATTCATGTGCTTTTTCTATATTGATAATTCATTTCCATACGATGGCACTACGATACTCACAACCTTTGTACTACCTGCATCCCACACATTGATTACCAACCTCTCATAAAATAAAGGGTATTTTACTTAATTGTATATTAGAGAGGTGAGAAAATGACAGAAAGAATGTTCAATATCATCTTAGCTTCAGTTATCACATTTCTGTTAGGCTGCGCAGTATTCTTTTATGTGACCGAAGACAAAGCCAAACCTGTTGCATCTCAGCCTGAAAATGTTATTGATTCAACACCTCCTCCTTCTACCCCAACGGATAATAAAGATACCAGTCCACCTGCTTCTGATGAAAACGAAAACCAACCGAAGAATGAAGAACCTGAAGGAAACAATAACAATGAAAATGAAGAAAAAAGTCAAAACAAAAATGATAAAAGTAAGGATATGCCGGAAATTGTATGGGGAATTGATTCGGCCAGTGAAACATCGGGAGATTTTTATGCATGTGTAAAGGATAACTTTGGTGACCCGGGTATTATTGGACGTTATTTGGGGGATCGTGAAGATATTTCCAAAGGGTTAACGTCTGAGCAAATAGAGATTATTCACGGTGAAGGTGATTTTATCCTTCCTATTTATAATCACTTTAATGATGCTACAGGTTATGATAACGGCGTGGCACATGCAAAAGAAGCCATCAAAATTGCTTCAGATCTGGGAATACTTGAGGGTGTCGCATTATTTGCAGACATCGAACCTGATTATCCAGTAGATTCAGAGTTTATCAAGGGATGGTTCGATACCATTAGTGAATCACAGTACAAATCAGGTATTTATGGCGTTTTTGATCCTGAACACGCTTTATTTGAAGCGTATAATGCTGCAGTAGAAAGTAACAAATCCATTTTGGAAAATAATTATATTTGGACTGCTGCACCGAGTGTTGGCATTACTGTTGAAAGTGAAGCACCTGAATTTAAACCAGCTGCTCCTGAAGGTTCACTTGCATGGGGATGGCAATATGGTTTAGACGCAGACACTTGTAATATAGATACAAACTTATTTAAAAGTGAGCTAGTTAACGTTCTCTGGGGACCTAAAAATTGATAGCAAAATGCCCAACACGTAAATGGTGTTGGGCATTACTATTAAGTTCCGCAAAATGTTCGATATGGCTTATTAGTTGAATCGGGTAATTTGCAATACTCTTCTTGTTCAGGTGTATGAGCAAATGGATACGAAAGAACGGTAAGCAGTTGATCTATTACACTGTAATCCCCTCTATTTACTGCTGCCTCAATTGCTTCTTCGACTCTATGGTTACGAGGAATAACACCAGGGTTAGACTGTTGCATTAGCTGAAAAGACTCTTCTCTTGTTTTATCTTGTTGATTTAATCTTGCCTGCCATTGCTCATACCATTTGGAAAACTCCTGTGTTCCATACATCGGTGTCTCCTGCGCATTATCAAATGTAAGTGCTCTGAATGTATTTGTATAATCTGCTTGATGATTTTTCATAATCTCAAGTAAATCTTTAATAAGGGTTTCATCTTCACTATTCTCAGTAAAGATTCCAAGTTTTGCTCTCATCCCTGCAAACCAATTTTTAAAATATTGCTTTGAATAATCATTAATCGCAGTCTCAGCGATTTTAACAGCTTGTTCTTGTTCATCATGTAATAACGGTAAAAGACTCTCAGCAAATCGAGCCAGATTCCATGAACCAATATAGGGCTGGTTGCCATAAGCATAGCGTCCTTGTGAATCAATCGAACTAAATACGGTTCCTGGATCGTAAGTATCCATGAATGCACAAGGACCATAGTCAATTGTCTCGCCACTAATTGTCATGTTATCAGTGTTCATAACACCATGTATAAAGCCTACCAATTGCCACTTTGCAATAAGTGATGCCTGACGTTTTATGACTTCTATTAAAAGAGATAAATACGGATTTTCATCGTTTTTACTCTCTGGATAATGACGGTCAATTGCATAATCTGCAAGAGCTCGAAGGTCCTCTACATTACCCTTTCCAGCAGCATATTCAAATGTTCCAACTCGCAAATGACTTGCTGCTACTCGAGTTAAAATAGCGCCTTGTAACTGATTTTCCCGGTAGACAGGTTCACCTGTTTCAACGACGGCTAAACTTCGAGTGGTAGGAATTCCGAGGCCATGCATCGCTTCACTGATGATATACTCACGCAGCATAGGACCAAGTGCAGCACGACCATCTCCACCGCGAGAATAAGGAGTTCGGCCAGAGCCTTTCAATTGGATATCGAATCGCTCAAGATCTGGAGTAATTTGTTCACCTATTAGTAATGCACGCCCATCCCCCAGCATTGTAAAATGTCCGAATTGATGACCAGCATAAGCTTGTGCAAGAGGTGAAGCTCCTTCTGGAAAAGAGTTCCCTGCAAGAACCTCCACTCCTTCATCACTTTCAAGTGCCTCCACGTTTAGACCTAGCTGTTGCGTTAATTCCTTATTTAGTTTAATGATCTTTGGATCACGTACGGGATTGGGGTTCATCTTACTATAAAATGCATCCGGCAAGCGGATATAACTATTATCAAAATTCCAACCTGTTTTATTCATTATAAACTCCTTTAAATTCATAGAGATATACTTATTATGTATCTTTATAGTAACACTACGTATGTTGTTTTGTGGTTATTTTTGCCATAGTTTTTTAAAGGAACATATAACATTTGTGGTTAAAAATATTTTTTATAAGGTTGTTTCTTTATTATTTATCATTGTATTGTTTACAAAGATAAGTGATTTCCACTCCTGGCACTCGCTTTCCGCGGGCGGTCCGTGGGCCTCCTCGTCGCAGGCTCCTGCGGGTCTCACCTGGCCACGCTTTTCCCGCTGGAGTCTCGTGCCATCCGTTCCAATCACTCTTCTGAAAAATATAATCTCTAGGTTAAAAACAGCCTAATTAAAAAAACACCTGTCTCCGCAAAGTTAACGAATACAGGCGCTTTATTTTAGTAGTTCTCTCAATTCATCTTTGTTATTTACAAGGTCTTCTAACGTATATCCATTTAAAACTCCAATAAAAGCTTGCAATGCTTCATATAGAGCGTGTTTTAATTTACAAGTGGGCGAGATGGCACAATAACTGCCTCCATGTTTAAAACAATCGACGATTTGAAAATCCTCTTCAGTTTGAGAAACGACCTTTCCGATATTAATTTCTCCTGGGCTTTTGGCAAGTCTTATTCCCCCACTACGGCCTCTAATCGTTTCTATATAACCAAGTTGTCCTAAGTGATGAATAATTTTCATTAAATGGTTTTTTGAAATAGTATATGCATCCGCTATTTCTTGGATGGTACTCAATTCCTGCGGGCTTTTAAGTGATAAGTAAATTAATACACGTAGAGAATAATCCGTGTAGTTTGTTAATCTCATCTTATACAATACTCCTTATTTTACGATTATCTGTAGGTATTATAGCATATTATTCTATTTCTCTTTTAAAATGTGACAACTTTTCAAAAGATGTATTTGAAGTGTTTCTTTTATTAACACTATCGTTATATTATTAAACATGTAAATTAAATATATCTTTAAGTGAAGGTGATGACATCATGTTAAATCAAAAGACAATCGATATTATCAAGAGTACCGTTCCAGTACTTGAAAAGCATGGAACAGATATTACAAGCCGTTTTTACAAAATTATGTTTAGTAACCATCCTGAATTATTAAATATTTTTAATCATGCAAATCAAAGACAAGGACGTCAGCAAACTGCCCTAGCAAATACTGTATATGCAGCTGCTGCAAATATTGATAACCTAGGGGCTATTATCCCAGTTGTAAAACAAATTGGCCAAAAACACCGTGCGCTCGGTATTAAAGCTGAGCATTATCCAATTGTTGGTGAAAACTTGTTAGCAGCGATTAAAGACGTATTAGGCGATGCTGCATCTGACGATATTATTAATGCATGGGCAGAAGCTTATGGAGTTATCGCAGATGCATTCATTGGAATTGAAAAAGAAATGTATGATGAAGCAAAAGCTCAGCCAGGTGGTTGGGAAGGATTTAGAAACTTCGTAGTTGATCGTAAAGTACAAGAAAGCGATGTAATCACTTCCTTCTATTTAAAACCTGAAGATGGAAAAGAAATTGCATCTTATCAAGCAGGTCAATATATTACAGTAAAAGTAAAACCAGATGACCAAATGTATACACATATGCGTCACTATAGTTTATCTGATGCTCCTGGAAAAGAATATTATCGAATAAGTGTAAAGCGTGAAGAATATGGTGTAGTGTCTACATACCTGCATCAAGATGTAAACGAAGGCGATATTATCACTCTGAGTGCTCCTGCTGGCGACTTTGTACTTGAACAAAAGGAAAATACGGCAGTATTAATTAGCGGTGGAGTTGGTTTAACTCCAATGGTAAGCATGTTAAATACCATTATTGAACAACAGCCTGCTCGTGAAGTAGTATTTATTCACGGTGCCCTTAATAGTCAGGTCCATGCAATGAAGGACCATGTTGCACAAGTGGCATCTGAACATTCTAATGTAAAGAACCTGGTAGTATATTCAAATCCAACTGACTCCGATAAGGAAACTAAAAACTTTGATAAAGAAGGATTTATTGATCTAGACCTTCTAAAATCAGTTATTGATGATAAACAAGCAGACTTCTACTTCTGTGGACCAACGCCGTTCATGAAGATGATGTACCGTAACCTCACAGAATTAGGTGTTTCTATAGAAAACATTCACTTTGAATTCTTTGGACCAGCTAGTGAACTCGAAGAAGAACTTGTAACTGCATAAATAAAGAAACCTGACTGCCAACTTAGTAAACTTTTACTGGTTAACGGTCAGGTTTTCCTTTTTTATTTAGCAACTTCAATAGCTACATGTGGCCTTCGAATCGGCAGTAAAGTTCCAATTAATGCAATGGCTGCACCAACCAATAATACATTAGAAGTACCAGTTAATGCTACTGTCGATAGCATAGCAAAAACAAGTAGATCCATGACAGAATCAATAATCGAAAGCAATGATATCGTGGTAGCCCGTACCTCAGAAGGAATGATATCGTTGCTTAATTGTGAATAGATTGGGTACCGAATTGCTCTAACAAGTTTTAACACAAAGAATGCACCTAAAATCGTTAAAAGTGACTGCTCAAATATAGCAGACACAAATAGTCCTGCTACTGCCAAGAGTCCAGTAGCATTCATCAGAAATATCCTGGAGAACTTATTCGTTAACCATCCAATTGAATTTGATGCAAAATACCCTAGTATCGACGCACATGCATAAATGATTCCTATGTACATAACAGGAAGGCCAGCATTCTTCATTAATGGCTGATCAAAATATTCATACACCGCGCCAGCTGGAATAAATACCAAAGTAACGTTTAAGAACATAATTAGTAGATATGGAGCGCTTCGAATAACTTGTAACCCATTTTTAACTTGAGTAAAAGGGTTCTCTCGATATGTAGACGCATTTGGTGGTTGTTTTACACGTAAAACCAGAATCAACTCAACCAGATAAAACAATACACCCAAAACTATTAACATAATAAACTGTTCATTTTTTAAATCTTTCGCTAAGTAAGCACCAAATAAAACAGCAAAAACCATAGAGATAAACCCGGCTGATTGGATGTGCCCCATTGCTTTATCCATTTTGTTTTCATTGTCACTTTCCTTCAATGAATCATAGATTAATGCTTCATCCGCACCTGAAAAGAAAGTTACCGAAAAACCATTGATAAAGCTATACAAGAAGAAAATCCATGGTTGATATGCCACTACTAATAATAAAATACTTACGATTTTAATTACGGTGCTAACTAAGAAAGATATCTTTGCTCCGTACCGATCCGCAAACACACCGGTAGGAACCTCCCCTATTAAAACCGCACCACTCCAAAACATTAGCACAATGAGAATTTCTGATGCTGATAACCCCCGCGATGTATAAAATAAAGTCAAAACGGGCGCTAAAAAGCTTATCGCTCCAAAAAAATGAATCCAATACATCACTTTAATGTTATGTCCGGCGAGAGTGCCTTTTAATTCTTTCATATTTATTATCTCCTACTCTTAAAAAGTTTTTAAATATAGTAAAGTAGGAGTAACCGATTAATTGTTCTATAGGAACGTTAAACGTTCACTCCTCCTATTTGGACTAAAAATGTTTTATTGTTTTTTGACATGTTCTATTCCTCCTCTAAATTAATAACCAAATTTTATCATATAAGATTATTTTTGACAGTTAGATTTTTTTACAATTTTCTACATAATTAAAAGCATGGAATTGTAAAATCCATGCTCTTAGTGGAATGTCTTTTATTAAAAATTCCGATGTTTCTGCTGAGCTCTAGTATCCAATCTGGTTGTAAATCAACTCAAATTTTTTCCCGAATTCATTAGAAAATTCACTAATATCTTCCCCATCAAAGAATTTCATGTTTAGGTCAAAAGCTATTTTCTGCAACTCATCAAATTCTTCTGACATACCTAACTTGGCTATTGCTTCCTCAAAATAATTAATGTAACCAATGCTGGCAAAGGCGATATGGGAAACACATTCGGTTTGATTCGCAAATGTTTTACAGTATTCTGAATTAGGTTGAAGATGTCGATATGTTTCTTTTAAATAAACTTCTAGTGTTGCATATTCAGTTACAGAAATTTGATACATTTCACTCTTGGGATTTGAACGTAATGCGGTTTTAATTTCATAAACTTCCTTTGTTATCGTATCAAGAATTTGAAAAGCCGTTTCTTCAGTAAATTCACTAGATAAAAAGAATTCGAACAGATAACCACCATCTATAAAGTCAAATGATGCTAGAAGGTACTTTCCATTCGTATTTTCAACAATTGAATACCAGACCGGTACTCCATTAATAAGTTTATTGTCTTTAAATTGGTTTTGGTTACTAAAATTAGAATAGGTTATACGGAAGTCTATTTTTCCATCAAAACGACCATAAACCAATTCAAGATTAGTTTCTTCAGTACTTTCTTCGACTAATTCACCAATATTTCTGGAATACTCTACGCTTATATCACGTTTATGGCCACCTGGTCCTTCCATCAAAGTTACAGCCGATATTGTGTAGTCTGCAAAAGAAGGATAAAACACTTCATAACCATAGATTGATTTCGTTTTTTCATTTATAACACTTATTGCTGGATCTAAAGGGACTTTGAATTGGTCATCAACCGGTTCTTCCTCCTGAACTATACTCGGATCATACCCATGTTGCTGTGGTTTCCCCATAAAATCTACTAACTTTGGGCTAAATAAAAGGAGCACTACGACTGCAGCAGCAACGAATGAGAAATAGTATTTATAAGGAGTCTTTTGTTTTCTTTCTTGATTCAATGATACTAGTATTTTTTCCTTTTCCGTTTGTGATACTTGAATATTCTTAAGTACAGTCTTATTAAAGGTGTTTTTCAGATCCTTTAATCCTCTTTCCATTCGTACTCACTCCCTTCCATACTCTCCTTTAATTTTACGCGAGCCCTATATAATCTCGTTTTTACAGTGTTCACCTTTATGTTCATTACTTGGCTTATCTCTTCAATACTTAGTTCTTGATAATAATATAGAATAATAACCTCACGAAATTTTAATGGTAATTGTAAGACCTGTTTACTTATGTAGATATCTTCTAATTTTGAAATCATTTTATCTTCGGGAGTATCTATTTCATATTGACTATCATCTATTTTCTCTTTATAAATTAGGTTTCGAAAACTCCATCTCTTCAAAGCATCTTTACATTTATTAATTGTTATTTTGACAAGCCACGTTTTATAGCTGCTTTCATATCTGAATCCTTCCAGATTGCGATAACATGAAATAAACACTTCTTGCACAATGTCTTCTGCTAAGGAATGGTCCTTAACATAGAGATACGCTAATCTCTTAATCTCAGTCCCATAATCATCTAAAAGCCTTTCAATGATAAGGACTTTATCATCAGATATTGATAATTCATTTATGTAATCCTCCACTGTATTCCCCCCTTTCACTACAATAGACGACACACCTTAATTAGAGGTTCCCCTAAGTCAACTTAATTTTCTTCTATTTAGTAAGCGAGTAGTTTGTCCATTTACTATTTTCCGTTAGGTATGTATCTTATTTCAAGTATCATTATTACAGATGTGCCAATATCGTGAACCCCCTATTTTTGTTTTTCAAAAAGTTATATTATGATTGTTGTACTTACAACTTGGAAACATCAGAATGTCGGAGGCAACAGTAAAATGGGGTTTATTGAAGAATTACTAGAACAGCCGTTATTATTATTATTTTTAATATTATTTTTGGGGTCGTGGATTGGACAAACAAAGATTAAAGGATTGAGTTTAGGTTCAGCCGGTATCCTTCTTATTGCAATGACATTTGGACACTTTGGCTATCAAGTATCCCCTATTGTACAGAACTTTGGACTTAGTTTGTTCATTGTGGCAGTAGGCTTGCAAGCCGGACCACGCTTTTTCCGAATGATTCGCTCTAGTGGAATTATATTTGGAATCATATCAATCATCATCGTGATCGTTGCAGCTATAACAACGATTATTGTAGCTAAGGTATTCGATTTATCAGCAGCCCTTAGTATTGGTATCATGACTGGAGCGTTGACAAGTACACCAGGACTTGCAGCGGCTCTTCAGGCTACAAATGACCCGCTCGCATCAGTAGGTTATGGTATAGCCTACCCATTTGGAGTTGTTGCAGTCGTTCTTTTTGTACAATTACTGCCAAGAATACTACGCGTTGATTTGGAGAAAGATTTACAACTGAAAAACAACCCGGTGAGAAATGAAGAATCTCCGGAAGTAATGACGATAGAAGTTACGAATCAATCTATCAATAGAAAGACATTAAGTGAGCTTAAATTTCAAAAGCGGAACTCAATCGTAATAAGCCGTGTAATCCGTGGTCATAGGAGCATTATAGCGTTAAATGATACAGTAATCTTAAAAGGAGATCGCCTTGTAACAGTTGGCGAACGCTTAGAACTGAATAAGTTTTGTAAATTCGTAGGAATTGAAGTTCCCACGTCACTTCAGAACGTTGATCATATAAAGCTTCGAAAGGTAGTTGTTGATTCTGAGGAAGTTATCGGTAAAACGATCAAGGAATTGAATTTACGTAAGGAGTACGGAGTGACCGTTACACGTATTGAACGAAGCGGTATCGAGTTCAGTCAAAATGCAAAAATGCGTTTAGAACGTGGCGATGTGCTAACAATTGTAAGTAGTGAGGATCGCTTAAACGATGTTGAAAAGCTTTTTACAAGAAAAAAGCTATTGGTTACCAATGTTCATATTTTTTCGTTAAGTATTATTCTTTTACTTGGAATTTTATTAGGAATGGTCCCGATCCACCTTCCCGGACTTGGAACAATAACTCTTGGCGTTGCTGGTGGTCCGCTTTTTGTTGCTCTAATCATTGGTCACTTTGGGAAATTAGGACCTATTCAAGCAAGATATTTTCAGCCATCTAATCAAGTAATACGCGATATTGGGCTTGCCTTATTTTTAGCAGGAGCTGGAACTACTGCCGGTTCAGGCTTAGTAGATGTCATTCAAGAAGAAGGACTTCGATTGGTACTTGGTGGCGCAATTATTACGCTCCTTCCAATGATTGTTGGATTTTTTATAGCGCGTAAATTCTTCCACCTGAGTATTGTTCATTCATTAGGAGCACTATGTGGCGGGATGACAAGTACACCAGGACTTGGTTCTGTTAACCAATTGATTGACTCAGAGGACCCGGCAATTGCTTATGCCTCAGAGTATCTTTGTAATTTAGCCTTTCATGGTTACCCGAATCCCAATGCTTTCGAAATCTCGGTCACTATAAGCCTTTCATAGTGACCAAATCCCGGTTTATCCAAAATCTCGGCAACTATGGAGCGTTCATGGTTCCGGAAATCCCATTTTTTTAAAATATCTCAGTAATCATAGCCTTTCATATGTAACCTTATAGTTTAATAACTGTTATTTTATTCACTTATTTAAGCAAATTTCAATCAACACTCTTCAAAAAGCTGCGTACCACTCTGACATATTCCTCTTGTTCCTCTAAATATGGCATGTGAGCACTTTGCTCAAATACATGGAACTTGCTTCCTGGAGTCAAAGAGCTAAAATACTCAGTTGAGTTTGGCGTTGCTTCGTCATATCGGCCACATGTATATAATGTTGGAATGTTAAAGTCCTTTAACTGAGATGTACAATCAAAGTCTTTTAAGTTACCTGTTACATGAAATTCTGATGGTCCCCACATTATATTGTATATCTCAGGGTTTTTATACTTTCTCCCCTCTTTTAGAAACTCCGGATATGGGTCAAGTCGGCAAACAAAATGTTTGTTGAAAATCTCGGTCGCTTCCTTATATTCTTCAGAGTCTGTCGTTCCATTTTTTTCATGTATCTTTAATGTCTCTTGAACATCTTTTGGTAGTTTCTTGCGGTTTTCTTCTTGATCCGCAGCCCATTGTGGTGCACTTAAACATGGACTTGAAAATAGTATACTTTTAACACCCGCTGGTTTTGCTAAGTAATATGCCGCGGCTAGGGTTGTCCCCCATGAATGTCCGAGGATATGGAATTCCTCAAGGCCAAGTGCGTTCTTCAATTGTTCAAGTTCCTCAACGAAACGGTCGATTGTCCATAATGATGTGTCAGTTGGGCGGTCTGATTTTCCGCAGCCTAACTGATCATAAAAAATTACGGGACGATCTTCCGCTAATATTCTCAAACCTTGTAATGAAAAATGTGAAGAACCAGGACCACCATGTAAAACAATAACTGGTGTATTCTTGGCGCCTATATCATGTATCTGATACCAGACCTTCCCTCCTGTTACTTCAACAAAACCTTCCTTCATAGACATACGTGACCCTCCTCAATACTTCAACCTCCCTTTATTATCTTGCAAAACTTCTGAAATTGGAAGATACCTTGAAATAAATAATGTTCATATATGTAAGGTAATACTAACTAAATAGCTTAGAAAAATGAAATGGAGGATGAAAGAAATAATGGATCAAGCATGGCTTTCTCTTTTACCATTTCTGATTGTAATCGCAATGTCTATTTGGTTAAAAGATATATTCCCCGGGCTTGTGTTAGGACTTCTTGTGGGCTCCATTCTTGTTACAGCAAGTTTATTAGATGGAACTCAGAAAGCTGTAGAATATGTTGTTACAACACTGTCAGATGAAACAAATATAAAAATCATTAGTTTCCTATATGTTTTTGGTGGTTTAGTTGGAATGATGAACATAGCCGGAGGTATTAAAGGATTTACCGAATGGATTGGAACTAAAATAAAAAGTGAACGTGGTTTACTAGGACTTATTTGGTTTACTCTCCCTTTTACATTTATGATGCCAATGTTTCGGATCATGATGATTGGACCGATTATTAATTCTCTTATAAAGAAAATGAATCTCTCAAAGCAAAAAGTTGGGATGACATTAGATATTTCAACTGAATCTGTTATCGTTCTATTGCCAGTTGCAACGGCATTTGTAGGCTTTATGGTTTCATTAGTTGAAGGTGGGATCCGTGGACTTGATCTGGGAATGTCTCCTTATCAGGTATTTTTGCTTAGTATATTGTTTAACTTTTACGCGATTGTCATGCTGATTATAGGGATTATTCAAACATTTTTGCCCTCGAAAAAACCCAATAATCCCCATATGAGAATAGACCTAGAGGAAAAAGAGCATGAATACCACCGAGCAGGAATTAAACGTGAATTATCAATGGTGAAAGCTCAGCCTTGGCATTTGATTATTCCTGTCTTCTTATTGCTGGGATTATCTTTATATCTTCTATGGCAGAATGGGACGTCACTAGGAGCACAAACTGTTTTTGAAGCTTTTTCAATGGCAGATGCTATATTTGTCATGTTATTGGCCGTTTTTATTACGCTAATTATAACGTTTATTTTTTACATGATGCGGAAGCAACCGCTAAACGAGGTCTTGTATCACTTTTATGATGGTGGAAATCAAATGATGCAGGCGATTAGCCTTTTAGTACTCATTTGGTCTTTAACATTGGCGGCCGAGGAATTAGGTTTTTCTGAGTTTATCAGTTCAACCTTAGGCTCTTTTTTACCAGCTTTTTTAACGCCTGCAACAATCTTTTTAATAGGTTCAATTGTTGGTTATTTTATTGGATCCTCTTGGGGGACATGGGGATTATTTATGCCACTTGGTATAGCTTTAGCTTTATCGACTGGAGCATCGATCCCATTAACAGTTGGTGCTGTATTCGCAAGTGGTGCATTCGGAGCGATAACCTCACCTTTAGGTGATACAACAATCACTACTGCAGCAATACTAGACCTGGATTTAGTTGATTATGCCCGCTATAAATTGAAACTATCAGCTATTGGCGGAGGGATTGCAATAATTTTATATGTAATAAGTGCACTGTTTCTTGTATAGGATTGGTCAAAAGTCCATAAGCTATCTCTATTTAGGAGGTGAATATACATATGTCAAATGAAAAACAGAACGATAGAAATTTTGCGGAAAATCTTAAGAATACTGCAGGCTCAGCATTTGAAACAGTTCATAATGCATTAGAAACTACTGAAGATGCTGCAATGAGTGCTGTTGATGCAACAAAGAATGCAGTAAACAATGTAAGGGAAAGAATGGATAACGATAATGAATAAAAAACGCCTCTTGGCGTTTTTTTATGGTCTTTTTTCGAATATACTTTTAAAGTTATTTCGGTAAAATACTAATAATATTCCATGTGCGATTATGATAACAACTGCTAAAAGTAATAAAGATTGATCCTCAAACAAATGAAGCAAGAAGATGTTTACTACCAGTGGAGCTAGAATGGCCAGTGCTAACGGGACATATCGATTACTTAGTAAGAGTAGCCCACAAAACACCTCTAACGATTTTTCTGCTACTAACAAATAGGAAAAATCAAATAAAGACATCGCTTCTGGACTTGTCGCAATGAACGGGTCTAAACCAAAGATTACAAAAAATCCATTTACGCCTGCAACTAAAAATAACACACCTAAGAATACTCTAGGTACATGCAATGCTACCTTTTTCAAACGAACACCCCCTTATATAAGTATACAAGGGAACGCGAATTAATTTGCTATTTTTGTAAAAGTTGCTGCGTTTCTTTTATAAAATCAGTGAAATATCCGTCTACACCGTATTTTATGATTCTTTTTTGTTCAGCTATTTGTGTTTGTTTATTCGTGAAATAAACATGTACTTTCTTACCAGCCTTATGTAATTCTTCAACAACATCTTTCGTAACATCTGAAGATTCAATACCAATAATAGGGTACGGAGTTGACATTGCCTGCTTTAGATCGAACTCTCCTTTTCGATATAAAAGGGTAAGCGGAATAGTAGGAGCTAAAGCCCATAATTTCTCAAGACTCTCCTTAGAAAACGACTGAAGAACAACCCTCTTCGTTTTTAAAACGTCATACTTACGTAAGAGTTTCACTAAGGGCTCTTCCATCACAAGTTGATTATTTACCTTCCTTGTTTCAATATAAAAGTTTTCATTTTTTGCAAAGGTTTTTAGAATTTCTTTTAAACTAGGTATTTCTTCACTTACAGTTTTATTATGAAAAGTACCGATTGTTTTAAAAGACTTTATTTCATTGAGGGTGTAATCAGATACTTTCCCCTTCCCATCTGTCGTTCGATCGAGTGTTGCGTCATGCATTGCAATAAGCTCGTGATCTTTTGTCATACGTAAATCAATCTCTAAATAATCAACACCATCTTTTGAAGCAAGTTTATAGGCTGTTAGTGTGTGCTCGTTAAACCTATTATTCGCGCCTCTGTGGGCTATTATTATTGGTTCCTCATCATCTGGTTTAGCGAGAACTATAGATGTAAGTGACAAACAAAACATAAGTAGTAATAGAGTAGTTCGTTTGATCATATGCAACCTTTCCTATATCAAAGTTATCTTTCCTATTCTTTGTATCTGACAGATATCTATGCTTGGGAGAAAACAATAAACAGCCTTTTCTCCTGTTGTTCAAAGAGATTAGGCTGTTTTCATGTGATGATAATTGCATATTGGTTGCATGTGTTATTAAATTGGAGTGATTTCTACATCTAAAACTCCAACACTTGGTTGTGCACCTAGTGCCTCAAAGGCCATTCTATGAAGATTAATTTTGTTTAACGGGAAGTTCTTCACCGTATCAACAACCGTGACAATAACTTCATGAGAAGGAACAAAAGAAAGATTTCTTACTTTTAAACGTTGACCGCATTTGAACGGACTTCCTTCAGCAACTGCAACTGTCATATTATTATCATATTTCCAACCAATTTCACATTTGGTTGGTACTCCACCCCAAGTCCAAGATGCCTTACCAATGATTGAATCAGTGTCCCTTGGCTGATACCAATATCCTGTTGGATATGGGACGTAATTATAGGATTGCTGCGGATAAGTAGGATAATAGGTAGTTCTTCCATCAATATATCCGTGACAATAAGGACAGTAGTGACCAGACATTTGATTACTCATTCCTCTTCTTCTCCCCCAAAAGCCGTATTTTACTAATTACTTCGTCTAATTAAATTATGTTATAGACACAGTTCTGGTTACAGTTGAGGAGGAAATAAGAAAAAGCTATTTAACTTTATTCAGCAGAAGTCCCCTACTTCTATAAGTGGGGGATGAATGCAAAAGGAGTATACAATTCAGTCAGTGTTAAAACTCCGACTGAATAAAGTTATAGTCTCCGGCGGATGCCTCGATTTTTAAAAGGAAGTCTTTCGAGCAAGCTCGAAAAAAATCGGGTGCAAATACACCAACGCGAATTTAATTTACTTTTGTCCTTTAAAATTCAACCAACTTAAAAATTCTTCTCCTGAAACATTTTAATCGCTGAGCTCTTCATAACGATATTTAAAATTACAAATCCAAAAATTGCCCCAGCAATTGAGCTAAAGATAAACGATGGTACGAATCCAAACAGTGCGGCTTCCTTGCCCATGATGAGTGTAGCTAATGGATAGCACGCAATAGCCCCTAGTATGCCAGTACCTATTATCTCACCTGTTAAAGCCATTGATAGTTTCTTAGTCTTTGAAAATAGATATGCTGCTAAAAAGGCACCAATCATACTACCTGGAAATGCAAATAATGACCCGGTTCCTAACATATTTCGTAATAGTGATACTGAAAAAGCCTGTAATACTGCATACCCAGGACCAAGGATAACAGCAGATAATACATTAATAAAATGCTGCATAGGAAATACCTTTGTAAAACCAATTGGTATTGAGAACAAATGACTTGTAATCGTTCCAACTGCTACTAGCATTGCTGTAACAGTCATTTTTAACGTTTTATTCATTAGAAATCCTCCTTTTAGTCCATTACTAAGCCGCCATCAACGACTAGATTTTGTCCTGTTACTCCCTTTCCCCATGGAGAGGCAAAGAAGAGTACTGCATTTGCTACATCGGAAGGTGTTGTCACCTGTTGCAATGGTGTCGACGATTTGATTAATTGAAAAACTTCCTCTGATGTTGCTGAACTTGCATCTGTTGTTTTGAGTAGCCCACCCGAGACCATATTAACTGTAATCCCATACGCTCCTAATTCTTTTGCCATGCTACGAGTAAACCCTAATAATGCGGCCTTGCTTGTATTGTAATCATGGTAGGCTACTACAGGGTTTTGAAATAGATTTGTTCCAATTGTGATGATACGACCAAACTTTTCTTCTCTCATATCAGGTAAAGCGGCTTGAGTAGTATGTAATGCACCCCTTACAGCACCCTCAAGCTGTGCTTGATAATCCTCCCATGAGATATCATCAGCGTTTTTCTTAGATATTGGATCAAATTTAAACTGAACTAATGCATTATTAATAACAGTTGTTACGGGTTTATCAAAGTATCGCTTAGCTTCACCAAACATTTGTTGGACTTGTTCTCGATTTCGAATATCTGCTTGAATGGCAATAGCGTTTTCTCCTATTTCTTCCTTCAAAGATAGTGCTTTGTCTTCACTTTGAAAATAATTTATTACTACCTTTGCTCCCTCTTGTGCAAAACCCCGTACAATTTCCCTTCCTAAACCACGTGCTCCTCCTGTTACCAGGACAACCTGATTATGTAGATTCATAGTCAAAACCCCCTAAACTAGTGTAAAGAACAACGCAAAAAAGCCAGGTCCATGTAAAATAGACCTGGCTTAAGTAGCGAGATAAAATTGCTAACTCTAACTCTACTTTCCTACGCCGGTATTACCCGGATCAGGTCCAAAGGGTTAAAAAACAACTGTTTTTCTCTCAGCCCAACCGGGCACCCCTAGTAGTTTGCGAATATTCTTTTTTTAAGTATAACGTGGTTACACAAAGATGTAAAGTAATAATTTGGTAAGGTGCGGTAAGTAAAACTGAGTAATAGTAAAGTTAGTAGTCACTTTACCCCTTTAGTTGCACAAAGAGACAAGCTATGTAAAAATAGATTAAAAGATTACTCTATTCGATCTTTTGAGAAATTTCTGTCGTTATAGGCGGAAATTCGTGTTTTTATTAAATTTATCTAGGGGGAACACTTCATGTTTAAAACAACTTTCTTAGAAGAATTAAAGGAACTTGCTAGTATCCAAGGAACACCTGGTCAAGAAATGAATGTAGTTAGAGCTTTAGTAGAGATGTTCAAGCCTTTTGCCGATAAGGTAGAAGTTGACCATATGGGTAATTTATATGCCTACCTTGAAGGAAATCAGCCTGGTCCAAAATTAATGATTTCCGCTCACTCTGACGAAATAGGCTGTGTTGTTCGAGATATTGACGACCGAGGATTCATTCGAGTTGAACGTACAGGTGGAGTTCTTGAGACACTTCTTATCGGACGTAAAGTAAATGTAAATGGGCACTTTGGCGTAATTGGTGTGAAGGCTGGACATTTACAAACTCCCGAGGAACGTAAAAAAGCACCTAGTATTTATGAATTATATGTCGATGTTGGTGCATCTTCAAAAGCTGAAGTTCTTGAAATGGGAATTGAAATCGGCGACCCAATTACATACATAAGTGAAATTGAGCAATTTACGAATAAAGATTTAATTTGCGGAAAAGCCATTGATAACCGTAGCTGTTGTGTCCTATTAGTGGAGCTATTTAAAACGTTACAAAGCCGTGACTTTAGCGGAACATTAGTTGGTGTTGTGGCTGTTCAAGAAGAAGTTGGATTACGTGGGGCAAAAGTGGCAACCTACAAACTAAATCCAGATTATGCAATCGTCCTTGATACGATACCTTGTGCAGATACTCCAGACAGTCTTGGTAGTGGTTATCCGGTTGGTATCGGTAAAGGACCTGTTATTCCTGCTTTAGCTGGAGGTTCTGTACGTGGTAACATTATGTCACCACAAATGAAAAAACTAATAACGTCTCATGCGAAGAAGCTAGAGATTCCTTATCAACTTGCCGTAATGACAGGAGCAACAACTGATGTAGCAGCTGTTCACATTGAGCGTGAAGGAATTCGTGCTGGGGCCATTACCGTAGCTCGCCGTTATTCCCACTCACCTGTTGAAATGGCAGATCTTAATGATTATGAACAAACGCTAACATTACTCAACTCACTAGTAAAAGACCTCGGAAACTGGGGAGAAATGAGCTTTATATAGTAATATACGGCCTGGCCATGCAGATATATTTTAGTGCAGAGGTTCAGGCCAAAAAAATGCTTATACCAACCTATCATTTCACATACTACTATAGAAATAGAAGCAAAGTTAGGAGCTAACCTAGTGGACAAAGATCGTGAGGAACAAACACAAGAAAATAGTAATGATGAGATGGACTGGGATGCTTTTTTTAAAAGTGACGATGATGAAGAATGGGAAAAAGAAAAAGCAAAAAAGAAAAAACGTAGAAGTCTTATTGTTAAATTAGTTAGTTTGTTACTTGTAGTTTCTATGACCGTTACAGGGTTACAGGTTTGGTTCAATGTATTCAACCTCCCTGCAATCCGCTTTGTTGAGGTTTCAAATCGACTATCAAATCAACATGAGGTAAAAGAATACAGGAAAGCAGTTGTAACGATTGAGTGGGCCGGTGTTAAAGGAACTGGTTTTACAGTGGATTCAAGTGGACTAATAGTAACAAATGAACATGTTGTTAACCATACAAACACTGTAACTGTTCAATATCGATCTGGTGATTCATACACTGGCAAAGTTATTGCAAAGGATGCAAACCTCGATATAGCCATTGTCGATATTGAAGCTACTAACCTCCCTACTCTTGAACTTGATAATGCTGATAAGGATTGGAGTAATGAAAAAATCATGTTTATAGGTAATCCTCTGTCTTTTACTCAAATTGCAAATGAGGGTGAAATAAAAGGAAATGTTGTCTTACGTGATTGGGAAGTTCCTGTTATGATGATTGAAGCACCGATTTATCGCGGAAATAGTGGTAGTCCAGTGATTAACAAGGACGGAAAGGTAATTGGTGTAATTTTTGCGACACTTCCTAATCCGACTATTGAAACGGAAGAAATTGTAGGTCTTGCTGTACCTTCCAGCCACATTCTAAAATTACTCGAAGAAGTTGAATTTAAAACGGAGTAAAAATGCTTTTTAATTTTATCATCTTCGAAAAGAAGTTTGCGTCCCTGCCTTCCTTGGTAAAGGGATTACTTTTTGTTTCTAAACAATGTAAAAATGCCTCGTCGCATATTCTTGACGGTCCAAATCTTTGGTAACAAAAATCATGTTGCATGCAGCAGTTATCAACGGCATTCGTTGGTGGACCACTTCCCCCACATCCTGGTCCGCACCAACGGTATCCAGGCATACAAAAACCAACTCTCCTTCTTTTATACATAGAAAAACCCTTCCTTCTCGGTTTGTTTTTACTAAAATATGAAACACAAGTCGAGAAAGATAGGGCTATTGTAAAATCTGGGTAATTGTTTTAAATACGGTCTATATCTTCAATAACTAACCCTTCTACATGATGCTTAGACATTTCTTTTCGTATCTTCCTGTTTTCTTTCGATTCGAAAAGAATATCAAAATCGTAATCTTCGGGATACAGATCCTCGGCTTTTATATATAGAGAAAGCCTTTTATGATTAAAGAGTAACCTCTCGCCTTTTACCACCACTTCTACTTCACCTTTATCATTAGCTGGTTTGGAGACTATGCCATATTGATCCAAAGAAGGGATATTTACATTATCTCCTCTTTTAAAAATAGACGCCTCGTTTGGTTTCTTTTCAATCTTTCCATGCTTTTGCTTCTGTACATACTTAGCATTCATCGCAAGCTGAGAGCTTAATTCATTGATAGTAAATGGACTAGCGTCTCGATATTCCTTCGTTTCTCCATAGGTGATTTGATGTGCGCGTTCAATTAGGAATGGATGCATTCCCAATTTCAATGCAATCGTAAATGCTTGGCTATCGCCACCTTTACCAATGATAAGGCGGTATGTCGGTTTTAATGTGCTCGCATCAAACTCCATAGAGCCGTTCTCAAAGCCTTCTCTGTTTTCAGCATATGTTTTAATTTCACTATAATGAGTTGTCGCAAGAAGCGTTGCCCCTTTTTGATACAGTTCTTCAAGAATTGAAGTTGCAAGTCCCATTCCTTCTGCAGGATCTGTACCTGCCCCTAGTTCATCTAATAATACAAGTGAATGTGGCGTCGTTTCTTTTAATATCTCAATAATGTTTTTAATTCGTGATGAAAACGTACTAAGAGATTGCTCAATACTCTGGCCATCCCCAATATCAACGAGAATTTTATCATAGATTGCAATTTCACTACCTTCATCTGCTGGAATATGCATACCTGATTGTGCCATTAGAGTCAGTAACCCTACCGTTTTTACCGTTACCGTTTTTCCTCCTGTATTTGGACCTGTGATGACTAAGGCATCATAGTCTTCCCCAATCGTAAAATTCAGTGGAACTGCCGGTGCACCTAATAGTGGGTGTCTTACATTCTTTAGACGAATAGTATGATGCTCATTTATTTGTGGAGCAATCCCTCCTATTATTTGGCTGTATTTAGCTTTGGCAAAAATAACATCATATTGAATCATCGTTTCAACAGCTATTTTTATTTCATGCTCGTGTTTTTCGACCAAACCAGTTAATTGTGTTAAGATACGATGCTCCTCTGCCTCCTCTTGCATTTTTAACAAATTAATGTCTTCCTGTAGATAACCTATCTCTTCTGGCTCCATAAATAGAGTCGCACCTGAAGCAGATGTATCAAGTACAGTTCCTTTGATTTGTTTTCGATATTCTTTCTTTACAGAGATAACGTATCTCCCGTTTCGTTCACTGACAAGATTGTCTTGGAGATACTTGCTGTTCTTGGATGATTTAACAAATTGCTCTATTTTTGCTTTTAATCGTTCTTCTTGGATACTGATTTGTTTTCTCGTTTTCAATAATTCTTTACTTGCGTAGTCGTCAACTCTTCCATGGCGGATACAACGCGCAATCTCATCTGCCAAATCTTTTAAGTCAAAAAGAGAATATACATAGGTTGAGATAATAGGTGCTGCATATTCCTTATCACTCATAAATCTTTTAAGTCTTTCGATACAAACTAAGAAATCACATAGATTCATTAAATGATCTGGCCGTAATGTCACTGCTTTATGCATGCTAGTTAATAGATATTTAATATCCTTTAACGTATGAATCGGTACACTTGTGCTAATTTCCAATACCTTTTTCGCTTCACTTACCTCATTTAACCAAGCAACAATTTGCCTCTTCGTACGAGAAGGTGTTATAGATTCAATTTTTTCTTTTCCTAGTTCTGAAATGCAATATGTTGCGATTTCGTCTTTAATATCAGTAAATTGTAGAACTTCGATGGTTTGTGAATTCAATGGAATTCCTCCTAATGTGTTTTTGGTTTTACACACGTGCGAGGAAACGTAAGAACAGGAGTACATACTCATTTTTAAGAAGGTTTCTCTAAAAACCTTGTATAAAATAAAAACCGCAAGAGAACACATTGGTTCTGTTGCGGTCAAAAAGTCATCATATACAATGAAACATTCGTAAGGATAAATCCGTACAAACATACTTCATTCGTAGAAGGAGTCGGCGCAAACCTTTGTTCTTAACATTTCACGATCCGAAAATTGGGTATAACAAATAAACATCTGCTATAAAGCAATTTTTTCAGACTCGCACGTATAAAGTTACGTTTTAGTTAAGAACTGCACCCTTCATAAAATAAACCCCTTTACTTGGAAGATACCATTATTATAGCACCAAAAAATCAAATGTATATAGACAATTTTCTATTTTTTTACTCTAAATGTATTTACTTCCTTCTCTTATACTCAATTTCGGTAAATTGTTTAGTTGAATGAAGCTGCGGACTGATTCTGGATTAGTTTTCGAATACTCTCTTAACGCCCAGCCAATGGCCTTTTGAATAAAGAATTCTTTACTTGCTGCATTTGCAAGTATGTAACGATATAAAAGCTCTGCGTCTGTACGTACTTTATACTTAAGTTGAAAAAGTATTGATGAACGGGATAACCATATATGGTCACCGTATGCCCACCCTTCAATATATTCCGCAATTACTTCAGGTGTTTCTTTTGCAACCTTACCTACTAAATGTGGTGCAAGCACATCCACTGTATCCCACCAAGATTTGGTTGTAATAAGGTTTTCTAGAAATGGTAAGTGTTCTTTATTAATCTTTTTTATCGATTTTTGCATATAATCGAGGGCTGCATTTTGATATTCTCGCTCATCTTTTTCCCATAAAAGCTCTACAAAAGAGGGTTGGAAATCCTGTTTTAAGACACCAGTTTCTGTATAAAACCTCTTCATTAACTCTCTTCGTAATGGCGTCTTAATACCAAGAAATAGGAACTTGTTTTTCATATAGTTCTGCATAGGGATGGCGTTTTCCTGATTACGATGTTCTTCAAATAAACGAACGATTAAGTCAATCATTTTTAAACTCCTTATTAGAAAAACACGATTTCCCGCCCATGACGGCAGAAATCGATGTCTTTTCTTATAATTTAATCCTTTCAAGGAAGTTAACCTTTCTTAAAGTATAAAAAATGGGACAGACAAGCTGTCCCATAACTGGTTATACAGATAGAATTTCTTCAATTTGTTGAAGTGTGTCTTCACTTAAAACAACACCAGATGCTTTCACGTTTTCTTCCAATTGCTCTGGTCGACTTGCACCTACTAATGCACTTGCTACATTTGGTTGACGTAGAATCCATGCTATCGCAAGTTGTGATAAAGAAAGATTCTCATTTTCTGCAATACCCTTCAATAATTCAACCTTATCGAGGTTCGCATCATTTAGAACACCAAATAAGTCACCTAACTTCTCTTGTGAAGCACGGCTACCAGCAGGAACTGCCTCACCTTTTTTATACTTTCCAGTCAGCACACCTTGTGCTAGTGGTGAAAATACAACTTGTCCAATCCCATGCTTCTCACTAACAGGAATAATTTCTTTTTCAATATAACGGTGAAGCATACTGTAGTTCGGCTGATTTACGACGATACGATCTAATAGCTTTTTATCAGCAAGATGCACTGCTTCCGAGATTTGTTCCGGAGTCCATTCACTAACACCTACATACAACACTTTTCCTTGTCGTACAAGGTCATCAAGAGCACGTAATGTTTCTTCAAGAGGTGTTTCTGTATGGAAGCGATGACAATAATAGATATCAATATAGTCAGTTCCAAGTCTTTTTAAACTTGCATGACATTGTTCCATGATATGCTTACGAGACAACCCAGAATCATTTGGTCCATCCCCCATCTTTCCAAAGACCTTTGTTGCCAGAACATAAGAACTTCTATCATATTTGCTTAATGCTTTACCAACAACCTTTTCAGCCTCACCGCGCATATACACGTTTGCTGTGTCGAAGAAGTTAATTCCTAGTTCATATGCTTTATCAATAGATGAAGCTGCATTTTGCTCTTCAACATACCCACCATATGTTAACCAGCTTCCAAGGCTAATTTCACTTACCTTAAGACCAGTATCTCCAAGACGACGATATTCCATAGTCATGAGCTCCTTTATGTATGTATTTAAAATCATCTTTTATTTTACCACTTAAAGGAATTTTTCTCATTTTTAAAGTATTAAAAACTTAATAGATTCATAGAAAGTACATAAAATCTAATTTAGATTTGCAAATCCAATTATTTTAAAGTCTAAACCCTCTTTTTCAAAAGTGTATTCATATGTATGTACTAAATCCTGTTCAGGATGTTTTCCTTTGATAGTCATCTCATATTCGTCAAAATTTCTTTTAAATTCAAGGACTTCGATTTTTTCTAACGGTTCAACAGTTGGGTATTGATTAATTATAGAATACGAGGCGGCCATATCCTTTACCACAGCATCTTTCGCAAGCTTGTCACGTTCTTCGCTGTCTATTTCAGTATCCGAAAGTTGATGATAAAGCTCGATCTTTTCCACCCCTACTTTTTTTAAATAGTTGTCGGTATAAAAATAAGGTGTGAAAAGCTCATGTGTAAAGAAAAGGAGAAGAAGAAAGCTGGAAATAAGTTGAATATGTAATGTAAAGCGAAATGTCGATATCCTCTTATTTACTTTATTAACTCCCAAAACTATAAGGATAATTGCTAAAATTAGAAAAATGTAATCAATAATGTAGTGGAAATAAAGAAAGTCTAAATAGTGTTCATTTTTTAGGTAAATCACAAACAAAAATACTGCAAGTAAAAATGAAAAGGTTTTATTAATAAGTTCATGCATAGTATACTCCTTTCAAACTGTGAATCTTATTGCGCACTCATTCCCTTGCGTGTAAGACTTCAAGTCCAGACATCATTATAATAAAGAAAGCAGAGAGTTATAAGCTAATTGCAGCTTTCGATTAATATATGATTTTTTAGATGTAGGTACTTCTTTTTCTTCTCCAGATAAATACGCCTGAATTGGCCCAGCGTATTCTAACTTCATAGTTTCATAATTTATGATATCGCTAGGACGAGCAAAACATGCCGGCTTATCATTTATGGAAAATCCTCCGCGCATTAATACAGTTGCTACAAACTGAGAGCAGAAAAAGGCATTTTTATTTTGTATCTTTGTTTTTAACAAGATTCCAAAAAGTCCAATCAGATTGTATTTGTACTTCTCGCGTGTTTCTTCAATCTCCTTAATAAAACCGATCATGTTAGAATATTCTTCCTCTGACACAGTGAAACTATAAATAGCACAAGTTGCATTTTGGAAGAGCTTCCCCTTTAAATCTTCTTGCACAAACCCACCAATAAATGGGTTGTGAGGTCTTTTTCTCCCGAAACTATAAGTTGTATCGAGATTATCTGTAAAAGAAATAGACGCATGATTTAATTGCTCTTTCGTAAACATTTTTATCATTCTAGTAAATAATGTACCTGTATCAGAAAGTATTATATAAACCTTCATTTTAATCCCCCAACAATCTTATATGACTTATTCTTATACCATCATAGTAAAAGCAGGTAACTAGTTGAATAAGCTAGAGATATATTTTTAACTAGGACCTGCGATGTACGTTAGGTCCTTTTCCCCTAAGAAAAGATTATAGGAGAAATGTCATATTTAATAGTTACTTCAGTCATATATCCAGTCATATATTTATTCTGTGTTCTACATGATTAGACGCTCCAAGACGAAAATTGTTACGTGTTCTACTATAATTCAACAAAAATTGAGTTTTTCCTTCTTATATAGTGATAATGGCGTGAGAAGTAACGTTTACGAAATGTTCACATCAATACCTTCTAAAATAAGTTAAAATGGTAACATAATAATGTGAAGGTTTTCACAAAAACTTCTTTAGAAAGGACCATTCCAACATGTCTCTGCATACACCAGATCAGATCGTAGATATTACGGTTAAGAACGGAATTAAAAAGACTAGTTATCCCATTTGGACTACACTTATTTTAGGCTTTCAAGCTGGAGCATTTATCTCCTTAGGCTTTTTACTTTATATAAGGGTGACTGCCCCTTTACCTGAGAGTCTTGCTAGTATTAGTTCAATACTTGGAGCTTCCGTCTTTCCACTTGGCCTTATTCTTACATTAATTGCAGGTGGAGAGCTATTAACCGGTAATATGATGGTTGTTCCCCTTGCACGCTTGGCACAAAAAATTCAAACAAAACAGCTCATCCATAATTGGTTTTTGATTACACTTAGTAACTTTTTAGGTGCGATTTTTGTTGCATATTTCTTTGGTCATGTTGTTGGTTTAACCGAAACTGGCGCGTATTTAGAAAGTACGGTTCATATCGCCGAACATAAAATAAATGCTAGCTTCCTGCAGGCATTTGTATCAGGAATCGGCTGCAACTGGCTTGTTGCTGCTGCGGTTTGGTTGGCATATGGAAGTAACGATATGATAGGGAAAATTGCTGGAATATGGTTCCCAACAATGGCATTTGTTGCGATTGGCTTTCAACACGTTGTTGCAAATATGTTTGTTATACCGGCAGCAATCTTCGCTGGACACTTCAGTTGGGCCGATTATATTGGTAATTTCATTCCTGTATTTTTAGGAAATGCCGTTGGTGGAGCACTATTCATTGGAACGGCATACTGGTACGCATATAAGAAGCAGGATTATAGAGTTATCGAAGGAACAAAACAGACAGAACTTGTTGAGAAAAAAATGAGTGTTTAATATAGAAAAACTCCATGGGATTATCCATGGAGTTCGTTCGTCTTATACAATTACTTCTATCTTTTTAAAATTCTTTTCGAATTCTTCAATACTACAAGGCTTTCCAAAGTAATATCCTTGGACATATTGACAATCCTGGTCACTCAAAAATGAAAGCTCTTCTTTTGTTTCAACACCTTCTGCTATCACTTCCATTTTTAGATGTTGTGCCATTTTTATCATGGCAATTGTAATTCCAGCATTTTCAGAATGGGATGAAATGTTTTGAATAAACATCCGGTCAATTTTAATTCCATCAAGATTAAATGTTTTTAAGTAATTGAAGGACGAATAGCCTGTCCCAAAATCATCAATAAAAATTTTAATCCCCAAGTTTTTTAATTCTACTAGTGTCTCAAGTATATATTCTTCATTCTTCATTAACGAGTTTTCGGTAATTTCAAGCTCTAGCCATTTACCTTCTAACTCATATTCTTCAAGTAAATTTCTTACATCTTTTGCAAAATCAGTTTGTAAAAAACGTTGTGAGCTAATATTAACGCTTATGGGTATTAGTGGAATGCCCTCTTCCCGCCAAGCTATTAGCTGCTCACACACTTTCCTCTTCATCCATTTACCTAAATGTACAATTAGACCTGTTTCCTCAGCTAATGGAATAAATTCGGCTGGAGAGATAAGTCCGAATTTTGGATGGTTCCAACGAATTAACGCTTCTGCACCGACAGTTTCTCCCGTAACTGTATTAACTCGAGGTTGAAAATAGGCTACGAACTCTTTGTTTAATATAGCTTTACGCAAATCTCGTTCCAGTAAGAAAGACTGATAGTTTCTTTCATCCATAGAGTTTGTATATATTTGGTACATATTTCGACCTAAATCCTTTGCCCGGTATAAAGCAATATCGGCTTTTTTCATCAGGTCAACAACAGAAGTTCCCGCTGAAGGGTAAAAACTGATTCCGATACTAGCAGAGACTAAAAGTTCATGGTCTTCAATATAAAATGGAGATGTTAGATTTTGTAAAATGATGTTTGCCAGATTGATGACTTCTTGCTGTTTTGTTACTGTCGGGTATACAAGCATAAACTCATCCCCACCCATACGAGCTACAAATTGTTTGCCTTTTTGAAGGCTATTTTCTAGTCGTTTTGAAATTAATTCTAAAAGTCTGTCTCCGATTAAATGGCCTAGGGTATCATTTATTTTTTTAAAGCGGTCTAAATCAATAAACATTACAGCTAATTGGTCATTTTCGTCAGCTGAAAGCAATGAATCCTGTAATTTTTGTTCAATCCATCTTCTATTTGGAAGTTTCGTTAATTCATCATGGTGAGCTAAATATGCATTTAGTTCTTGGTTCTTTTTCTGATTTGTAATATCTTTACCAATCGAATAGACTCCGTTAATCTCATTCTCAATTATGATCGGAAGAAACGTAATATTAAGGAATAACCGCTCCCCTTGTTGATTGATTATTTCAATTTCGAAATTTTGAGGATTACCTTTTATAGCTTTTTCAAAATACTCGTTTCTACTTTCTACATATTTTTCGACGATAAGATCAACTGTACTTCCATTAGGAATCGTTTCTATTGAATAACCAAATATTTCACAGGCTCTTGGATTCATGTCAACTATTTCACCATTTGCATTATAGGTAATAACAGTATCCTGACTATGCTCAAATAGTGATTGGTAATGTTGGAGGTTAAGCTTAAGCTCATTTTGAGTAGATCGTAATTCTGTAATGTCATGTACAGACCCTACAATTTCAATTACATCGTCTCCTTCAAAAATCGGAGATACATCAACATATACAAGCTTTCCGCGCAACTCGATTTCATAGTTAACTCGATTTCCTTCAAACGCACGAGTGTAATGATAGTTTTTAATTTTAGCCATTTCGCAAGGAAATATTTCCTGCGGGGTCTTATTAAACATCGAAATTGTATTTGCACCAATTTCATCCATTAATTTTCCTTCAGCTATCGTATAAACGATCCGACCATCCTCTGTTTTGCTCATTTTAAAAATACCATTTTGGAGGTTTTTTATTGTACTGATAAAATCATTTTTCATAGCTTCTTTAAGCTCTACTTCCATTTTTACTTTATCAGTTATATCTGTTCGGACGCTAACATATTGATAGGGTTTTCCATTATCACCCATGAAAGGTACGATCGTTGTCCCAACCCAGTATAAGCTGCCATCCTTCGCTTTGTTTTGGATTTCACCCTTCCAAATCTTGCCGTTTCCAATAGTTTTCCACATATTTTGAAAAAATTCTTTTGAATGGTAACCCGAATTTAATATTCGATGATTTTGACCAATGAGTTCTTCTTCGCTGTACTTTGACAATTCGCAAAACTTTTGATTAACAAGGGTGATTGTTCCTTTTGCATCAGTTATCGCAATAATGGTTGATTCATCAAGAGCAAATTTGATATCTGCTACTTCCTGGTTTAACATTCTTAATTGTTCAGTCAGATTCTTCTCTTCTAGAATCTCTTTTACAAGAATTACATTGAATTCTTCATTATCTACATGAATTATATTGGTGGAGATCTCAACAGGAATAAGAGTATTGTTAAATCTTAACCCGTGGATTGTTCTCATAATCTCTCCATCTCTATACTGAAAGCCAGGAAGTAATGTTTGAAGGTTATCATCAAATGAACTGTTTTTGTATTGAAACAAATTCCTTGCTTTTGGATTAAGATAAATAATTTGGCCAATTATATTAACAACTAATAGTGAATCACTTATGTTCTCAAATAAATCGATAAAAGCTTCAAGTTTTTCTACCGGCTGTGTTATGTGTTTTTGCATGTAAATCCCCCGTGAGTGTTGTGCCAATTTCATTTTTAATTACTAATCCACATTTTCTATCAAAAATCACAATCTGTATAGTACTAATTCAATAGGAATGTTCTCCTATTTTATTGTATTGAATAATTTCCATTATGGGAAGAAATAGTAAGAAATAAATTGATAGAAAGGATGGACACAATAATGGAGAAAGATGAAAATGGACACTTAAAAAATCAGGTAATGTACATAACAAATACCGCATACGAAGAACTTCACTCAGGAGATAATCACACAGATGCAGGTAATACTCTAGAAGAAGAAGCTAGAGATGAGAGCTTAAAGGCAGATTTAAATAAGAGATAATGACAAAAGGAAGTGCTTGATCCATAGGACCAAGCACTTTTGCGTTTCATATTAAGTTTAATACTCCACATCAAAAGATGAACAAAGGCTTTTTAATGTATGAAGTCTAGCGGTAAAAATAAATAAGTCATTGTAATTTCTGTCTACATACTCAGAAATAACATTCATCCCTTGGACAAACCTATCCACCAATATAAAAGTATATCTTTCATTCCATCTATATTGATTGATCCTTAAGAGTTCGTCAGCAATCAACTGAAACTTATATTCTTCTACAAGTAATTTTAATTGATATAACTTATCGGGAGATTCAATATAGCTTTTATTTCTATTTTGATAATTTGAATGAACAAATTTTATAAAACTATCAATATTTTCTGCTAGCATTATCGCTATTTTCATCTCGACATTCATGCTATCATCTCCTCAATAATAAAAACAGACTCATATATATGAGTATTCTTTGGGTGTGTATTGGATTTGGTTCTTGCGATACACGCTCTTCTACTTTTTGATTAAGCGTGTATTGAATCTGGCTCTTGCGATACACGCTCTTCTACTTTTCGTTCAAGCGTGTATCGAATCCACCTTTTGCGATACACGCTTTTCTACTTTTCAGTCAAGCGTGTATCAAATCCACCTTTTTGCCATACACGCTCTTCTACTTTTCGCTCAAGCCTGCTTCATTCCCATAGCACTTCCATCTCAAAAAAACCGACACTAGTACCACCCAATTTGTAAAACTTTCTTTTTGTTATAAATATATGTAGAACTTCATCACATAATGAGAGATTTAAATAGGATATAATGAACAATTTTTAAGAGAAGAGTAAAAGTTAGATGTTTTTTTATGTGGAATAAATAAATAACGCCCTTTTTCTCTGAAGTTTAGACACATATTTTTACCATTTACACTCTGTTTATCTATTGAATTTCAATTCTTTTAAACTACAATAGAAATATAAAGTTTGTGCTTCATTTCACAAACTTAACACTGTATATGTAGTCTTACTATAAAAACAGAAAGTAGTGATGTAAAATGGCTAATATTTTAATAGTACGTGCACACCCTTTAAATGAAAGTGTATCAAGATCGATGCTTGTAACAGATGCTTTTGTTGAAGCATATAAACTACACCATCCAGAAGATTTAATTGAAGACATTAATCTGTATGAAATGAATGTACCTGAAATTGATAAGGATTTATTAAATGCCTGGGCAGATTTAGGAAAAGGAAAACCTTTCTATACACTAACTGAATCACAGCAGCACAAAGTTACCTTGTTTAATTCGTTTACAGAAGGATTCCTTCAACAAGATAAAATTGTTATCGCCAATCCGCTATGGAATTTAAGCATCCCTACTCGATTAAAGGCATGGTTCGATACAATTACTGTTGCGGGAAAAACATTTGGCTATACAGAAACTGGATCTGTCGGCCTACTTCAAGGGAAAAAAGCATTACATATTCAAGCGAATGGTGGTTTTTATAATGGTGCTGATCCAGCAAGCCAGTATGTAAAAACCCTATTAATGTTTTTAGGCATTACAGATTATCATCAACTGTTTGTTGAAGGTATGGATCATGCCCCTGACAAGGCACCAGAAATTGTTAGCGCAGCAATTGATAAAGCAAAAGAACTAGCGACAGCTTTTTAAAATAGTGAAAATGTGGCGCATGAACCAACATTCATGTGCTTTTTCTATATTGATAATTCATTTCCATACGATGGCACTACGATACTCACAACCTTTGTACTACCTGCATCCCACACATTGATTACCAACCTCTCATAAAATAAAGGGTATTTTACTTAATTGTATATTAGAGAGGTGAGAAAATGACAGAAAGAATGTTCAATATCATCTTAGCTTCAGTTATCACATTTCTGTTAGGCTGCGCAGTATTCTTTTATGTGACCGAAGACAAAGCCAAACCTGTTGCATCTCAGCCTGAAAATGTTATTGATTCAACACCTCCTCCTTCTACCCCAACGGATAATAAAGATACCAGTCCACCTGCTTCTGATGAAAACGAAAACCAACCGAAGAATGAAGAACCTGAAGGAAACAATAACAATGAAAATGAAGAAAAAAGTCAAAACAAAAATGATAAAAGTAAGGATATGCCGGAAATTGTATGGGGAATTGATTCGGCCAGTGAAACATCGGGAGATTTTTATGCATGTGTAAAGGATAACTTTGGTGACCCGGGTATTATTGGACGTTATTTGGGGGATCGTGAAGATATTTCCAAAGGGTTAACGTCTGAGCAAATAGAGATTATTCACGGTGAAGGTGATTTTATCCTTCCTATTTATAATCACTTTAATGATGCTACAGGTTATGATAACGGCGTGGCACATGCAAAAGAAGCCATCAAAATTGCTTCAGATCTGGGAATACTTGAGGGTGTCGCATTATTTGCAGACATCGAACCTGATTATCCAGTAGATTCAGAGTTTATCAAGGGATGGTTCGATACCATTAGTGAATCACAGTACAAATCAGGTATTTATGGCGTTTTTGATCCTGAACACGCTTTATTTGAAGCGTATAATGCTGCAGTAGAAAGTAACAAATCCATTTTGGAAAATAATTATATTTGGACTGCTGCACCGAGTGTTGGCATTACTGTTGAAAGTGAAGCACCTGAATTTAAACCAGCTGCTCCTGAAGGTTCACTTGCATGGGGATGGCAATATGGTTTAGACGCAGACACTTGTAATATAGATACAAACTTATTTAAAAGTGAGCTAGTTAACGTTCTCTGGGGACCTAAAAATTGATAGCAAAATGCCCAACACGTAAATGGTGTTGGGCATTACTATTAAGTTCCGCAAAATGTTCGATATGGCTTATTAGTTGAATCGGGTAATTTGCAATACTCTTCTTGTTCAGGTGTATGAGCAAATGGATACGAAAGAACGGTAAGCAGTTGATCTATTACACTGTAATCCCCTCTATTTACTGCTGCCTCAATTGCTTCTTCGACTCTATGGTTACGAGGAATAACACCAGGGTTAGACTGTTGCATTAGCTGAAAAGACTCTTCTCTTGTTTTATCTTGTTGATTTAATCTTGCCTGCCATTGCTCATACCATTTGGAAAACTCCTGTGTTCCATACATCGGTGTCTCCTGCGCATTATCAAATGTAAGTGCTCTGAATGTATTTGTATAATCTGCTTGATGATTTTTCATAATCTCAAGTAAATCTTTAATAAGGGTTTCATCTTCACTATTCTCAGTAAAGATTCCAAGTTTTGCTCTCATCCCTGCAAACCAATTTTTAAAATATTGCTTTGAATAATCATTAATCGCAGTCTCAGCGATTTTAACAGCTTGTTCTTGTTCATCATGTAATAACGGTAAAAGACTCTCAGCAAATCGAGCCAGATTCCATGAACCAATATAGGGCTGGTTGCCATAAGCATAGCGTCCTTGTGAATCAATCGAACTAAATACGGTTCCTGGATCGTAAGTATCCATGAATGCACAAGGACCATAGTCAATTGTCTCGCCACTAATTGTCATGTTATCAGTGTTCATAACACCATGTATAAAGCCTACCAATTGCCACTTTGCAATAAGTGATGCCTGACGTTTTATGACTTCTATTAAAAGAGATAAATACGGATTTTCATCGTTTTTACTCTCTGGATAATGACGGTCAATTGCATAATCTGCAAGAGCTCGAAGGTCCTCTACATTACCCTTTCCAGCAGCATATTCAAATGTTCCAACTCGCAAATGACTTGCTGCTACTCGAGTTAAAATAGCGCCTTGTAACTGATTTTCCCGGTAGACAGGTTCACCTGTTTCAACGACGGCTAAACTTCGAGTGGTAGGAATTCCGAGGCCATGCATCGCTTCACTGATGATATACTCACGCAGCATAGGACCAAGTGCAGCACGACCATCTCCACCGCGAGAATAAGGAGTTCGGCCAGAGCCTTTCAATTGGATATCGAATCGCTCAAGATCTGGAGTAATTTGTTCACCTATTAGTAATGCACGCCCATCCCCCAGCATTGTAAAATGTCCGAATTGATGACCAGCATAAGCTTGTGCAAGAGGTGAAGCTCCTTCTGGAAAAGAGTTCCCTGCAAGAACCTCCACTCCTTCATCACTTTCAAGTGCCTCCACGTTTAGACCTAGCTGTTGCGTTAATTCCTTATTTAGTTTAATGATCTTTGGATCACGTACGGGATTGGGGTTCATCTTACTATAAAATGCATCCGGCAAGCGGATATAACTATTATCAAAATTCCAACCTGTTTTATTCATTATAAACTCCTTTAAATTCATAGAGATATACTTATTATGTATCTTTATAGTAACACTACGTATGTTGTTTTGTGGTTATTTTTGCCATAGTTTTTTAAAGGAACATATAACATTTGTGGTTAAAAATATTTTTTATAAGGTTGTTTCTTTATTATTTATCATTGTATTGTTTACAAAGATAAGTGATTTCCACTCCTGGCACTCGCTTTCCGCGGGCGGTCCGTGGGCCTCCTCGTCGCAGGCTCCTGCGGGTCTCACCTGGCCACGCTTTTCCCGCTGGAGTCTCGTGCCATCCGTTCCAATCACTCTTCTGAAAAATATAATCTCTAGGTTAAAAACAGCCTAATTAAAAAAACACCTGTCTCCGCAAAGTTAACGAATACAGGCGCTTTATTTTAGTAGTTCTCTCAATTCATCTTTGTTATTTACAAGGTCTTCTAACGTATATCCATTTAAAACTCCAATAAAAGCTTGCAATGCTTCATATAGAGCGTGTTTTAATTTACAAGTGGGCGAGATGGCACAATAACTGCCTCCATGTTTAAAACAATCGACGATTTGAAAATCCTCTTCAGTTTGAGAAACGACCTTTCCGATATTAATTTCTCCTGGGCTTTTGGCAAGTCTTATTCCCCCACTACGGCCTCTAATCGTTTCTATATAACCAAGTTGTCCTAAGTGATGAATAATTTTCATTAAATGGTTTTTTGAAATAGTATATGCATCCGCTATTTCTTGGATGGTACTCAATTCCTGCGGGCTTTTAAGTGATAAGTAAATTAATACACGTAGAGAATAATCCGTGTAGTTTGTTAATCTCATCTTATACAATACTCCTTATTTTACGATTATCTGTAGGTATTATAGCATATTATTCTATTTCTCTTTTAAAATGTGACAACTTTTCAAAAGATGTATTTGAAGTGTTTCTTTTATTAACACTATCGTTATATTATTAAACATGTAAATTAAATATATCTTTAAGTGAAGGTGATGACATCATGTTAAATCAAAAGACAATCGATATTATCAAGAGTACCGTTCCAGTACTTGAAAAGCATGGAACAGATATTACAAGCCGTTTTTACAAAATTATGTTTAGTAACCATCCTGAATTATTAAATATTTTTAATCATGCAAATCAAAGACAAGGACGTCAGCAAACTGCCCTAGCAAATACTGTATATGCAGCTGCTGCAAATATTGATAACCTAGGGGCTATTATCCCAGTTGTAAAACAAATTGGCCAAAAACACCGTGCGCTCGGTATTAAAGCTGAGCATTATCCAATTGTTGGTGAAAACTTGTTAGCAGCGATTAAAGACGTATTAGGCGATGCTGCATCTGACGATATTATTAATGCATGGGCAGAAGCTTATGGAGTTATCGCAGATGCATTCATTGGAATTGAAAAAGAAATGTATGATGAAGCAAAAGCTCAGCCAGGTGGTTGGGAAGGATTTAGAAACTTCGTAGTTGATCGTAAAGTACAAGAAAGCGATGTAATCACTTCCTTCTATTTAAAACCTGAAGATGGAAAAGAAATTGCATCTTATCAAGCAGGTCAATATATTACAGTAAAAGTAAAACCAGATGACCAAATGTATACACATATGCGTCACTATAGTTTATCTGATGCTCCTGGAAAAGAATATTATCGAATAAGTGTAAAGCGTGAAGAATATGGTGTAGTGTCTACATACCTGCATCAAGATGTAAACGAAGGCGATATTATCACTCTGAGTGCTCCTGCTGGCGACTTTGTACTTGAACAAAAGGAAAATACGGCAGTATTAATTAGCGGTGGAGTTGGTTTAACTCCAATGGTAAGCATGTTAAATACCATTATTGAACAACAGCCTGCTCGTGAAGTAGTATTTATTCACGGTGCCCTTAATAGTCAGGTCCATGCAATGAAGGACCATGTTGCACAAGTGGCATCTGAACATTCTAATGTAAAGAACCTGGTAGTATATTCAAATCCAACTGACTCCGATAAGGAAACTAAAAACTTTGATAAAGAAGGATTTATTGATCTAGACCTTCTAAAATCAGTTATTGATGATAAACAAGCAGACTTCTACTTCTGTGGACCAACGCCGTTCATGAAGATGATGTACCGTAACCTCACAGAATTAGGTGTTTCTATAGAAAACATTCACTTTGAATTCTTTGGACCAGCTAGTGAACTCGAAGAAGAACTTGTAACTGCATAAATAAAGAAACCTGACTGCCAACTTAGTAAACTTTTACTGGTTAACGGTCAGGTTTTCCTTTTTTATTTAGCAACTTCAATAGCTACATGTGGCCTTCGAATCGGCAGTAAAGTTCCAATTAATGCAATGGCTGCACCAACCAATAATACATTAGAAGTACCAGTTAATGCTACTGTCGATAGCATAGCAAAAACAAGTAGATCCATGACAGAATCAATAATCGAAAGCAATGATATCGTGGTAGCCCGTACCTCAGAAGGAATGATATCGTTGCTTAATTGTGAATAGATTGGGTACCGAATTGCTCTAACAAGTTTTAACACAAAGAATGCACCTAAAATCGTTAAAAGTGACTGCTCAAATATAGCAGACACAAATAGTCCTGCTACTGCCAAGAGTCCAGTAGCATTCATCAGAAATATCCTGGAGAACTTATTCGTTAACCATCCAATTGAATTTGATGCAAAATACCCTAGTATCGACGCACATGCATAAATGATTCCTATGTACATAACAGGAAGGCCAGCATTCTTCATTAATGGCTGATCAAAATATTCATACACCGCGCCAGCTGGAATAAATACCAAAGTAACGTTTAAGAACATAATTAGTAGATATGGAGCGCTTCGAATAACTTGTAACCCATTTTTAACTTGAGTAAAAGGGTTCTCTCGATATGTAGACGCATTTGGTGGTTGTTTTACACGTAAAACCAGAATCAACTCAACCAGATAAAACAATACACCCAAAACTATTAACATAATAAACTGTTCATTTTTTAAATCTTTCGCTAAGTAAGCACCAAATAAAACAGCAAAAACCATAGAGATAAACCCGGCTGATTGGATGTGCCCCATTGCTTTATCCATTTTGTTTTCATTGTCACTTTCCTTCAATGAATCATAGATTAATGCTTCATCCGCACCTGAAAAGAAAGTTACCGAAAAACCATTGATAAAGCTATACAAGAAGAAAATCCATGGTTGATATGCCACTACTAATAATAAAATACTTACGATTTTAATTACGGTGCTAACTAAGAAAGATATCTTTGCTCCGTACCGATCCGCAAACACACCGGTAGGAACCTCCCCTATTAAAACCGCACCACTCCAAAACATTAGCACAATGAGAATTTCTGATGCTGATAACCCCCGCGATGTATAAAATAAAGTCAAAACGGGCGCTAAAAAGCTTATCGCTCCAAAAAAATGAATCCAATACATCACTTTAATGTTATGTCCGGCGAGAGTGCCTTTTAATTCTTTCATATTTATTATCTCCTACTCTTAAAAAGTTTTTAAATATAGTAAAGTAGGAGTAACCGATTAATTGTTCTATAGGAACGTTAAACGTTCACTCCTCCTATTTGGACTAAAAATGTTTTATTGTTTTTTGACATGTTCTATTCCTCCTCTAAATTAATAACCAAATTTTATCATATAAGATTATTTTTGACAGTTAGATTTTTTTACAATTTTCTACATAATTAAAAGCATGGAATTGTAAAATCCATGCTCTTAGTGGAATGTCTTTTATTAAAAATTCCGATGTTTCTGCTGAGCTCTAGTATCCAATCTGGTTGTAAATCAACTCAAATTTTTTCCCGAATTCATTAGAAAATTCACTAATATCTTCCCCATCAAAGAATTTCATGTTTAGGTCAAAAGCTATTTTCTGCAACTCATCAAATTCTTCTGACATACCTAACTTGGCTATTGCTTCCTCAAAATAATTAATGTAACCAATGCTGGCAAAGGCGATATGGGAAACACATTCGGTTTGATTCGCAAATGTTTTACAGTATTCTGAATTAGGTTGAAGATGTCGATATGTTTCTTTTAAATAAACTTCTAGTGTTGCATATTCAGTTACAGAAATTTGATACATTTCACTCTTGGGATTTGAACGTAATGCGGTTTTAATTTCATAAACTTCCTTTGTTATCGTATCAAGAATTTGAAAAGCCGTTTCTTCAGTAAATTCACTAGATAAAAAGAATTCGAACAGATAACCACCATCTATAAAGTCAAATGATGCTAGAAGGTACTTTCCATTCGTATTTTCAACAATTGAATACCAGACCGGTACTCCATTAATAAGTTTATTGTCTTTAAATTGGTTTTGGTTACTAAAATTAGAATAGGTTATACGGAAGTCTATTTTTCCATCAAAACGACCATAAACCAATTCAAGATTAGTTTCTTCAGTACTTTCTTCGACTAATTCACCAATATTTCTGGAATACTCTACGCTTATATCACGTTTATGGCCACCTGGTCCTTCCATCAAAGTTACAGCCGATATTGTGTAGTCTGCAAAAGAAGGATAAAACACTTCATAACCATAGATTGATTTCGTTTTTTCATTTATAACACTTATTGCTGGATCTAAAGGGACTTTGAATTGGTCATCAACCGGTTCTTCCTCCTGAACTATACTCGGATCATACCCATGTTGCTGTGGTTTCCCCATAAAATCTACTAACTTTGGGCTAAATAAAAGGAGCACTACGACTGCAGCAGCAACGAATGAGAAATAGTATTTATAAGGAGTCTTTTGTTTTCTTTCTTGATTCAATGATACTAGTATTTTTTCCTTTTCCGTTTGTGATACTTGAATATTCTTAAGTACAGTCTTATTAAAGGTGTTTTTCAGATCCTTTAATCCTCTTTCCATTCGTACTCACTCCCTTCCATACTCTCCTTTAATTTTACGCGAGCCCTATATAATCTCGTTTTTACAGTGTTCACCTTTATGTTCATTACTTGGCTTATCTCTTCAATACTTAGTTCTTGATAATAATATAGAATAATAACCTCACGAAATTTTAATGGTAATTGTAAGACCTGTTTACTTATGTAGATATCTTCTAATTTTGAAATCATTTTATCTTCGGGAGTATCTATTTCATATTGACTATCATCTATTTTCTCTTTATAAATTAGGTTTCGAAAACTCCATCTCTTCAAAGCATCTTTACATTTATTAATTGTTATTTTGACAAGCCACGTTTTATAGCTGCTTTCATATCTGAATCCTTCCAGATTGCGATAACATGAAATAAACACTTCTTGCACAATGTCTTCTGCTAAGGAATGGTCCTTAACATAGAGATACGCTAATCTCTTAATCTCAGTCCCATAATCATCTAAAAGCCTTTCAATGATAAGGACTTTATCATCAGATATTGATAATTCATTTATGTAATCCTCCACTGTATTCCCCCCTTTCACTACAATAGACGACACACCTTAATTAGAGGTTCCCCTAAGTCAACTTAATTTTCTTCTATTTAGTAAGCGAGTAGTTTGTCCATTTACTATTTTCCGTTAGGTATGTATCTTATTTCAAGTATCATTATTACAGATGTGCCAATATCGTGAACCCCCTATTTTTGTTTTTCAAAAAGTTATATTATGATTGTTGTACTTACAACTTGGAAACATCAGAATGTCGGAGGCAACAGTAAAATGGGGTTTATTGAAGAATTACTAGAACAGCCGTTATTATTATTATTTTTAATATTATTTTTGGGGTCGTGGATTGGACAAACAAAGATTAAAGGATTGAGTTTAGGTTCAGCCGGTATCCTTCTTATTGCAATGACATTTGGACACTTTGGCTATCAAGTATCCCCTATTGTACAGAACTTTGGACTTAGTTTGTTCATTGTGGCAGTAGGCTTGCAAGCCGGACCACGCTTTTTCCGAATGATTCGCTCTAGTGGAATTATATTTGGAATCATATCAATCATCATCGTGATCGTTGCAGCTATAACAACGATTATTGTAGCTAAGGTATTCGATTTATCAGCAGCCCTTAGTATTGGTATCATGACTGGAGCGTTGACAAGTACACCAGGACTTGCAGCGGCTCTTCAGGCTACAAATGACCCGCTCGCATCAGTAGGTTATGGTATAGCCTACCCATTTGGAGTTGTTGCAGTCGTTCTTTTTGTACAATTACTGCCAAGAATACTACGCGTTGATTTGGAGAAAGATTTACAACTGAAAAACAACCCGGTGAGAAATGAAGAATCTCCGGAAGTAATGACGATAGAAGTTACGAATCAATCTATCAATAGAAAGACATTAAGTGAGCTTAAATTTCAAAAGCGGAACTCAATCGTAATAAGCCGTGTAATCCGTGGTCATAGGAGCATTATAGCGTTAAATGATACAGTAATCTTAAAAGGAGATCGCCTTGTAACAGTTGGCGAACGCTTAGAACTGAATAAGTTTTGTAAATTCGTAGGAATTGAAGTTCCCACGTCACTTCAGAACGTTGATCATATAAAGCTTCGAAAGGTAGTTGTTGATTCTGAGGAAGTTATCGGTAAAACGATCAAGGAATTGAATTTACGTAAGGAGTACGGAGTGACCGTTACACGTATTGAACGAAGCGGTATCGAGTTCAGTCAAAATGCAAAAATGCGTTTAGAACGTGGCGATGTGCTAACAATTGTAAGTAGTGAGGATCGCTTAAACGATGTTGAAAAGCTTTTTACAAGAAAAAAGCTATTGGTTACCAATGTTCATATTTTTTCGTTAAGTATTATTCTTTTACTTGGAATTTTATTAGGAATGGTCCCGATCCACCTTCCCGGACTTGGAACAATAACTCTTGGCGTTGCTGGTGGTCCGCTTTTTGTTGCTCTAATCATTGGTCACTTTGGGAAATTAGGACCTATTCAAGCAAGATATTTTCAGCCATCTAATCAAGTAATACGCGATATTGGGCTTGCCTTATTTTTAGCAGGAGCTGGAACTACTGCCGGTTCAGGCTTAGTAGATGTCATTCAAGAAGAAGGACTTCGATTGGTACTTGGTGGCGCAATTATTACGCTCCTTCCAATGATTGTTGGATTTTTTATAGCGCGTAAATTCTTCCACCTGAGTATTGTTCATTCATTAGGAGCACTATGTGGCGGGATGACAAGTACACCAGGACTTGGTTCTGTTAACCAATTGATTGACTCAGAGGACCCGGCAATTGCTTATGCAGCAGCTTATCCTTTTGCACTAATATTAGTAGCGGTCATGTCGCAGTTGTTGATATTTTTCTTTTGAGGTCTAGTAAAAAAGTAAAAAGTATTGCAATTCTAGTTACAACTGAATTGCAATGCTTTTTCATTTCCTTAATCAATTGCCATTGGGTACTTGTTCGATTGGTTGTTCTACACCTTTTTCTAATAGCCAGTCTGACAGTTGCTGAAAAACTTCTTGTTCATTTTCAACCATTTTATATCTCTTCTTATCACTTACAATGTATCCTTTTTCATTAATATCTAAATCATAATTAAGTATTTCTCCGTTTTGATTTCGATAGAACACATGCATGCTAAAAGTATTTCCATCATTTCGAATGTTTTTACTTCCAAATGATCTTGTATACGAAACAGAGTCGAATATCTGAATCATTTGCTGAGGGGATATGTCTTTGTCGTTAAATTCAATCAAGTAAAAATTTGGCCAATCACCATTAAAGTTACTAAAATAAATATGTTCTATTTGAGTCGAATGTGGTAGTACACTTTTTGATGATAAGGGAAAAGAAAAATAGAATAGCGTTGTAACGATTACTAGGATAACTAATAATAGAGCGATTATTGACTTTTTCAATTTGGATACTTCTCCTTTTCAGACTTTCCATAATTCTTATTAAAAACAAAAGTATATATACATATATTCTGGAAAACTTTTCAATTCCCTTCTTCATCAAAAAAGCGATAATCCTTCTATGATTATCACTTCCGATTGGTTAGTTATCAGTTTTATTTGTATTCCACGCTACAGCTCCAAATATTGCTGCTATGATTAAAATAATCCATTTTATTACGTTTTTCATCTCTGCACCTCTTTATTCTGAAGAAGTTAATGTCAAAAACTCTTCTATATCCTTTACACATAACTTTATTCCTTTTTCCCAGAAATCTACTGAAGTAATGTCCTCATTTAGATGTTTCTTCACTAAATCTTCTATGGACATACTGCCTGAATCCCGGAGCAATTCTATATATTTCTTTTCAAACTCTTTGCCACTTTCTTTTGATTTTGAATAAAGGCTTAGGGAAAATAGGTATCCGAAAGTATATGGAAAGTTATAGAATGGCGATTTGGTTAAATAGTAATGTGGTGTCCAAATCCACGAGTGTAAAGAAGCGTTTTCAAATGACCCTTCATAGGCGGTATCAAAAGATTCTTGCATAAGTTCATTTAAACGTTTCGAAGGTACGAATCCCGATTTACGTTCTTTATAAAAGGTCTTTTCAAACAAGAATCTAGCATGCATATTCATAAAATTCATGACACTGCGCTTTATCTTTTCATCAAGTACAAACAATTTCTCTTCGGTGGATTTCGCCTCATTTAATGCTGCATCTAATATAATTTGTTCTGAAAAAGTAGAAGCAGTTTCTGCAATACTTAATGGATATTGCCTATTCAATCCATCAACGTGTTTCATGGCGTAATTGTGAAAAGCATGACCTAATTCATGTGCTAAAGTTAGAACATTCGTGATACTCTCACTGTAGGTCATAAATATTCTTGATTCCCCTGAAAGAGGAAAATTTGCACAAAATGCAACAGCAGACTTATTCGGCCGATTTTCAGCCTCTATCCAGCCATTTTCAAAAGCCTGTCTAGCGAAACTTTCTAATTCATTTCCGAAAAAACTATAATGCTTCAAAATAAAGTCAACCGCTTCTGGATACTCTATTTTTTGATTACCTTTTCCTATAGATGCCCAAAAATTGTATGACTGCATCTTACTATCGCCATTCATCGCTGCTTTTTTATTCAAGTAATTGATAAATGTTTTTTTATAATTGCTTACAGCAGTCCACATTGAATGTAATGTTTCCTCTGTCAAACGATTATCATGTAAAGGTTCGATTAATACATTCTCCAACCCTCTTTTTTTGTACACTTGTAAACGAAAACCCGCAATAGAATTTAAAATTAATGCAAAAAGTTCTTCTTGCTCTTTCCATATTTCTTCTAATGCAAAATGAGCTGTTTTACGAACTTCTTCGCTTGGATGAGAACGCAATTGGATGGTTTGACCTACGGATAACTCTTTGGTTTCTCCTTCTATATTTACTTTAACCTTTATACTTCCTACCGTTGAGTTATAAAGTTGTCCCCATGCATGGTAACCATCAACCATCAGGACTGAAATTAATCTTTCTTCTTCCCCAGGTAGATATGTATCTGCTTTTTTACTCCATTCCTTAAGTAAAAACTTATAGTTACTTAAAGCCTTTGTCTCTAATGCCTCATCCCATTCATTTTTACTAGTATTCAAAATAACATTCTGCAATTTCTTTACTGTCGACTCATATCGAGCAGTAATTGAAGATACTTGCCCTCGAAGAGTAATAGCTTTTTGATCTTTTGGGTTTTGTGCAATAAGACAGGTTATAAAAGAGTTGGCTTGAGATAGACTAATAGAAACCTCACCTATCTGTTTAAGTATGGATTTAACTGTAAATGAATGCTTTTCTTCTAGTAGATTAGGAAAATCATGCACTTTTTCTTCTAATTCAATTACCAAGGTTTCAAGTTGTTTTATATGACTATGAAATTGAGATGACTTACTTCCTTCTAGATACAAATTATCAAGATTCCAGTTCATTGAATATAGCGTTTGAGTCATTTGTTCCCCCAGAGTACTTTTTTATCAATCGAACGTATATTCTTATAATAACATAATATGGAAATAGTTGGGGTATTTTCTTCGATATATCTTACTGTAACTCTCGATAATTTTACATCTAACAATGAACTAATTTTTGAATCCATAAAACACTCCCCAAAATATACTACAATGAATTATTAACATCTTACTATTCAAGTCAATAATCACTTATTATTCATTTTTCTTAAATAGAGCAGTCCATAATCCATTTACACCGAAAACTCCTTTAGATGGTTCTAGTTCTTTCATTTTTCTTATTTCAATCACTTCAAAATCACGAAAAATGCTTCGCAATTTTTCTTCTGTGAACCCTAAACCACCTTTCAGACTACGTAGCTTATAAACTTCTAAGTCAGAAATTGAAGCACCCCCAAATTCTCCACCTTCAACGAAGCAAGTAATAGCAAAGTGGCCGCCAGGTTTTAAAGCTTCCAATACTAACTCTATATAACTCATCCTTCTATGGGGAGCTATATGATGAAAGCAGCCTGAGTCATAAACAACGTCATATGTACCTTCTGCAATTTCTAACTTAAAGATATTTCTAGTAATAAAATTCACGATAACGTTCCTTTGCTTTGCCCTTTCAATCGCCCAATCAAGTGCTTCTTGTGACATATCAACTGCGTCGACTGTGCAACCTTTATCAGCAAAATAAATAGCGTTTCTGCCCGGACCACAGCCAAGATCAAGGACTTTTCCTTTGTTGATGAGATTTTTATCAAAATAGTTTACTAAGTTCTCATCTGGAGAATCTATAAAGAAAGGTACCTTCCGTTCACGAACTGAATAAAAATCATCCCAATTAAAACTAGATTCTTCTTGAAGTAATTCATCCAACATTTCTAATAAATCATCATAATTATAAATAATTTCCTTCAATATTATCCCCTCTTTCCTATACCTAATTTTAACAAAATATTACAAAATACTCTGTAACAGAAACATTAAGTGAAAATTAATTATGTTTGTTCAAATATAAGTAAAAAGGGGTAATTTTTGCTTTTAAATAGCCTTTATAATTGAATCTGACCATTTAAAAAGTTTTTGAGGGTATCAACCTTATTTAGATAACAAATTGTTTCAGGAAGCAGAAAAACAGTTAATATTAGATCCTCTTGTTAATTTTTAGCAATTAATTATTACAAACATTTCAATTTTATTACAAAGGAAATCGACTAATAATTAACCAAGACATTAAAAAAGGTGCTACACCATTATGATAGTTAGCACCTCTAATCCTGTTATCACTACTTATTTCAATTGTTTGATCATTACATCTTCAGCAATTATTGAGAACTCTGAAAGTGGATTATCAAATAATACGCCTAGTTCAAATTGCTTGTTTTCACAAACATATACTTCATCATAAAGCCAAAATGCCCCCTCCAAATTACGAGACATTGTTACCTTCTTCACACCTGTAAAGGTTAGTTGAATATCTGTAAAATAGTGAAAACCTCCACTACAATCCAATATCATACTCAATGTATCAGTAGAGTCATACTTTATTGACTTTATAGATGCATCGTGTAGTGATTTCTCATGTAATTGAACAACATTTTTAGGAAGTTTATTCTTAATCGACTTAAAATGATTATTGTATTCTTGATAGATTCTTTCCATTCTTTCATCATATTCTCTTAACCATTGATTAACCTTTTCCCTTAATTCTAGTGTTGGGTATTCTGAATTAATTGTTCCATCATGTATGTATGGATGAAGTGATTCGGGTAGGTACTTTAATAAGTCACTTTTTCGTGATTCGAGGTCTAGTCTAGCATTCTCTTTATAATCAATACCCTCTTCCTCATAATATTGAATCATCTCATCCCATTCTTCTCTTGTTTCAGGAAATGCCATGAATCCATTTACCTGCATCTCGTTATACCAATCGATTGTAAAAAACCTCATTTGTATCTCCTCCAACTGTATCTATCTAGTTGACAATTCTTAAAAAATAACACCAATTACCCATTGAACGATAAATGCAAATACAGTAGTTATAAGTATGTCAATAGCAATCATTTTCTTTTTCCGAACCTCATATTTTGAATCTAAAAAAAACCTAAATATATAAAATACTGTAAAGGCTCCCAGTAGTTCTAAGAAATTAAAATACATAAACACTCTCCATTAGCCTTAATCACAACCAGTTCATAACAGTATACCAAGCTATCGTATGTACTCCGTAATTTTCCGAATCACTTCTTGATAGAAAATTTCTTGATGTGGTACAAATTTTTCCCTAGATACCGTTTGATCTACCATTAGCTTATTTTTATTTTTATCTATCGCAAAGCCTTGCACCTCAATTTTATCTTTTGTACCGAACCAGAGCTCTGTAAAATCTGTAAATCTAGCTTTTACAATACCTGATACTTCATCTGCTTGGAGTGTAAAGTCGTCGAATGTATTTTCACTCTTATATAAAAATACATGTGCCAATTCATTATCAATGAAATCTGCTTTCTCAGCGCAATATTCCATAATACCCAACACAATTAACTCCTCGAATGCTACATCTATTCCGATTTCTTCTTTTATCTCTCTAACACCATCATTTACATTTTCATCTGCCATTAAATGTCCGGCGGATGTAATATCTAGTAAACCAGGATAGTCTTTTTTATCATCACTTCTCAGTTGAAAGTAGATATAATCTATTCCCTGGTCATTACTTATAAACCAGCAATGAAATGTTTCATGCCAGTATCCGTACTTGTGTACCTCTGCGCGAGTCGCTTCTCCGATCATATTTCTAGCTTCGTCAAAAATTTTTAGTGTTTCTTGTTCTCCCATTGCACAAACATCTCCATTATAGTCATTTACCTGTTTCTTATTCATAACGTCATTGCAGAAGACTACAAATCAAAACTAAAGTTAGTATTATTTATCTTATCTATATTTAAAAATCTATAAATATGTAATTCTCTTTAATTGGTGTTTCTCCTTCTAACTAAAAAACAAAAACAAACTTTAGATAGTAAGCATTTTAGTCACAAGAAAGATGGCCAAATTCCACACTTTTAACTGGGGAATTTGGCCTTTTAATGCACACTATATTTTATAACCCTTATTTGTTTACTTTTCATTCGAAAACATATCAAGAAACATATTGTTTGTTTGGAGAAGATTTCTATATTCTTCTTCTGGAAGTGGTTTGCTGAACAAGTACCCTTGTATATAATGGCACTTTAATGATGTTAAACAAACCCATTGTTTGACTGTTTCAACACCCTCTGCAACAATTTTGATACCTAAGCCTTCTCCTAACATGATAATTGATTTCACTATCGCAGCGTCTTTTTCGCTTTCATTAATTTGGTTTATAAAAGAACGGTCAATCTTAATAAAATCCACTTTGAATTTTTTTAAATACCCAATTGACGAATAACCTGTACCGAAATCATCAATGGCAATTAATACCCCTATTTTACGTAATTGGTTTATAGATCGTAGGCAGATGCCATCGTTTTGGAAAAGCGCATTTTCAGTGATTTCAATTTCAATGAGACTTGCTGATATAGAATATTTATTTAAATTGTCGCTTATATTTTTTACTAAGTCTGCCCTCATCAACGTACTTGCTGAAAGATTTATGGATATTGGAACAAGCTTTAATCCAGTTTGTTTCCATGCACTTAGTTGGCTACATACTTGTTCAAAAACCCACTCGGTTATATCATCGATTAACCCAGTTTCTTCGGCTAGGGGAATAAATTCTTTCGGTGAAACGATTCCCCATTGTTTGTGATTCCAACGAATGAGTGCTTCTGCACCAACAATTTCACCTGTAAATGTATCAACTCTTGGTTGATAATGTAGAACAAAGTCTTTGTTTTTTATTGCTTTTCTTAACTCGTTCTCCAATGTATATCTCTGAAAGGAATTACTATTTAATGCCTTGGTAAAATACTGTGCATTATTTTTTCCGAGTTCTTTTGCACGGAATAAGGCAATGTCCGATTTCATTTTTAATTCTTTTAACGTTTGTCCATCATCAGGGAAAATACTAATACCGATACTTGTTGTGATATGCAATTCATACCCATCAATATAGAATGGTTGTTCAATTTCTTTTATAAGTTTCTTTCCAAACTCACTTGAATCATTTACATCTATATCGATTTGCAAAATAGCGAATTCATCTCCGCCAATTCGAAAAACAGTATTAGGTACTGATTTCGTAGACAGTCTTTTAGCAACTTCACATAGTAATAAATCACCAATCTCATGTCCTAATGTGTCATTAATATATTTGAACCGATCCATATCTAAATATAATAATGCAAACTTCTTGTCCTTATTTGTATAATCTAAAATTATTTCGTCGAGTTTTTTATCGAATAGCCTTCTGTTTGGCAGTTCAGTAAGATAATCATGGAATGCATTAAAATAGATTTCTTCTTCACGGTGCACTCGTTCGGTAATATCAAGAATGATTCCATCAATCCGTTCAATATCTCCATTTGAATTTTTGATAAGGAATAATTTATCCTCAACCCATTTGACCTCACCATGGTTATTTATGATTCGATACTGTAGTTGCCCTTTTTCCCTTTTTAAAATTTCTTTGAATTTAGCTTTATAAGTTGATAAATCATCAGGATGAATATAATCTACCCACTTCAGCTCACCAGAAAAAAGTTTCTCTAAATGAATGCCTATTAAATCCGCAACGGCTGGGGAACCATATAAAACTCTATTTGTAACATAATTAAGTGAATACAAACCTACCTCTGCATTTTCTACAATCGTTTTAAATCTACGTTCACTTTCATATAACTTATTTAGTGTCATAACTTGTTCAGAAATATCATAAAGTACCCCTATTAATCGAATGACCTTACCCTCCGTATTTTTTTGAGCGGCAGCTCGAACATGAACAGAAATAATTGTATGATCTCCTTTATATACACGGTATTCAATATCCATCAAATTTCCGGTGGTCTTTGCTAATTGAAAAGCAGCATCGACTCTAATTCTGTCATCAGGATGAACCATTTCAATAAGGTTTTTGTAGCGAGCGAAAGAGTTTTCATTCTTTTTTAATCCTAACAGGGTAAATAGTGAATCTGAACAATACACATTATCGGTTGTTATGTCATAATCCCAGCTCCCAATTTTTGCTACCTCTTGAGCCAGATTTAGACTATTCGTAATCCTTAATAGTTCTGCTTCTTTGTTATCATGTTCTGTTAAATTTTCAGCAATGATATAGCATCCGATTATTTTTCCAATTGAGAAAATAGGCAGGTTTCTAATTCGTAAATGAACCGGTCCTCCGGAATGTTGTTTAAACTTACATGTGAAATTCTGTTCTTCTCCTTCAATAGCCTGTTTGAAATGAGAAAGTACTTTTTCAATATTTTCTTCTTGTACCAACGTTCTAATTGCTACTTCTACAGTTTTTGGTCGAAAGCCTATAAATTCTTCAGCCTTTTGATTTACATTAATGATTGCCCCATCTTTGTTAACGATAAGTACGGCATCAGGATAAATAGTAAAGAGGTGGGAATACATATTTAATTCGTTATTATCTGTGTTTCGATTTGTAGAATCATCAAGCACAACGTTTCCCCCTATTAACTACATATGATTACATTATTTTTTACCGCATTCTCGATAACATACAGTTTTCTCAATATAAATCATGAATTATCTAAAAAAAGAGAACAACTCCACTAAGGGTTGTCCTCGCAATCAACCGATTGGAAGTTAATGTACAAGTTCAATTGGTTCATAAAATATAAAAAAACCATCTCTTGTATGTACACTTACAAAAGAGATGGTTTTGATTATCAAGTTATTTCAATTTTACTGGCGTGACAACTGCATACGTGTTTTCGAACTGGTTTTTAAGGTTCACTTCAATAACCTTATATCCTTCAACTGTTGAAGAACTAATCTTAGTTGTTGTATTCACTTGGTTGTTATTCATTCTACTCTTTCCTTCCATACATTTTTCCTCACACAAGAATCAATATATGCAGGAAGTTCTAGTTTGTGCATCATTTCAAAAAAATAATTGTAAATGAGCGCTTTACCCAGATTAAACCAATAAATCATTTGCTGCTTTTATATCAATGGCTTTATTACAAATGTTCTTTAGAACGATTGCAAAAGTGGCGATTACAATTGATAAAAAAGTAATGATAATTCCGATAAGTAAAATTCCGGGATTCTGAGCTCCTTCAATATTGAGGATGATAAAACCTACTACATACAATGAACTAATTAAAATAGCACAGACATTAATTCGATTAAGTGCAAGAACAGCTAAGTTAGAAAAGGCACTGTTTTTATCAATTAGCTGAAGCAGTCTATATCCTTGATATAGTGCGAAGAAAAACGGAAGAGCAGTCAGGTATATCCCAATTAACAGTGGGTATTTTAAATGTGCAAATTCGGGATACATCTGTTCCAAGACATTGGCCTGCCATGGCAACCAATAAATACTTAAAGCAAGAACAGTTAGTCCAAAAATAATAATTGCAAATTTTAAAATCAGCGTTGGGATTTTTTTCATGAATTACACCTCGTATATACTTTTTTATCAATTCTAATACAAAATTTATTGTTTATCAATAAAAAAATATTATTTTTTAGATTAATCTTATCAAAAAAAGACTTGAAGGATTGTTGGTCTCCAAGTCTTTGTTATTTAAAGAATTATTTTACTGTTATTTCTCCATCACCGCAAAATAATTCTCTTCGTTATCTGCGAAGTTAAATACTCTGCCAGATGGCATATTTACTATATCTCCAACTGTTATGTTTTTATTTTTAAGGTTAGTGTGTAGTTTATCAAGATCCTCTGTAAAAAACATTAGCGACGGTGTATCAAGATTCACACCAGGTGACATTTTGGCAACAATTTCCTTGTTATGTAGTATAATGCTTGTTTCCGCACTCTCGTTTGGAGCAATTTCATACCATTTCATTCCTTGACCCATATCTTCTTCAGATATAATGATAAATCCTAATTCTTCTGTCCAAAATTTCACTGAAGCTTCTTGGTTATTCACGTACAACATAATTTGCCCAACTTTACTAAACATACATTTTCCACTCCCTTAAAAGAAAAATTACCTACATAAATTTAGTATAGTCACTACTATGTAATAATTTAACATTTGAGCATTTATTGCTAATTATGAACTTGAAGTTTGTTACCACTCGGATCAAAAAAATGAAAGAAATAATGCCCATTATCTTCTTGGAGTTCATCTACTTTTACATCTTTCTCAGCCAAATAATTATGTAATTCTTGAATTTTGGAAGTGGTGAAACCTACTGAAAACTCAGGTTGGTCATTGATAGTAAAATGGCCTCTGGAATGTGTATCTGCTTGAACTAAAACTAATAAGGGACCTGATTGTAACTCTATTACAGCCAAATCACCTCTATTATGACGCAACTTAAAACCTAAGCACTCAGTATACCAAGTTACGGATTCAGTTAGATCAACAACAGGTAGCCTAAAATAATGAATATCATTAATTAAAGATTCTTCCACTATATTCACTCTCCTAAAAAGATTTTTACTATATATATTCACTAGAAAGCTGTAAAACCCTTTTAAAGAACTCAGAAAATTAGTAGTAGATATTATCTCATTTTCATATAGCTTAGTTGAATAAGTCTTTTGCATTCCCTTTCAAAAAAAGAAGCATTAATCCTACATGGATTAATGCTTCACTTAGTCAATTCAAACGACATTCTCTATTTCTATTTTCTTACCTTCTTTTCGTAACTCATGATATTCAGCAGCAGCTGTGAAGAGTACGTCAGTTGATGAGTTTAGTGCAGTCTCAAATGAATCTTGTAAAACACCTATGATAAAACCAACCCCAACCACTTGCATAGCAACATCATCAGGAATTCCAAACAAACTACAAGCTAGCGGAATTAGTAAGAGTGAACCGCCAGCTACACCTGATGCGCCACAAGCAGCTAAAGTTGCTACAACACAAAGAAGTAACGCAGTAGGTATGTCTACTTGAATACCCAATGTATGGACAGCAGCAAGTGTTAACACAGTTATTGTTACAGCGGCACCTGCCATATTGATCGTGGCACCTAGCGGAATAGATACGGAATACGTATCCTTATTCAATCCTAGATTTTCACACAGCTTCATGTTTACAGGTATATTGGACGCAGAGCTGCGAGTAAAGAATGCTGTAATACCACTTTCCCTAATACATTTAAAAACGAGTGGATAGGGATTTTGACGAATTGCTGTGTAAACGATAAGTGGATTAGCGACAAGTGCAACAAATAGCATACTACCTATTAAAACAAATAGTAACTTTCCATAGCCTAATAGTGATTCAAGACCATTTGTCGTAATAGATTCAAAGACTAATCCCATGATTCCAAGTGGAGCAAATCGAATGATCCAAGTAACAATTTTAGAAATGGCGTCTGAGAGATTAGTTAACATTGTTTTTGTAGTATCTGCAGCATTTTTTAATGCGAAACCAAGAAGTACAGCCCAAGCTAATATTCCGATGTAGTTTGCATTATAAATCGCTTTTACAGGGTTATCTACAATATTAAGTAACAATGTTCGTAGTACTTCTACAATACTACCTGGTGCTGATAAATCTTCATTTCCTGTTCCAAGCACTAAAGTAACAGGGAACACAAAGCTTGCTAAAACTGCTAGTAAACCTGCTGAAAAAGTGCCTAATAGATATAAAATAATGACAGTTTTCATGTTTGTTTTATGGCCGCTTTTGTGTTTAGCAATAGCCGCTATCACCAATACCAGTACTAAAACAGGAGCAATAGCCTTTAAGGCACCAACAAATAGTGAGCCTAATAGTGCGATGGGTTTTACTAGATCAGGAATGGTTATTGCAAGAATTACTCCCAAACACAATCCAATAAATATTTGTTTCACTAAGCTTACTTGTCCCCAATTTCTCAGCAGTCTTTTCATATGACTTCCCTCCACTACTTATGTTGAATACATTAATTAGTTCCTGGTTAATTAAATTATTCTAGTAAACTGCAAGTTCAATATATTTATTATTTGATTATAATGTGTCCGCCTTATAAACACAATTGTTTTTTCTATAAATACACTTTGGGTTTTCACTTCATCTAGAGAATAAAAAAATAGTCCGATTAAATGGACTATGGAAATGGCTACTATACAATTTTAGTCGGTACTAGTAAAGTTCATGTGGCAAATCTGTTTCCTGTAAATTACTTTTGTTGCAACTACACTCATATTCCTTAAATGTATATTCCTGAAATAATCTTGTTTCTTTAAAGTCACTTGTATCAGATTCATAAACTTTAACCAAAGAAGCAACATCACTTTTGGCAATTACCTTTATTTGATCTTCAATACCTATTGATGATTCCAGGGGATAATAGTTCATATCTTCATATAAACTGTTGTGTTCACAAACATCGTAGGTAACTGCAATATAATACTTTTTCATAGGTGTCCCCCATACTAACCATTTATTTGTTTATCGTTTTACTTAATGATCTATTGGTTGTTCGTAATATTGAGATATTTCCCATTTTAAGTCTTTCTTTAAGATAAACATATAAATAGGATTAACTACAGGACTTTCGGTAAAATATAGCTTTTTATTGACTTTTATTCTATTCTCATCAAATCCTATTATATATTTGTCCTTAGTTGTTGTTTCTATTACTAATGTATTGTCAAGTATTGGAGGTGGTGGTGGATTGTACAGTGATATCTCCTTCTTGAGCTTTATTTTTTCATTTATAATACTATTTATCATTTCTTCATTTTTTATAGTAACTTTAGCAGTTTGCTTTGTTAGACCTAATTGAGTATAAACTGTAATTTGTTCGACAGTTTCCTCTTTTTCTATTAAATTTGAAAGAACTTCTTGATAAGTAGTTGTTCTTAGAAACTGAAATAAGAAAATACCCACTAGTATCAAGATAGCTAGTGTTACACGCACTGCTGTGCTTTTTTTCATCTGAACAGGAACCCCCTTAGACAGTTATCTCTTCTTCAACATATGGATGAGCATATAGTCTATATCAAAATCAGCTTTAATACTGTTCGCAAATTCAATGACAGGAATATCTAAATATAATCCTGTAACATCTACTATAGGAAATTCATCTGCGGATAGTCTGAAATAAACCATAACTTGGGATTTCTCCTAAAACTTCACACCTCTATCAAAATGTTTACTCACTTGTATTTTTAAATAAATAAATTCCAGTTGAGCCAAATACACTAGTTACAGCAATTAAGGTGATTACAAACGTAACCTTCGAGGCAATTATTCCTAACCACACTATCTCAATAACTAAAAGTAAGCCCCAGAGAGTAAAAAATGCTTTTACTAAATCGTTTTTCATAGTCTCACCTACTAAAAATATTCGTTTAGCCCTATTTATGAAGGAAAATACTCCATTGGCTCTGTACTGTGAACGTACCCATTTTTCTTATAAAAGTCTACAGCTTCGTCACTTGGCCAAACCATTACAAATTCATAGTTGTTTTCTTTAATCCAATTATTTACTGAAGCTAGTAATTTTCCTCCAACACCTTTATTTCGATATTCCGGGATTGTATATACGTTTGTCATATAAGCAAATGGATATGTCGTTCTACCTGGGCGTGGTACTTTTTGTATTAATTCTATAAATATATGAGACACAATTCTATGTTCTTCCTCTGCTACCCATACAAACCATTGATCACCAGAAAGTGCATTTTCTAAAAATGTTTGAAGTTTGTTTTCAAACTCATCAAAAGATGCCTTCCCTTTTTCTTCATCAAATTCAACAGTAAAATCCCATCTCATCTGTGTTAATTGCTTAACGTCCTTAACTTCAGCAAGTCTAATTTGCATCGTTCGTTTACTCCTTTTTATTCCATGTCTTTCCCAAATTCAAACTCTGTTTCGATCTCCCAATACTTCGTTAGGACATTTCCTTTTGGTATGATAAATTCCACTATAACTTCTTCATTTTCATTTTCAAATTGTAAAAAGCCGTGAGGAACATAGTCATACCTAAAGCCATTCTGAGGGTTATATGTTCTTGGACTATCATTAATAGTTTTCATTATGTTTTCAATCTCAGTTTTATCTGTTATTACACTCTTTGATTCTCCAAGTTTTGTAATCGTTACTTTATCATAACTGCCCTCAATAATTCTGTGATTGAATGCCCAAAATAAGGCTACGAGAATAAGCAGAAGAACTAGTATAAATAGTCCTAAAATATTTCGTGTTTTTTTAGTCAATATTGATTCTCCATTTCTCTTTAGCATGGTAAAATCTGTCTACAATCATTTAGTTGTAAAAGCTTTTTTATGTAATCTTTCCTTTATACGATTGCATTTATTTAAGTGCAGAAAATTATGTCTTGTTGCCGGCATAAGTATAAGGCCACCGACTGTCTTTTTACTCCAGTATTCTGCCAACCATTTAGAACTTTGTGATACTGCATTTTCATCCATTAGCCTCTGGATTCTCATCGAATCAACTTTCATTTTGAATTGTCCAGCTTCTAGTGAAGTTATCACTTGTCTCGTCTGTCTTCCAACAGCAGCACGATACGATAGTAATGAATGAAAGCTGATTTTTGAACTTACATCAGCAATTTCTGATTCGCTCATATCATTACCTGAGTGCGGAACATCAATCTGCAGCTTTTCAAGCCATCTTCCCTCATTCAGAACTTGTTGACCATTGGCGACCAAGATATTCATAGTCATATCCTCAATTCGGGAAATGTGCCAAATATGCCAAGCAATCGAGTTTTTCGTATCAGGATTGGCTACAGGGTAAGCTCTAAAAATAGATTCATCTAGATTATCAAATACGGAATCTTCTAGTGTAATTTGATTTGTATTCGTGATAGATGATGAGTGTAGTAGTGCATGTTGAGAGAGAAATAAACGTAATGTTTGCTCGTGTTCTTCTGTCTTATGTATGATGTTTGTTAGTTTCTTATGGTTCTCATTCCACAACTTTCGTTTGTGTATATCCATTGAAATCAACTCATTTCAAATTCTAATTTAAACTAATTGCTTTAATCGCTTATGCGCGGAGTGAATTGTTAGTCTGTGATACGCAATTAATGTATGCTTATAAATTACGCCATAAATCCCGTATGGAGTTGGTGAAAGTCTCATTAACTCATCTCTATTCTGTATATCTATTATTTCAGTTTGAATACCTAATTTAGCTGCAGCTTCCTTGACATTTTCAGTAGCTATATCAACAAATGGGCATTGTTGTGTTCTGAGAATGGTGAGATTATCAAAATTAGTAAGGCGCGTGTCCCAATCCTTTGGAAAGTACGGATTTGGAGAATCTCCAAATTTGTATACGAGTAATTCAAATCCGTAAGGTGCATGGTCTACTTCAATAAAATTATGTTTAATAAATATGTCTTTGCTAGGTGTCCAAGAAGTATCCGGATTGGTTACAACGATAACGCCAGGCTTGTTTTGTTCTTTTGCGTCTTGAATGCATTTTTCAATTAGTTTTGATGCATATCCTTTTCCTGTAATATGTACCCAAAGACAATGAATCACAAGATAATTTTCTCCATAGACTACCCTTGAAGAGCTTTCAATTGGCGTGTATTCAATAAAACCCGCAGGTTTGTTATTCTCTAGTAAGTTTATATATTTTAAGCCTTCATTGAACCTTGTTTTAAGCCAGTTATTTTTATTTACATAGCCATCTGATTTTGGCTTACTGCGAAGACAATAACACCCACCCTCGACATTTTCCTCGTGTAACTCTACCAGTTCGACTTGTTCTATCATATTTCCACCTCGCATTGTTTGATTACTAATAATTTCAATTAGAAAACTCTGCGATTGCCGAGCCTTAAGGCGACAGCAGAGTAGTAGTTGCACTTATGCAGATAGGAAAGGATATTATTCTTTCCTATCTGTCAAAAAAACGTATAACTGTTAAAGATATTTACCTTTTAATGGGAACGTATAAATCAACTTTTACTTTTCCTTTTGGGTCATCTGATGGGTTATTCATGCTAAATTCAAGATTATCTCGATCGAAATCAGCCTCATAATTACTAGTAGGCAACCACTCACCAAACACGTATTGGTAAACAAGATTTAATTTATCGGGAGAATCATAGAATCGATATACGGCATAACAACCACCTTCAATCCTCTTGAAACCAATATCATTGTGTTTCTCTTTATCAAAACCCTCTGGAAGTGTAACACAAGCATCGTGTCGACAATTCTGTGCTTCAACCAAATTAGGATTATCTAAGGATATACCTAAAAAAGAATGATACGGAGGGAAAAGGCTATTTCCAATAGCCCATTTCATCAGCTTTTCCCAATGGTCTTGCGGTTCAAAATAACTTCCAATTCTTCTAAAAAAAGCAACCTCAAACTCAGGTAAATCCTTAATTTCAATTTTCATTGCAATGGCCCCCTAGTGTTAGGAATTATTTGTAATTGATTAAAGATTCGAATCTATATTTAACGTAAGATTTCTAAGAAGTAAGAGATTCATATATATCCCCGATGATGCCATCCATTTGATGTACACCTAATTCTGTATTCGTCATAATTACAGCACCCGTTCCTATGTAGGGATTTGCGAACAGCATACTTTGAAAACCGACTCCCCATCCAAGTGAAGTAATTTCAAGTTCGTTACCAGCTCCTTCTAAAAATAGACCAAGACCTGTCCAACTTTTCCCACCTTGTCCAGTAATCATATCCTTAGCTAACGTTTTAGAAATCCCTAACTTACTCTCACCATTTAGAGCATTCATTAACTCTAAGACTACTTGAGATAAATCAGACGAAGTTGTCCATACTCCAGATGCTGCTGGATAGGGATAGATTGGATATTTTGGTTTTACTACTTGGCCCTTTTTGTTATGACCTGAGGAAAATAGTTTCTGTTCTGGTATTTTTGTATCAACTCTACTATTATCCATCTTTAAAGGCTTAAATAGATGTTGAAACATTACTTGTTGAAATGATGTGTTCATTACATCTTCTATTACTTGTTGAATAATACAAAATCCTGCATCTGAATAATGAAATTCACTACCTGGTTCATACTTTACTTCGATAGGTAAATTGCAATAAGGTGTTGTTCCTCCTAGTATTTCCATCATAGAAGGTACACCATCTTTCACCTTCCATTCACCAAAACTATCTTCAGGGTCTATAATCCCCGCTTGGTGACTAAGCAAGTGTCGTAACGTAACACGATTTGTAAACTGGTTATCAGGCACTTTCCAGGAAAATAAACTCTTATTTACGTCCTCATCTAGATCAATAATTCCCTCCTCAGTCAGTTTCATTACTAACATTGCCGTTACAAACTTGCTAATCGAACATGCACTGAAAATTGTTTGATTCGTAACACCTTTTTCAGTATCTTTCTCAAGTATTCCAAAACTTTGGGTTGAAATGACTTGTCTATCTTCAATAACAGAAACGCTTAAACCTTGAACATTAAAGTCCTCCATACTTTTTTGAATATCTATATTTCTTATTTTCATATTTTCCCCTTTACTTTTTTAAGTAACAATTTAACAAGGACATATGTTTTATTAAATATATTTAGGTGTTTTAAACCCATTAAAAAATTGCGCTAGGGGTTAACACTATTAATGTGTTCTTAATAGATTTTACCAACGGATTAAAAAATCATTTTACTAGGGCTTACATACTGTTTTACATTGTAGAGTGTTTAACTGATTATGAATAAGAGCATACTGTTTAGTAAAAAATGGAAAGGCCTACCGTTATGTACTTACTTTTGGTGATCGTTGTTTACGTGGTATTTGCCTACTTTTTTGTTGACTGGAAGAATTGGAAGTCATACTATCCTACCATTCAGTATTTTATTATTTGTAATTTGTTATATAATTTTATCTTTTATAACCATACCTTATGGAGATATAAGGCTGTAACAGTAGATTGGTTAAACCACACTTTTATTGATATTGCTTTTTCATTTATTATTGTTCCTGTTGTAATTATGATCTTTTTAAGGTATTGCCCAAAAGGGAAAAAACAATATTTATATCTAGCCCTTTGGATTGCATATTTTACAATTATTGAGTATCTATTCTACAAAAAAGGGCTCTTTATATACGAGAATAATTGGAATCTCTTTTGGTCTGGAATATTTAATCTGATTCTTTTTACTATGGTAAGACTACACTATAAAAGTCCGTTAAAAGCTTTAATCGTATCAATACCATTAATAGTGGTCCTATTACTGTTGTTCCACCCTTCACTTTCAGAATTAAAATAAGCTTCCAGGTGATGAAATGGCATCCAATCAATTATCAACACCGATTTTCTTACTATTATTATTTGCAATATATATTGCTATGTGGATTTATTTATATAAACGGAAAGAGTAATACACTACGCTTGTTTAGATTTATAAACAACCATTCCAACTACTAAAATAAAACTAATACTAAGAATAATCCACATGGTGCTTTTCCCTGTAACATTACGTATATCAAATTGCGCTTTGTGAACATAATCTGCCTTGACAAAGTGATTTTTTTTTATTTCTACTGCAATCGCTTCCTTTATCGGAATACCTTGTATCTCAAAATAAGGTGTCCCTATATCGTAAGCATTAGAGGCTTCTCCATAATAATCTCCGGAATATTCATCCGCTTTCGTTTGAACTTCTCCTATTTGTTTCACCAACTCGTTTTTCTCAATAGTAATCTCTTCTTTTACCTCATAAACCTTCCCGTCATGTACAACAAAGAAGAATGCTCATGTTAGTGCGCTAATAGAAGACACACAAATAAGCTGTAATACGATACATAAACAGATTATTTTTTTCATATCAATTTCTCACTTCAACCGCTAAACGACGTTCCCAGTATACGTTTAACAACTTTTTCCTCTTCAACTTTATCGAAGTATTCAAAGAATCCAATACGATTTCCCCAAGGATCGTAAAATGTACACCATTTAACAGGTACTTCCTCTCTCGATTGTATCTCAAAGTCAACAACTACTAATTCTCTCATGAGCCTCAGTTTTTCCGCTTCAATATCTACCACTCCTAAACGTAAAAAACCGCTATTTTCTGCGGGTATCCCTTCAGCAATTTGTACCCAGCAACCAGGGATAATTTGCCATTCTGCAAACCCTTCATGCGGCACAATATCCGGTTCTCGATTAAATAAAACTGTATACCACTTTTGTCCCTCTTTCATGTTTCTTACACGCACTTGGATCGTCATTTCGAAAATCATGTTATCCCATCCTAAAAGTAGATTTAATTAATCTATAATTCTATCCAAAATCTCTTAATAACATTTCCGTCTTCCTCGATAAAGTCAGAATCTCGAAGTCCACCATTGTTTAAAATTGTTTTCTCAGACCCTATATTCGCAGCATCACAAACCACAAGTACTTTTCGAATACCAAGTTCCTTTGCCTTATCCAACGACAAAGATAAAAGTTTTGTTGCATACCCTTTTCGTCGTTCAGAAGGTCGAATACCATAGCCGATATGCCCACCACTGTTAGTTAGGCTATCTGTTAAACTGTGTCTTATGTTTACAGCACCAATCACCTTTTTATTCTCATTTATTAACCAATACGTTGAATCAGGTACCCACCCTTCAGGTAGATTTTCACCTTTCTCCGAATCAAACAAAGATTGAAGCATTGCTTGAAAATCTGATGGGTCTTTACTGATTACCCAAGGTACCATCGTTTCTCCACTTTCTTTCCACTCTTTATAAAAAGAAAGATATTCATTTTGATAGTGAATTGATGGTCTGATTAAGTACAATTGTTCCATTTCGTACACCCTTTTACTTAGTTTTTATTACTATTCGATATATGTTTGGGTACTCCTTCAGGAAATGACAAAATAAGTAAAAAAAGAGAGCTGCAAACTGCAACTCTTTACAAATCCTCGAAATGATAAACTTTAATTTTTGGCCAAATTGACTTCCAATTTTTCTGTTTTAAACGTTTTTCATAGATAGCTGCCCGCTCTTTTGTTTCAGTAAAGAAACCTGTTGGTTTAACTTCCATATTGATTACATCTTCAATACCACAAGGAGCAGTTAAAATTAGCTGATCATTTTCATCTATCTTGACTCCAAGGGCTGTTGCCGTTTCCGGGAATTTAGAGACTGCATCCACTGAAGAAAAGTAAGGCTCAATATGATTAACAACATGCATCCTTGCTTCGTTTTTTACAGACCAAGGGATATCGGGCATAACGCTATGTAATCTAGCTTCTAAACTCTTTTCTATAGATTCATCAATCTCTTTGTCATCAAAATAAATAACATCTACATCCGGGGTTTGTGTTCGATTTATATATCCGTGAAGAGTGTCCCAAATTTTTGCTCGAACAAAGCCTGCACAAATCCACCAATCTGGTAAGTTCAGGGTATTTACAACCCTCAAGATTTCCATCATCTTATCGTCGTTACGAATAATTTTTATTACATCTTCCTCATTCTTTAACATATAACCACCTACCGAACATATTTTCTTATATTATAATATAAGAAGGAAATGTAAGATACAGGTTAATCTGAGGAATTACTTGGTTTAGAAGCAGGGAGCTTATTATCTACGATCCAGGAAAGTATGGTAGTGCTATCACGAACATCCTTTTGTTGAATATAAGATAGTAACTCCTGCACAGCATTTTCATTTGATTGTCTGGTAAAATAGCTGAAAATCTCTATCGGATTATCGAAATTTGTATTTGGACATTCGACTAATCCATCAGTCGTAAGGAAAATATGGTTTTTCCCTGTTCTCAGTTCCTTGCATCCAGTAGTGTAACAGGGTACTGGTAATTCAAATGTGTTAACCTGTCCCACCCACTCATAGAAACTTCGATGGTTCTGCTGATATTCATTTAACGCAACTAATTCTGGATGATATAAATATAAAAGACAGTCACCAATTGAGAACCACCAAAGGAAATTAGCCTTTCTTACAGCAATAAGACAAGCTGTTTCACCTTGAATTTTTTTACAAGCATTTTTAAAACTACTATTTTGAAAGATAGACAAAATGTATTCTTGTAAGTTTTTAAATGCGGGATTAACGGCATCTCGTAAAATAGAGTATATTGCATTTTTTTGATCTTCAATTGTATCTATGATTAACTCAGCACTCTCTGCCGTATTATGAGCGTCTAGAATCATTACAAATTCAAAATCGTCTTCCTCATCAACCCATATTAAACAACCATCTTCATTTTTAGATTGTCCTGCTTTTGAATTGCCACCGAAACGACCGAGTACGATGTGCCTAATTTGGATAATATCCGGTTTATCAATAAAGTGTTTCTGGCTGCCAACCCAACTGAATTCACCACTGTTCTTAGAATTATCCATAGGGATTCATTTCAAGATGCGTTTTGATTCTGTTGCAAACATCTATAACATCATTGTTTTCTCCGTATCGTGCATTCGGGGCATTATGTACCGCAAATGGTCCCCAAAATTCCTCAGGAGTGTCCGGATATCTGGCTACTAGATGCATATGAAGATGTGGAACGGAGTTGCCAGAAACAACCGCATAGATATGTTCGGCTCCTTCACTTTCTTTAAGTGCCTTACTTACTCTAGCGATAATCATTCCAAAAGCCTGTGCTTCATGAACAGTCATTTCTGCCAATGTTGGAATATGTCTTTTGACATCAACCATAATATGGCCTAGATAATTTGGTTCCCCGTTACTATCGATATGACCTACATATACATAATCGTCTTCATAAATAGTTACTCCTGAAGTGCTAATTTTATTTTGATGCTTGTTGCAGATAAAACAATTTTCCTCCACCATATTCATCTCCCTTTCTTGTAAAAAAATAAAAGCCTACCACCTCATAAAGAGGCGATAGGCTTGGACTATCACGTTACCACTCTTCTTGTTTTTACGAACATCACTAAAAACATCTCTAGACTCAATCACGAGAGTTACCCGTTTAGACCTAAAACAATTAGCCTAACCACTCCAAGGCGAGTTCTGGATTCTATTGGCACTTTTCACCAACCAGCAGCTCTCTTCTTCAATAGAGGTTCCTTACTACTCCTTTTCTATGTGTTTAACAATATGGAAACTTTTACAATATCATACAAATCTGATTGCCTTCTGTCAATGAAAATATGAAATTTAGATTCTGAAGGTAAGGTGTATGCATAATGGACTACCTGTTTATAGAGTAAGGTTACTTCCATTGTTTAATAAAATACATAATTTGGGTAATATTCAATATCTACAAATGATATACTTATTCAGGAGTTACTTATTTATTTAAATACGGGGAGGATACATATGTTAAAAAAATTGGCTTCAGATGCATTGGGATTATCAGATATTGGTAAGATTATAGGACCTCAGGATTACGACAAAACAGACGCTGATGATTATATCAGACACGAGGATAATGAAAAGATCTACTTCCTAATCAAAACCAAAGCAGATGAATATTGCTTTACTAATATTGCATTTATCCATGTTGATGGTGAAGGCGCTGTTTCCTCTAAGCGTTTACTAAAACGTTATCCATATTCACAATATAAAATATCAAATGTTTTCCTTGAAACTGCCGGAAGAGTCGACTTGGACATTGAGATTAAGTTTACGCTAGGCAACCAAGCATACAGTATTGACGTAGACAAAAAGCAGATTGATAAATTAAATGATTTATATAAAGCTCTTGTATATATCTCAGAAATTACACATGAAAACAGCGTAATGTATGACATGGCAAACCAAAGCTTAGAAAAAGCAGCTAGCATCCTGCATAATTCTAGACCAACAGACGTAACTCTATCTGATCAATACAAACAACTAACTGAATTCGGATTCTCTTGGTTACAATCCGCTCGCGAACAATACCATGCAAAAGACTTCGGAGCTGTCTTTGAGAAATATATAAATAACTAATGGGACAGAGGGATTGTTTTCCTGGTTCCAGTTTCACTTTTGAGCAAAACTAGAAAGCAAGAAAAGCAGAGTGATTTTCATAATTACTCTGCTTTTTTAGTTTTGATATATAGTCAACCGTTTAAATAAACCAAGCTTGGATAATTCTGTATTCACAAGACCTACATAAAAAATCACACCTCCAAATGTGCAAAATGTATGTTAAAACGCACTCCTTTAGTTTAAGTGTAATTGTTCACAAACTAATTAATTAAATAGTTATATCTATTTTTTTTCAATCGCCATACGCAAGTTCGAGATAACTCCAAGAAGCAATACTAAAGAACAAACCATTTTTTCAAAAGGTGTTCCAAACAATTGTTGTATAAATCCAAAAGACCAAAGTACAACAAAAAACCAACATATAACGGTTATTCCTCTTTTGTATTTATATAGTTTAATTCTACCAACAATCAACGTAAAAACTACTCCAATAATAGCAATAACGATATTTAAAAAAGATATTGGTAGCTGTTCAGCGAATGACTCAGATCTTCCACCATTAACCCATGTGAATGGAATACTTTTGCTTATAATAAGAAAGTGGATTAAGAGAGTTAAAGAGTAAAAAATAATTCCCAAAAATACAGCAGTTTTCATATTAATTTTCCTGAGTTTTTCTAAAATAAAATCACCTCATTATTCTTCCTGTTTCAATATTATTTAATCCAGTAATTTACTATTCCTATATCTCTTACCTTCTGACAGTAACTGAAAGTATGATTTCGAAGAGTTATCAATAATCACCATTATACTTAAACAGAGCAAAAAACATCTTTTTCAGCTTCTAATCTTGAACTCTAGCACCCCGTTAGCCATCCATGAAGCAGTTTTTTATCACAGGGAATGTAAGAAAATCACTTTCTTAAATGGTAGTTGAGTAGTTACTTGATTACTTAATCGTATCAAACAACTCTACATCTAAATTTTCAGTATCATTCCAACTATAAAATTTTTCTAAATGCCATTTTTCATTTAGTCTTGAATAGTTGTTATCATGAATCCATTTATGTAATTCTTCATACCAGTTCATAATCTGATAATTAGCCCCTTTATGTCTTGATACAGCATATCTTTGGGATGGGACTGTTAGTGTTACCATATCAGATGGAATATCTTCATACTCTTTTACTTCAACACAAACCCAATAGCCATCTTCTTCAGCAGTTTGGTTCTCGACTACAAATGCACCATATTGTAGTAACGGATTAACCACCTGTTTAATTTCATTGATACGTTCACTTAAACTTAGTGAGGCTTTTGGGATTTCTGCTATATATTTGTCACCAGAACACAAAACTCTAAAACCTACTAATTTAATTTCATTAAGTTCTTTAATAGTCTTTTTTATTTTTGTTGTTTTTTGCATTTTAATTACTCCTTTAAACTTACAATTTCTACATAAATATTTACTTGCCTTCTTTTTCCATTAACCTGCACCTTTAGCATAATAAGGAATTCAACAAAAAGACGGTTAATACTTCCTGGATAAACTCACCCGTTCGCTTAATAAGAAAACTCAACAAAAATGTGAGTTAACCACGAATGAGTCAACACCACCCATAACTTAAAGAACAACCTTTCACAAAATCATATTGCTCTCCAAAACTTAATCCCTAGTAAAACCAGGAAATTTTATTCTCATTAAATTTAACTCCTAAACAATAAACATAAATAGGTTATTTATTGGAATGAGAGGAAAAGCCACGACCTATAAGGTTTGCAGAAACAGGTTTTTTCCCTATTTCCCTTGCCCAAATTGATAATTGTCCTATATGGTGAATTTCGTGTGCAATGGCATGTCGCATGATTTCACCCCAAGTATCCGTCACAATTCTGCCATCTGGCAATGTATCGTAAAACAATTGATTTTCCATACTAGCTTCCCAATTATTCACAAAGTTTTCCACTTCAAAATGAAATTCAGCGTCCAATTTTCGAACCTTTTTCAAGCTATTATAACTATCGAAACTCTCCTGAAAGTCTGTCTTACCTTGTAAGAGACGTATCCAGCTCCATTCGACATCAACAATATGGAAAAGTGTATGCAATATACTTCCCATTCCACCCGTTCTTTGACGCAGTAGTTCTTCTTCGTTTAACTCTTCACACCAACAATACCAGTCTTCTCTTACCTTCCAGTTATACCTAAAAAAAGTTTGCAAAAATACCCCTCCTAATTTCTTAATATAATACTATAAAAATACAACTATCCAGCGCCTTTAGTAAAAAGCGTCCCACTTAGAGTGAAACGCTAAATTAAGAAAAAATGTCCTTATTTTGTTCTATTCTCATTTCTAAGTTCGATATTCGTTTGTTTAATTTATATATAACGGGCGTATACATTACAACAACAGTACCTAATCCAGCGAGGAAAATAAATATTTCAAGTTTCATAAAATTACCTCCTTTTACCAATTAGTGTTCGTTATGTTTTTTATAATTCCTTCTTCACCAAATCTACATCATTAGCAAAATAAGCTAATATAATAAGTCTTAAAAACCTTCAACTGCTCCAACCCTGTTTACAGTATTCTTCATATAATATCCTCAACACATCCAAGATTGTTTCGTCTGCATGCTGTTCACTAAAACGATTGGGTAATTCCTTAGCACCTAATACATATAAGAATGGGTCTTGTGAAAACTCTCCCATAATACCAATATCGACTAAAACATTATCCAATCCACCAGTCATATGGTTCAAATGATAATGTGGTATCCCTTCTACTTCTCCACGCTGTCTAACTAATCCGTTAATAATAGGATTCCATATCTCTGGTTTGGTCTCATATCCTTCGAAAATCAACTTTAAAACTTCGAGCAATTGATCAACTTTACCCTTATTTTTAAGGTCTCTTGGATTCTTAGTAACATTGATTTTTGGAAAATGGGACTTAATTCTTTGGTTTACATTTTCCCATCCACCACAAAACTCAACAATGTGATTCGCAATATAACTATCATGACACGCTATCATTACCTCAACCGCATCTTCTAAAGATAGACTATGTCTATTTTGAAAATGAGGGTACAATTCCTTGCTATCTTCTTTTGGATTAAAGCTTATATCCTTAATTTCATCAGTCCATTTATATAATTTTTCTTCAACAAGACGTGCAACACAGTAACCAATTACCACTTTTGCAGCAGAAGCAAGTGGTATGGACAAGTCTTTTTGGTAAGAACATTCTATTTCTCTATTTAGGATTGAATAAATAAGGATTCCTGCTTCTCCTGATTCTATTTCTTTTAATTTCTCAATTATGTGGTTCACTGAAACACCTACTTTCAATTTTTAGTCAATCATTATCGCAATTAGTAATTCACACTTATAGATTTCCTTATTTAATAGTACCTAAGAACTTCAACAAAAATGAGCATTAATCCTGCATGGACCAATGCTCTCATTAACTTTTATCTAATCCATCTAATTCTTATTGATCTAGTCGAGTAGAAGGGAGCCTTTCTACCTTACGGTAAATTGTACTCCTCCCCCCTCACAGAACCGTGCTTGCGCTATT
>NZ_JBFOKR010000019.1:0-35295 GCF_047246645.1 Ferdinandcohnia jepli
AATAGCGCAAGCACGGTTCTGTGAGGGGGGAGGAGTACAATTTACCGTAAGGTAGAAAGGCTCCCTTCTACTCGACTTGTTGAAAAAGGAATTTGTTAGTCCTAAGAGAATTGTTAACAAATATATATAAGGATGTGAGTAGAAGTATGCAGTTGAACTATTTTTCGATGAGAAAATCGAAAATCATGTATTGGGAATATGGAGAGGTTTAAAAAAGAACAATATTACACCTAATATGGCAAATATAGAAGAAATTAGACCTCATATCACGTTAGCTGTATATAATTCGGAACTTCCTGTTGAAAACTATATTAATTCGTTTCGATTTTTCACAGAAAATTTAACGCAGATTGAAGTGAATTTCGATATTTTATCAACATTTCCACCAAACGAAAAGTTTCATACATCGGTTGTTTTTATGCCACCTACAATTACATCCCATTTGTATGAAACTCACCGCCAATTTTATAAAGAATTAATTAAATATAATTCTTTTGCAAATGAACTCTATGTTCCGGAACGCTGGAATCCTCATTGTACGCTCGCCATCGGATTAGATAAACAATCATTATTTAAGACCTTTGAATACTGCATTAGTCATTTCCGACCATTGGAAGGTAAGATTAAGGAGATTGCTTTAGTAAAAATAGACTTAGTTGATGGCATACCTATAAGTAAGACTATATTTTCAACTTTATTAAACTAACGGAGCAGGATAATTAAATAAAAAGTATTTTGACAGTGGGCTATTATGGTAATATGGGTTTTGTAAGATTATGTAAATGAAAGTAATTTGGTTATTTAAAATATTTTTAGGTACCTTTAACAAAGGAGATACACAGTGAAAAAAGAAAATCTTTTATCTAAGCAACAGTTCATACCAATTATTTTGGGAGCAAGTATTGGGGTTTATAGTACTGCACGTTCTTTTCATGAAGCTTATGGAGTAATGTCAATCAGTATCTGTAGATATTTAACGGGACAAATAAATCATTCTAAAATTATATTTCCGATTGTAGAGAGTGATATGGAGGACGAAGAAGTATTATTCAATTGTCTAAATAAAATTGCACATTCATACCCTGACACGCCAAAAATGATTATTGGTACGGATGAATGGCATATTGAAATGATTGTGAAATTTAGAGGTAAGCTTGATAATACTTGGATTATCCCATACACAGATAGTGATACATTACAGCGAGTAATTAATAAAACAGATTTTTATTATCTATGTGAAGAGTTGGGTGTTAATTATCCCAAGTTTATATCCTTAGGGAATAAACAGTTATTGGAGACCGAACTGCCATTTTCTTTTCCAGTTGTTGTAAAGCCAACTAGCAGAGTACTATATGAATCTTTAAAGTTTACAGGTAAGATGAAGGTATTTACAGCTCAAGATAGGACAGAATTGGACGAGATTGTAGTTTTGCTCAGGAATGCTGGATATTATGAAAACTTAGTTATCCAAGAATATGTCCCTGGTGATGACACAGCAATGCATATATTAACACTTTATATTGCTCAAGATGGTCAAACTAAATTAGCTTCTTTCGGACAAACATTACTTGAGGATCACACCCCTGGTGGCATAGGTAATCCTTTAGCAATACGGACTTTCCGTAATGATGAAGTTATTAAACAAGCTGAAAAAATAACGAAACACGTTGGATATGTTGGGTTTGCAAATTTCGACTTAAAATATGATGAACGAGATGGAAAGTATAAATTTTTTGAATTAAATCCCCGTTTAGGAAGAAGCAATTATTACTTGACCTCTGCAGGAAATAACCCCACAAGTTATTATGTGAGAGATTATATAAATAATAAAAATATGTTATATACCGTAGCAGAAAAAGAAGTATTATACTCCATAGTACCTAAGAAGCTATTATTAGGCTATATTAAGGAAAAAAATCTAAAGAACAAAATAAAGGAACTTTATAAAAAACGACTTGTAAAGAATCCATTGTATTATTTCTCTGTAGAAAAAAATCTAAAACGGTTGTTTTATATAGTCATATCAACTTTTAATTACTATAGAAAGTTTAAAAAATATCCTCCAATGAGTTGAATGGTTATGTAAACATTCTAAGCCATAACCCATATATGGGGATTTCGATTTTATTTATTCTAAACAGTTTATCTCTTAGATTGTGAAGAATTATACTGCGACCAAGGGTGCGTTGATTCAAGAAGGATTGCGCACCTTTTTGTTGAATTTATTGAACTAACGAAGCAGTAGAGTTGAAGAAGGAGTTTATACTTTTTAGTTTATAGGCGTATTAAAGGGGGACTTTAGATGGATTTTACCATCCGTAAGATGCAGTACGAAGATACAAAACAGGTTCAAAGTATAGCGAAAACAACTTGGAATGCCACATATGGGGGCATAATTCCCTTAGAAGTACAAAATAACTTCTTAAAATCAAATTACAGTGATGAAAGTATGAAACTACGTATAGAACGTTCTATTGTTTATGTTGTAGAAGTTGAGGGGAAAGTTGTCGGTTTTGCAAACTATTCCACAGTAAGGGAAGGTGGAAAGGTCGAATTGGCGGCTATTTATCTTTATCCAGAATTCCAGGGTAGAGGGATTGGTACTGCGTTGATACAACAAGCGGTTAATGAGTTAGAAGGTATAAAAAAAATTTATATAAACGTCGAAAAAGATAATAAGATTGGCATGAACTTTTATGAAGCTAAAGGGTTCGAAATAGTTAAAGAGTCTGATGTAGAGTTCGATGGACATATCTTAAAACAAGTACGAATGGTAAAAATAGTTTAATTATCAAACTAAGAGGAGCGTTGATCCAAGAAGGATTAATGCACTTTTTTGTTGAAGTTATTAAACTAAACCAGCTAATAGTTTGTCAATATTTTTCAATAAAAACTTAAAATATATCATGCTATACTAAAAATAAGCATGCTAAATAACCTTCCTTTAACCTAATTTTGGAAGGTTTTGTGTTGTTTAGTTAGATTTAGTGTTTATGCTATATCTTGGAAAGTTGTCTTTTTCTTTAAAAGGGCAAATATCCAATGTAAGAGTTTATTCACACAAGCTATTACTGCTACTTTAAACGGCTTTCCTTCATCCCGTTTCTTGTCGTAAAACTCTCGCATTCTTTTGTTACGAGGTATGATTTCATCGTTTGTTTTCTTTTTACGACAATCACGAATAGCACAACGAACGGCCATATACAGGGCGTGTCTAAGTCTGCTAGAGCCTCTTTTAGAGATTCGGTTTTTAGTGGCAGAAAACTTACCAGATTCAAAGACACTAGGATCTACGCCGGCGAAAGCTACAAGCTTTTTTGGGTCATTAAATCGATCTATTTCTCCAATCTCAGAGATAATCGTTGCCGCGATTTTTTCTCCTATACCAGGGATAGATTTGATAATATTATATTCTTCAATCTCTTTAGCGAGGGCATCTATTTCTGACTCTAACTTTGATAGGTGCTCTTTGTATTGAAGAATCATATTAATATACATATTAAGACTTAAAATATGACTTTGATAGACAGTCTTTTCAAAAGGATTTCGTGTGGCTGCAGCTTTAAGCGTTATAGCTTTTTCTTTTGCCCACCTGATTGATCGACTCTTACATACTTCAAATATCTTGTCTGTAATTACTTCTTCACTTGCTTTCAAAATATCCTCGGAAGAGGGGAACTCAGTAAGAGTTAATAGTGACACCACCGAATACAAATCTCCAAAGACACCTTTATATTCAGGAAATACTTGTTCGAGGACAGCCTGAAATTGGAGTTTTGTTTGAATCATAACTCCAGTAATATTTTCATGTTGTCTTGTAAGATTACGAAGGTTTAATAACTGGACTCCACGCTTTTTATAAGGCTCTAATTCCTCTTTATAAAACAACTCACAAAGAAGATATGCATCAATTACATCTGTCTTTACTTTTCTTAAACTCGATGTTCGAGCCTTGTATGAAATCAAAGGATTAATGATAATTAATTAATAAATAACCCCGTTCTTCCAAGTATTGAACAACTGGAGTTTGATAATGCCCAGTAGCTTCTAGAATTATAAGTGGTCTTAAACAAAAATGATGTGAAAATCTTTTTTTTATAATCTTTGGATAGCTAGAGCCATCCCTTTCATCAGATTCATTCCACAACCTGTTTATACACTCAAAGAAATGATCTCTTTTATTTTGATTGATACTTTTTCCATTATGACTCCAATCATCATAAAGACTAATTTCATCTTTGTAAAAGGATTGTAAATTGACCTCAAATAGATAAAGTCCAGACCCACTTGGTACTTTATTGATTTTGTTTTGGATCTCATTAAGACCATCATCCAAACAGAATTTTATTTGATTGTTTGATTTCTTAAATTCACTAATGACTTTTTCTGAAAGCTCGGTACTAATGCTGTCTAAAACAACATCGAATTCTTCTAGTAATTTTTGAAATTTCTTGTCCGTCACCTAAGTTTCCCCTCTTTATCCCTAAATTTCTAAAGGAAGTGATTGCGTGTATTTATTATTAAAAAACTAATTTAATAGTATCAATAAGAAATCAATAACTCCAATTGAATGAAAAGTTTAATATGTAACAACTAAATATTCCTGAATCTTACACAACCCTGTTGTGTAAACAAGGAAATCCTATAAAAACGGCATTTTTATTTTTGGATTTTGCCTCTAGGCTGTTGAATCTTACTCAAATAGAGATTTACAATGAATATGTAAGATTCATACAGGAGGTGAACTAAAGTGAAAGTTGTTCATCCGATTCGAGATTTAAAACAACTTGAAGCAGTGAAAGGATACCTTCGAGGGAAAAATAAAAGAGACTATTTGCTTTTTATGGTCGGTATTTCATCAGCTCTAAGAATTTCTGACATTTTGATGTTAAAGGTGAATCATGTGTGGGACGGTAGGAAGCCAACAGAGTTTATTGAAGTAAATGAAAAGAAGACTGGTAAATATAAGCGGTTCCCGATTACGCCAAATTTAGCGAAAAGTATTAAAGAATTTATTAGAGAGTTTCCTGATAAGAAACAGGAGGACTTCCTTTTTACCAGTAGAAAGGGAACCAATCAACCTATCACCAGGCAATATGCTGCATCAATGTTGAATGAAGCCTGTGATATGGTAGGGATAACAGAGAAATTCTCAACGCACGGAATGAGAAAAACTTGGGGCTATTGGGCTTTTAAGAAAGGCATATCACTTGATTACATATGTATAGCCCTTAATCATAGGTCCGTTGCGGAAACTAAAAGGTATCTTGGAATATTACAAGAAGATCTTGATGAATTGTACTTACAGGTTAATTTATAATAGAGGCATTTGTTGCTGACTTTGTTATACGGAGAAAAAAAACAATCCGTTTTGACAAAAGTCAACGCAACAAATGCTTTTTTATATTTAAGGGGGCTTACTATACGATGGACAAAATTAATGCTGTCATTCAATACATTGATGAGCATTATCATGATGAGATTTGCAAAAAACATGTAGAAAAATTGACGGGTTGTTCTTATGTTGATTTTGTTTCTGAATTCCAAAGAGTAACAGGGTCACAGTTCTTACGTTATTTGATCCGTAGGCAATTAACACTGATAAAAGAAGAATTATGTCGTACTGATATTTCACAGCATAAAAATTATTCTCCATTTAATGGTTGGGATGAATTTTCTAATCTTTTAAATGCGAATTCAAAACAACTGTTGATTCAGCAATTGATAATGAACACATTATTCTTCAAGAAAGAGGAAGTAGGGGAATACTGAATGATTAGAGAATGGAATGAAACAACTATAAATAGGTTCCTAAAGGAAAAACGAGGACAAGGAACAGGGAAGGACTATAAACCTTGGCTGCAAGTTCAAGACATAGCATCAAAAGGAAGATCCACTCGCATTTTTGGCCATACCACTCAAAGGGTTTACCATCTATTAAGCGATTTGCAGTTATATTACTTCTATCTATTGGAGTTTGACGACCTTGTTACTGACATAAGGGAGCAGTACCCTTTACTAGATTTCCATGACATGAATATCCAAGTGGATGAGGAGCTTACAAAGAAACTATTTGATAAGAAGACACAAGTACCACATATCTTTACGGTTTCTTTTTTTGTAACAAGGAAGGGGGAAAATGGAGAACCTTACTATCAAGCAAGAATAATTAAACAATCACAGGAGTTAGAGAAAAATGCAACCTTGCAAAGATTAGAACTACAAAGAAGGTATTTTGAAAAGAAAGGGATTGATTTTGGAATTGTAACAGAAAAAGAGATCAATAAACAATCAGCACGAAATATTGGTTGGGCATTGAACTCCTATGACATTCAAGATTACCCATCCCTTACATTGAACTTGCATCACTTGAAAAGGGATATGGTTCAGTATTTGACGAATAAATCCGATACATTTCAAGGCATCTTCTCCCGATTGGAAAAGGAATACAATTTAGATGAAGGTTTGGGACTAATCTTGTTTAAACATTTGATTGCCAAGAAAGAAGTGAGTATGGATTTGAGCAAGAAAATCTATTTGACTAATAAAATTGAAAATTATCATGTTGTATTTACTGGTGAAAATGGTGGTGATGTAAGGTATGCAGTTGGTAATTAATGATTTATTACAAAGCACTGAAAATCCCGAATTCATTCAAAGGGTAGTCTGGGTCGATAATGAGCATCAACTTTGTTTTCTTGTTGATGTCCGTGAACCGTCATTCCCTTACAGTGAGGAAATATACAATATAGAAACCTTGTTAAACAAAGGTAAGATTACGAAGGTTGCAACTGATCCATGGGCTATCAGCGTGAACGAAGAGGATTTATCTGAGATAGAAATTGAAAAACGGGATAAAGCATGGATGGTAATAAACCAAATCTATTTAACTCCTGAAATTTTTATTCCGAAGCTGAGATCAGAGCTAATAAAGATGGCTAGTAAGGATTTTTCCATTAGCACAAAGACCGTTCGACAATATTTAAAACGATATTGGTCAAGGGGGATGGTAAAGAATGCTCTCTTACCCGACTTTAATAATTGCGGAAAACAACTGGGAAAGGAACGTAAATATAACAAAAAAGCAGGAAGATCTTTCGCTTACTCTTCCTCTATTCAGAGAGCAGCAATCACTGATGAGTGGAAGAAAATCATTAGAATTAGCCTAGAAAAATACTACTTTATACGTTCAAAGCCTTCATTAAAATACGCTTATCAGCAAATGGTGAAGGAGTATTTTTCTAAGGAGGATAAAAAAACTGGCTATAAAGTGTTGGACATAGATAGACCAATTATTTCATATGACCAATTTTATTATTGGTATAGAAAGTGGTTTAAACCGGAAGAGGCCATTCATAAAAGAGAGGGAAGAAGAGAATTTTTACAAAACTATCGTGCTATAACTGGTTCAGCTACAGAAGACTCTATGGGGATAGGTACATATGCCATTGATGCAACTATTGGTGATATTTATTTAGTTTCAAGTTTTGATCGGAATAAAGTGATTGGCCGTCCAGTAGTTTATCTAACTGTAGATATATTTTCCAGGTGTGTTGTCTCTGTTTATGCAGGAATTCAAAATATGTCAAAAGAGTCTTTGAGGATGGCTCTTGCAAATGCCTTTGAAGATAAAAAGGAATTTTGCAAGCGGACACTCGATATGGATATTAATGAAAATGATTGGCCCATTCATTATCTTCCACATACTATTATGGCGGATCGTGGCAGTGAGTTGATTTCCAATGAATTAACACAAATCACGGAGGATTTAAACATCAAATTCCAAAACTTGGGTCCATACAGACCGGAGCTAAAGGCCGTATGCGAAAAATACTTTGATATTCTTCAGGATCACATCTCTCCATTCCTGCCAGGGGTGGTCCAAAAAGATTTTATGAAGCGTGGAGGAAAGGATTACAGGAAGAAAGCAGTGTTAAACCTAAACGAGTACGTCCAAATTTTAGTCAGAACGGTTCTATATTATAACAATCATAATTATTTATCGGACTACCCTTTAACGCAAAGTATGATAGCAGAAAAAGTCCCACCAATACCGATTGAAATATTTAAGTGGGGTTTGCGTAAAGGAACTGGCTTACTGAGGACTATGCCTTTAGATGCAATCAGAAGTAATGTTTTACCTAAAGCCAGTGCAAAAATCACCCCGAAAGGAATCAACTTTGGAGGTCTTTATTATACTTGTACAAAGGCATTGAAAGAACGGTGGTTTTCTAAGGCTCGAATACAGGGGAGTTGGAGCATGGGGGTGCATTATGACCCTCAAGATTTATCCAATATTTATATCCGCATAGATAGACTGAACTATGAAGTTTGTTCATTAATCGAGCAATACGAGATGTATCGTGGTGCGAAGATGGAAGAAGTTGTGAGTTTAAAAAGTGAAAGAAAGCAACAAAAGGCAGAATATGAGGAAAGCAGCTTAAATGGAGCAATTCAATTAGCTCAGGACATAGAGGAGATTGTTAAAAAAGCGAAAAAAGAGGCTAACAATCAAATTTCAAATGGTGAGGTTCCTAAAGATATAAAGAATATTAGAGAAAATCGTGAAAAAGAGAAAGAAATATTGAAAAGGGAAAAGCAAACTGTGGTGAATCAAAATAACACTGAAAAGCAATCGAACAAAGTTAATCATGATACTGAGCCGGTAAAAGTGTTGGATATTTTCCGTAAGAAACAAAAGGAAGTGCTTTATGATGGAGATAATTGAATTACATAATGGAACCCAAGCACAAGTTGCAGAATATAGGGAGCAAGAGATATTGGAATATCAAGGCAATCCTCTTATAGAGGCTTTGCCTCCAATCTATTCTCAGGAGGAAGTCATTGACCGCCTAAGCATGTATCCTCCATATAATAAGGAAGAAAGATATTTGAATGATCACCAGAGAGTTCATCTAATTTCTAGGTTGCTGCATTATTTTCAAGCTATCCCAATCCATCTAAGAATTGAGTCATCAATATCTAGGTTGATTAGAACAGGTTATACCTATCGCAATCCAGTAAGTTCTACTTATGCACAGACTTTTGTGGATAACTGGAATAATATACAAAATAAGTCTTTTGATAAGTCTATTATCCAGACAGGACAAACATTGAGTATTTTGGGGGTCTCTGGTGTAGGAAAAACACGTACATTACAGCGAATCTTGCAAACCATTCCACAGGTCATTTCTCATGTTTCGTATAAAGGGCAAGCCTTAAATCACTATCAAGTAACCTATTTAAAAATTGAAACCCCTTTTGATGGCTCGGTAAAAACCATTATTTACGATTTTATGTATCAAGTAGATCTACTTCTAGGCTCCAACTATTTTAATAGATACGTAAACAGTCATTTGTCAACAAGTCAGCTAATGCCTATCATGGCTCAGATTGCTAAAAGTGTAAACCTAGGTATGTTATTCCTGGACGAGTTACAACATATAAAGGGTATAAAAAGCTCTAGCTCAGCACAGATATTAAACTTTTTTACAGCGTTAATCAATACGATAAATATACCTCTTATAATGGTTGGAACCCCAAAGGCAATGGATGTCTTACAATCACAGTTTAGACAAGCAAGAAGAAGCACTAATATGGGGAACATCATGTGGGATCGCTTTGAAAAAGATGCTATTTGGGATTTATTTGTTCAGGGAATGTGGAAATATCAGTGGACAAAAGAGGAAGTACCCTTTACAGAAGAAATTTCTTCAACCCTATATAATGAGTCTCAGGGAATTGCTGACATCGCAATTAAGCTCACTATGATGGTACAGCTACGTGCCATTAGTAGTGGTGAGGAAAAGATTACCACTGCGTTAATTAAACAAGTGGCTCAAGAAGAATTAAAAATGGTTCAGCCTATGCTAAATACATTAAAGAGCAAGGACTATAGCAAGCTAGCAAAATATGACGACTTAATGCTACCAAATATTGAGGACTTTATTGAACAAGAACGAATTATTGTCGATCAAAAACAGGTAATTAACTCACTCCAAGAAGGAGCCAAACGGAAAAATGAGCAAGTGCAATTAATTGATGACGCTGTTTTCCGTTTAGGGATGCTAGGTTTTAAATATGATGTTGCTATTAAGGCAGTACAAAAAGTTGTTTCAGAGAACAATCAATTAAGGGATTTATCACAAGTCGTAAAAGATGCTTTTCTTCTATTAAATAATAATGAAAAAAGTATGGATAAAGTAATAAGTAACGACCTAAGAACCATTATAAAAAACGGGAAAGAACAACAAATAACTGCTTATCAAAAATTACTTAATGCTGGAGTAATTAAGCAGGATTACCCTGAGCGTGATGTTTCATGATTATACAATTTCCAACCCCGTATCCTGATGAACTTTTATATAGTATTATTGCTCGGTATCACATCCGATCAGGAAATGTCTTTTGGAAACACACATTGGAAGATTTATTCGGTAAGAGGACGATAAGTGCTTCGGTATTTTTGCCATCTGGAATGGGCTCTCTTGTTCAGCATTTACCTAAAAACACGACATTGAATGAACAGGCACTTGTAGAGAAACATACAATGTATCCATTCTATACAGTGTTCTTACCAACAGAAAAGGCCCAATCCATTTACGATTCTATGATAAGTAATGACGGAAAAAAGATTTATATGCAATCGGGTATTATGGCAAGTTCAATACCACAAAACAAGTATTTAAAGTATTGTTCTGCTTGTGCCAAAGAAGATATTGAAATGTATGGAGAATTATACTGGCATCGTCTACATCAGTTGCCAGGGCATCTCATTTGCTCAAAACACGGTTTATGGCTTGAGGACAGTCAAGTACCCGTGACACCTCCTAATAAGCATGCTTTCGTATTACCAACTCCGGATAATTGTGATTTGAAGAAACTGAGAAAAGTTAATGCAGATTTACTAGAATACTTCAAGAAAATCATTATTCAAGCAGAAAAGTTATTGAATAACCAGTTTGGGAATACTTCCTTTGAACATTTCACAAGGTATTATCATCACCACTTAATTAATAAAGGTTTTTCTACCTTTAACGGTAGAGTGTATCAGGGGAAAATACATGAAACATTTTGTACGTATTATCCTGAAGAGTTTTTGAAAAGCCTTAATGTGAAAGTCGTACAAGAGAATTCATGGTTAGCAAATATTACTCGAAAACACAGGAAATCATTTCATCCATATTATCATATATTGCTGCTGACTTTACTCGAATTGAATGTTGAATCAGTATTTAAGAATGATTCATTAGGAAACTATCCTTTTGGTAAACCCAAATGGCCTTGCTTAAATCTCGTTTGTCCTATGTATAAAAAGAATGTTATTGAGGAAGTTACTATTAGAAGTTGCGAAAAAACCAAGAAACCAATTGGAAGATTCACTTGTCCTGTTTGCGGTTTCGCCTATACAAGGAAGGGTGAGGAGCAAGAACTAGGTGAACGGTATAAGTATACCCGTATTATGGATTTTGGCTTCATTTGGGAAAAAGAGCTGCAATCACTACTTGGGGAAAATCTGAGTTATCGAGAGATTGCTCGTAGGTTGAATGTTGATGTTGGAACAGTGATTAATTATAGGAACGGTAAGAAAAATAAAACAATTTCGAAGGAAGAGTCTCATTCAAAGAAGGCAGTATTGGAACAAAAACGTCAAATTTGGATAAGGTTACAGCAGGAAAAACCAGATCTATCCAAAACAGAAATGAGAAATCAAGATTCCTCAACATATGCTTTTTTATATAGGAATGATAGAGAATGGTTAAACAATCATTCGCCAAAATTACGAAAGACTAATAGTGAAAATAGGAAAGTAGATTGGGAGAAAAGAGATCAAGAAGTATTAAAGAATGTTCACAGATCAATAAAGGATATACAAAACAAAACTGGTAGGCCAAAACGTATTACGATTAAAAGTATTGGTGATGTAATCGGAGAAAGAGCGTTATTGGAACAACATCTGGATAAGATGCCTAGTACCAAAATGTATATAGATACTGTTTGTGAATCAGAACAGGAATTTCGTTTACGGAGGATAAAACATGTCGTTGAGAGAATGAATGAAGTGGAGGAGGAGATAGTAACCTGGAAGGTACTTAAAAGAGCTGGGATTAAGAAAAAGTTCCATGATGAAGTAAAGAAGTATCTTAATAGTTTGTTAAATGTCAAAAAGGAGCAACCATAAATATTGGTGCTCCTTTATTAATTTGAGGGAATAATTTTAAGAAAGTAAAAAGATGTTGAAATATGTAGGTACTTAATATCGACTTGTAAAACTTTTCCTGTAAAATAGTAAGTATATGTTGTCAATAGGCAAAACAAATAAATAATAGAGGTTAGGGGGATTTGCATGATTAATAAGATTAAAGTAAAAGAAGTTGCAACCTATGACACTTCTGGAATTGAGGTAAATCTAAGAAAAATCAATTACATTTTTGGTAGTAATGGGACTGGAAAAACAACAGTTTCAGAGTTACTAAGAAATCAGGGAGATTTTCCAAGTTGTAATATTGAATGGGAAAGAGATAGGTTAAATTATAGCGTTTTTGTCTATAACAGGAACTTTGTTCGTGAAAACTTCAGTATGCGTAATGACATAAAAGGGATTTTTACTTTAGGTAAGGAATCTACTGATTTGTTAAAAAAGATAGAGGAAATATCGGAAGAAATAGACAGGCACGAGGATAAGATTGAAACCTTGGATGGGAAAATTAAAGAAGTGGGCGAAAGGTTAACCAATCTAAAAGCTGAATTTATGAATAAATGCTGGGAGTTAAAACTAAAATATGACGAACATTTCAAAGAAGCACTTACTGGTGTACGTAATAATAAAGATAACTTTATGCTAAAGTGTGTAGAAGAAGCCAAAAATAATGATGGTGTCCTTTTTAGCTTTGATGAATTGAAAAAGAGAATTGATTCCGTTTTTAAGGGTTCACAAGAGAAAATAAGCACGATTCGAACTATTGAATACAATGATTCATATGAGAAAGCCCCGATATTTGAAACAAAAATAATAGGAAAAAGGGATATTGACATTGCAGACCTTATATCTCGTTTGAACATCAGTGACTGGGTTCAACAAGGGCATCAACATTTGAAAAACACAGATGGTGTATGTCCATTCTGTCAACAAGAATTGCCACAAAACTTAGAAGGAAAATTAGAAGAATATTTTGATGAAACATATACTGAACAGTTACAGCTCCTTAATTCATCCTCAGACAAATACATCACTGAAATCCAAGGTATTATCAATAATCATCAGTTACTTTCCGAGGGTAGTATACCTTTTGTTAACACAGAAAAAGTAAAAAATCTATTTGAATTAATAATTTCTACTTTTAAGGAAAATAAACTAAAACTTGAGAGAAAAAGAATTGAACCAAGTAGTAGCGTTACATTAAGCTCAATAAACGGTTTTATTGGTGAGATTAATGAAGAGATTGGACAAGCCAACTCACAAATAATTGAGCATAATCAAATTATCGACAATTTAACTGAGGAAAAAGCTAAGTTAATAAAAGATGTTTGGCGTTATATCATTGAAGAAAATGAAAGCGACTATGCGAGTTTTGTAGATAAATCAACAAGAGAAGGAAATACTTTAGAAGGTATGAATAAAAGATTGGTAGAACTTAATGGCCATAGAGATAAACTGAAAAAAGACGTTATTCAACTTCAAAATCAGCTTACGAGTGTTCTGCCTTCTATAAATGAAATCAATAAACTGCTAAAATCTTTTGGATTTACAAACTTTAAATTAGCTGAATCGAATGAGAAAGGTAAATATAAGATTGTTCGTGGAGATGGAGTAGAAGCAAACGAAACACTAAGTGAAGGCGAGATGACCTTTATTACTTTCCTCTATTTCTATCAGCTTATTAATGGTAGTAATGAACAGGATAAAGTAAATACGAAAAGAGTAATTGTTATAGATGATCCCATATCAAGTCTCGATAGCAATGTATTATTTATTGTTAGTTACTTAATTAATAGTTTAAAGAAAAGGATTAGAGGTAATGATTTAGTATTTAAGCAGTTGATAGTATTGACCCACAATGTTTATTTTCATAAGGAAATAACTTTCAATAAAGGTATGAGTAATAAAAAGCAGCATGATGAAACTTTTTGGGTTCTTACAAAAGTAAATAATGTGTCACGGATCAAAGAATATGAGGAAAACCCTATCAAGAACTCGTATGAGTTACTTTGGAAGGAATTAAAGGAAAACCCAGATTCAATAACAACACCAAACATAATGAGAAGGATATTGGAAAACTACTTTAAATTCTTTGGTAATATTGATGTCAGCGAAATCGTCGAGAAGTTTCCAGATGAAGACAAAATCGTTTGTAATTCGTTACTTTCCTGGGTTAACGATGGATCTCATCACGTTAATGATGATTTGTATGTAGATAGTAACCAAGAAGCTAATAGAGCATATTTTGATGTGTTTAGGAAGATTTTCATAAATTCAGATCATGAGTCTCATTTCAAAATGATGATGGAAGGCGTTGAGTTTGAAAAAGAAGAAGAACCATCTAAAGATATAGCTAGAAATGAAATACAAGAGGCAATGCGGCAAGCTGCCGTTGGTCGTGAATAGAGATTGGATAATATCGAACGAGGTTGGTATTATCTCGGCATAAATACGTACTTTTCTATGATTTGAAAGAAAAACTCCGAATGTTGAAGTAATGTATGTAATCTAGCGGGTTCATAAATAGAGTAATAGAGCGGTACATAAAACCATGTATAAGTAAGACAGAAAATATAGGGTGATCAAATCTTGCAAAAACTAAAAGCAGAAATAGAAATAACAATTCCAAAGGATCTGATACTTATTACACGAGTTGAGTATGAGGAATTAAAACAAAGTGAACTATCGGGTGTGTATTGGTGTATGAAAGACCTAGAAAAGCGTATCAATAAAAAATCAGAATGGATAAAAGAGAATATTCTATATCCTGAAAGGTTTAGAAAGATAATTGATATTAACAATGGTGGGTTTGTTTATTATCCCCAAACAAAGGGTCAACAATGGTCTTTTCAAGCTACAAAAATGGCTGTTTTTTTGGATAATAATTTTGGAAGAATATTTAGTGAAAAACTTTGAGTTTACTATTGATTAGGTTGCTGTACTTTGTTAACTGTTAATCAGTATTCCTTATGGGGAGATTTTACGAATAGCTCGGATTGGAGAAGAATATGACCGAAGATCAAAAACTGTATGTAAACGAGTTAAATAAACTAATAAACCAATTTATTTTACGGTCTAAGAAATTCGTTGAATGGTCTGCATTTTCATATGGAGCAGCAGACTTGTTACGTCAAGCAGAACCAAATAATAAATTCACTTATGACCATGAGTATTTTAATTTTACTAAGAGCACTAAAACATTAATAAGTGTTCGAAGTTTATTAAAATTGGGCCATAATGAAGATGTTTTAATTCTTGTAAGAAGCATATTTGAAAATTATTTAAGCAGTCGATATTTGAATGAAAATGAAGGGGATTTCAAAGAATTTACTCTTGTTAACCTAAAGTTATTCAATAAAGAGTACATATATGATTCAGAAAAGAATGTTATTAGAGACCGTAACGGTGCTTTAATTACTGAAAGATTAAATCCAAATAAATTTAAAATCGGAGATGATAAGAAATATTATAGTATATTCTATGATTTACTATCATCTGTGGGACATAGTAATTTTGGAATAAGTAATCTTTATTTGGATGAAGGTTTAGGCTTTACGATTAAAAAAAATAACTACCCAGTAGTTACTCGTTTTTTTGTGGTATTTGTATTTACCAAACTATTTGAACATATTGTTACAGTAGAAGGTGAGGATTTTTACGATTTAAGAGAAGAAAGACTTTGCTATGAGCTAGTTAAGGATTCTCTAGTTTATCAGGATCAATTATTGCTTCAATTAATAGATGCGGTTACAAAAGAATCAGCTACTAATCCTAATAAACCTAACTATTTTAATAAGAAGATTAAAGAAATGTTTAAGGGTATGCGTAAATCTTTACGAGAAGAATTGGGGAGTGTGAAGAAGGATTTTCTTACTGTATGAAGGTAGAATAAGTTTTCCTTCGATATTTTTTCTTATTTCTATTAGATCTCCCTGCATAGTCCCTTTCCCCATGCTAAATAGTTAGTATCCTAACGGCAAGGAATCGGGGAAGAGAGACGGAGAAAACAATAAGAAGGTCGATGGTTTTCCAAACATCATTGATTAGGATTTTTCAATATAGAATCAATCCAAATTTAGGCTGGAGCCAAGCAAGGCCCAGTCTTTATGTTTTCTGTTGGATACCTTATTAATCAATAGCCGATAAGGATTCGCTATGGTAAGTTTAAAGAGGCATAAGTAGTGATATTTTAATAGGTGAACTCAGATGAAAAAGTAGGAAAGGAGTACATATATGTTTGATTTTATTTTTGATTTGGATAGACACAGGAATAAAAGACAATATTCGAAAGATAAAATAAAGGATATAGACTTTCTATTGCAAACGGAAATTAAAAAAATTGAAGAAGACCCCGAGAAGTTTATATTAGATGTTTTACATAAAAATGAAGAGCATATCATCGTTTACCGTGCTATTTTTGATCAAGAAGAAAAATTTGGACCGTTTTTTATTGGACTTAAAGTAATTCATAAAAAAGGTATCGTTTTGAACCGAATCCGATTGAGTGCTACATACAACAGTGAAGATACAATAGAGATTGGTGATATAGAAGTTTTTGGAGAAAATGAAGGTAGGGGTTACGGATCGATTTTGCTCCATTCATTAATCTATTTTGCTATAGAGAATTCTGTAAATACAATTTCAGGTTGGATTTCCCATACAGACAAGGATCATTTTGATAAGCTAGATTATTTCTATAAAAAGCATGGATTTGATGTAATTTGGGGTAATGCGAGTATCATTGCAAATAAAGCAGCAGACATTATATGGACTAATTCTTATAGTTTGTCTCAATAGAGATGGTTAATTCATTGCCGCCCAAATAATGATAGAGCGTGATGTACTTACAAGAACTCTGTGAAAAAATATACTTAAAGTAACGGGCAGAATACTTGAGGAAGAGAAATTTAATATTATACTTGACCGTGTACTAAGGTACACGGTTTATTATGTTATAGGGGTGAATAATTTGAGTTACCAAATTAGTGTGTTTGCCGAAAAATCCGGTGTAAATAAAGAGACAATTAGGTATTACGAAAAAAAATTATTATTAAAAGAACCTTCCCGAACGAATGCAGGTTATCGGATATATTCAGATGATGATATTAAGCGTGTAAAATTTATCAAAAGACTGCAAGATCTTGGCTTTTCATTAAGTGAAATATATAAATTACTTGGAGTTGTCGATAATGATGAAGTTCGCTGCAAAAATATATTTGAATTTGTATCAAAAAAAGAATTAGAAATTCAAGAACAAATTGCAGATTTAAAGCGTATTGAGTCAATGTTAAAGGACTTAAAAAGTCGATGCCCAGATCAAAAGGCAATACATCAATGTCCTATTATTGAATCTTTAATTTTTGATTGATTTTATAAATAGAGGAGGAAGAAAAGGTGAAAAAATATCGGATTAAAATCAACGGAATGACCTGTACAGGCTGTGAACAACATATTGATGCTGCTTTAAACAACATAGGTGCTTTAAATATAGAAACCAGTTTTAGACGTGGTGAATCGGTATTTGAAATACCAGATGATGTTAATGCTGAAAATGTAAGACAGGCAATTAAACAAGCAAAATATCAACCAGAAGACATAGAAGATATTTCAACACAGAAGCTGAAAGATACCGAGTTAGATATTAAAAGTGATTACGATTTACTTATCATTGGTTCAGGTGGGGCAGCTTTTTCTGCTGCCATTAAATCAACTGAATATGGGGCGAAAGTGGGGATGATTGAACGTGGAACTGTTGGTGGAACTTGCGTGAATATTGGCTGTGTACCATCTAAAACGCTTCTTAGAGCAGGAGAAATCAAACGTTTGACAAAAGCAAATCCGTTCACAGGGTTACAAACTTCTGATGGAGAAGTTGATTTAGCCTCTTTAGTGAATCAAAAGGATGAATTAGTAAGCGAACTTCGGAATCAAAAATATATAGATTTAATTGATGAATATGGCTTTGATTTAATAAAGGGTGAAGCTAAATTTGTTGATGAAAACACAGTTGAGGTAAATGAGCAGAAACTTTCTGCAAAACGCTTTTTAATCGCAACAGGTGCTTCACCATCAATACCAACAATTCTGGGACTTGAAAAAGTGGATTATCTAACAAGTACAACCCTACTAGAATTAAAAAAGGTTCCTAAACGGTTAACTGTCATTGGTTCAGGATATATCGGATTGGAACTTGGACAACTGTTCGATAATTTAGGTTCAAAAGTAACGCTTATACAAAGAAGTGAGCGTCTTTTAAAAGAATATGATCCAGAGATTTCAGAAGCCGTAGAAAAGGTTTTGACAGAACAAGGTATAAACCTTGTGACAGGTGCTACCTATGAGCGTGTAGAACAAGTTGGAGATGTAAAAAAGGTTTATATAACGGTAAATGGCAAGAAAAAAGTCGTGGAATCAGAACAATTACTTATTGCAACAGGAAGAAAACCAAATACGGATTCTTTAAATTTAAGTGCAGCAGGGGTTAATGTTGGAAAAAGGAACGAGATCCTAATAAATGATTATGCTCAAACAAATAATGAGAAGATTTATGCAGCAGGAGATGTAACATTAGGTCCGCAATTTGTCTATGTAGCAGCCTATGAAGGAGGGGTTGTAGCTGATAATGCGATTGGTGGGTTAAATAAAAAAATAGATTTATCCGTTATACCTGCTGTCACATTTATAAATCCATCCATTGCAACAGTTGGGTTAACAGAAGAACAAGCAAAAGAACAAAGATATAAAGTAAAAACATCTGTATTATCTTTAGATGCTGTTCCAAGAGCGATAGTAAATCGGGAAACAACAGGTATTTTTAAACTTGTTGTAGATGCGAAAACATTAAAAGTATTGGGGGTTCATATCGTAGCTGAAAATGCAGGAGATGTGATATATGCAGCAACATTAGCCGTAAAATTTGGGTTAACAGTTGAGAATTTAAAAGAAAACCTTGCACCATATTTAACAATGGCAGAGGGATTAAAATTAGCTGCTCTTACATTTGATAAAGATGTATCGAAATTATCTTGTTGTGCAGGCTGATTTCAAAATCGGGTATACATATACAAGAAGAGGAGCTGTCAATACGATTGCTCCTTTTTTAATTGGGAAAACCAATTTCTTTTTTTGTTTTATCATTCAAATATATACTTGAATGTTTCTGAAGAAAAGAGTATATTATATTCAAGTGAATACTTGAATGATGGTAGAATGTTTATATGAATAAGAAAGATACTCGTAAGTATAACGAAGGAAAGCTAATAAAAAGGGGATGATATAGTTTGAAGTTAAATAAGTTTGAATTTTTCCTTATGAATAATCCAATGAGACGTTGGTTACAAAAAAACATTGAATTGAAAACCTTTAAAGAGTTTTTAGGCAAGCACAATTTTTCTTTAGAGGGAAAAGTAATATTAGATGCTGGTTGCGGATCTGGATATAGTACGAAGTTAATAAATCAATTTTCCCCTGCTGAACTTTTAGGATTCGATTTAATGCCTTCACAAATAAAAAAGGCAAAACAAAAATATCCTGAGTTGAATTTTTTTGTAGGTAATGTTTTAGAAACACAATTGTCTTCTAATAAATTTGACGCTGTGTTTGTTTTCGGTATTTTACACCATATTCCCCAATGGAAAGATGCTATTACCGAACTCTATCGAGTATTAAAGCCTGGAGGGACACTTTTAGTTGAGGATTTGAATAAGGATGCCTCTCGCTTCTTTGCAACCTATTTTAAATTAGATCATCCCCCAGAAGCCTATTTTACATGGGAAGAGTTTACTGATCATCTTAGGGATACAGGATTCGTTATTTTAGAACAAAAAAGGATTATTTCAAATGGTATTGGGTCTTTCCTGTGCTTAAAAAATGATGCTAATAACGATTAATAGTGAGGAGTAATATGAAATGAGTAAAAGAGATACTTGTGAAATTTACTGTTATGACGAAGAAAAGGTAAATAGAATACAAGGAGATTTAAAAACAATTGATATTGTTAGTTTGGCCCAAATGTTAAAAGCTATTGCTGATGAAAATAGGGCAAAAATCACCTATGCCTTGTGTCAAGATGACGAACTATGTGTGTGTGATATAGCAAATATTGTAGGGGTTACTGTAGCCAATGCTTCCCATCACTTACGAACTCTTTATAAGCAAGGGGTTGTGAAGTTTAGAAAAGAAGGAAAACTCGCATTTTATTCGTTAGATGACGAACATATCAAGCAGATAATGATGATTGCGTTAGCACATCAGGAAGAGGTGAAAGTCAATGGCTGATCAACAAGCAAAACTATCTGAACAAGAAATGAAAGCATATCGTGTTCAAGGATTTACTTGTACAAACTGTGCAGCTATTTTTGAGAATAATGTTAAAGGATTAGCTGGGGTAGAGGACGCAAAAGTTAATTTTGGTGCATCTAAAGTGTATGTTAAAGGAAATACAACGATTGAGGAACTAGAAAAAGCAGGAGCATTTGAAAACTTAAAAATTAGAGATGAAAAAGAACAAAAGGTTAAGCATGAACCTTTCTGGAAGCAAAAAGAAAACATTAAAGTGTATATTTCAGCCATCTTGCTTATCATTAGTTGGTTTTTAGGAGAGCGATACGGGGAGGAGCATATTCTTCCGACGATTGGTTTTGCAGCATCCATTTTAATTGGCGGGTATTCGCTATTTATTAAAGGTCTGAAAAATTTAAGTAGATTACAGTTTGATATGAATACGCTTATGACCATTGCCATTTTAGGAGCTGCAATCATTGGTGAATGGGGTGAAGGTGCAACGGTTGTTATCCTATTTGCCATCAGTGAAGCATTAGAACGTTATTCGATGGATAAGGCACGCCAATCTATTGAATCTTTGATGGATATTGCTCCAAAAGAAGCGTTAATTCGCCGTGGAAATGAAGAAATGATGGTCCACGTTGAAGATATTCAAGTTGGCGATATTATGATTGTTAAGCCTGGTCAAAAATTAGCTATGGATGGAGTTGTTATTAAAGGTACATCTACATTAAATCAGGCTGCCATTACTGGTGAAAGTGTTCCAGTAACCAAAACAGTTGATAATGAGGTTTTTGCAGGAACATTAAATGAAGAAGGATTATTAGAAGTTAAAGTAACCAAACGAGTAGAAGATACTACTCTTTCAAAAATTATTCATCTTGTAGAAGAAGCTCAAGCAGAGCGAGCACCTTCTCAAGCGTTTGTCGATAAATTTGCGAAATATTATACACCAGCGATTGTTATATTGGCTCTTTTAATTGCCGTTATCCCTCCGTTATTTGGCGGTGATTGGAGCGAATGGGTTTATCAAGGTTTAGCTGTATTAGTGGTAGGTTGTCCTTGTGCCCTGGTTGTTTCAACACCTGTTGCTGTTGTTACAGCCATAGGGAATGCAGCGAAAAATGGTGTTTTAATTAAAGGTGGTATCTATTTAGAAGAAGCAGGACACTTAAAGGCGATTGCCTTTGATAAAACAGGAACATTAACAAAAGGTTTTCCTGCTGTAACCGACATCCGAACTTTTGGTGGAAATCAAAATGAGTTGTTGTTAATCACAGCAGCTATTGAAAAAGGATCACAGCATCCACTTGCTTCAGCGATTATGCGAAAAGCAGAAGAAAATGGATTAAAATTCAATGATGCTTCAGTCGATGATTTTCAATCTATTACGGGTAAAGGTGTTAAAGCAAAAGTAAATAACCAAATGTATTATGTAGGAAGCCCAAATCTTTTTGAGGAATTACACGGAAGCATTGAACATGATAAAAAACAAACTATTGCTGAGATGCAGACCCAAGGAAAAACCGTTATGGTGTTAGGAACAGAAAAAGAATTACTTTCATTCATTGCCGTGGCTGATGAAATGAGGGAATCGTCCAAAGAAGTCATCGGTAAATTGAACAATATTGGAATCGAAACAGTAATGCTGACAGGTGATAATCAAAGAACCGCAACTGCCATTGGAAAACAAGTCGGGGTTACTGATATTAAAGCTGACTTACTTCCAGAAGATAAGCTGAATTTCATTAAAGAACTTCGTGGGAAACATCAAAATGTAGCAATGGTTGGAGATGGTGTGAACGATGCTCCTGCATTAGCAGCATCAACCGTTGGTGTAGCAATGGGTGGTGCTGGAACGGATACAGCATTAGAAACTGCCGATATTGCCCTAATGTCAGATGATTTAAGAAAATTGCCTTACACCATTAGATTAAGCCGTAAGGCCTTGGCGATCATCAAGCAAAATATTACTTTCTCTTTAGCGATTAAAGCTGTGGCATTACTGTTAGTGATGCCTGGTTGGTTAACGCTATGGATAGCGATATTTGCCGATATGGGAGCAACATTACTTGTAACACTGAACAGTTTACGATTATTAAAGGTAAAGGAATAGTATTGTGAAGTCTTGGGCAGGCTTCACAATAACTGGAGATGACTAAAATGATTTTAACTATTATATATGCAATTGGAGCATTTCTAGTAACAAATATTGATGATATTTTCGTTTTGATGTTATTGTTCTCACAGGCGAAAACAGTAACAAGCGATGGCAGGAGTGCTATTCATGAAAAAGGTGTTTCTCCTAAGGACATCGTAGTTGGGCAATATTTAGGATTTTCATTGTTGGTTTTAATCAGTCTGTTAGGGACATTTGGCGTTATGCTCATTCCTGATAAATGGGTGGGATTGCTTGGCTTAATCCCAATTTACTTAGGGATTAGACTGTTCATAGAAGGCGAAGATGAAGATGAAGGTGCCATCCTTTCAGGTTTGGGAAAGTTTAAAACATTTGCCCTGAGTGTGGCATTTATCACGTTTGCCAACGGTGGAGACAACATTGGTATTTATGTTCCGTTTTTCTCTACCTTAAACACTAACGAATTAGTTATTACATTAATCACGTTCCTGGTTATGGTGGCAATCTGGTGTTTCCTTGGGTATCGCTTAGCAAGGTTTAGGTATATCTCTGAAACCCTTGAGAAATATGGCCGTTGGTTAATCCCGATTGTTTTTGTAGGCCTTGGAATATACATTATGATGGAGACAGGAACCCTTGGTGCTATCTTGGATTTATTTAATTAAAAACTAGCGATACTTAAAGTGTTTCGCTGGTTTGTTGTAGGCTGCCACGATATGGATATAGAGCTTCTATAATCTTATTCTACATGATACATTATGAATCATTGTACTTAACTATAGGATACTTTGACAGAATAAGAGTTTGAGTTTATACCAGCCTTCTTACTTCTTGATTCTTTTTTCTATTATATCTCCCTGTTACTTTCCCTTTCCCTCTGCTAAAAAGTCGGTACCTACTGCTAAAAAGTTCGTATCCAAATGGCAAAGGAAGCGGGAAGAGCAGCGGTCAGATCTTTATGTAATCAATCTTTATTCAATCGGTTTTTTCAATCAAAAATCAATATCAATTCAGGGCGGGTCCAGTAGGACTTCGTCCTTTTCTTTTTGTTCAATATCCTCTCAATCCCTTGTCCAATAGCGTGTTCAGTTGTTTTTCATATCGTTTTCTATACAGTTCGAAAGAACACGGGAAAGAAGAAAGAGAGTGCTGAGGAAAGAGGTTTTTTCAGGCTCTTTTTTCATGTTTTTTCTTATTTCTGTTCCCGTTCAGAGAACATCTATTTAACATTGTCTGAATATTCGATACAAGCCAGAACAGAAAAAAGAGGACAAAAATGGGGGTTTTGGGGAAGAACAATAAAGCATATTGGAAGGAAGAAAAAAGGCGAGATAAGAGGAAAGAGGCTTAGAGCTGCAAAGGTTCGAGGGAGGTGAGGGGGAGACACCGACATTTTAGCAGTTGAATACTTCCTGTTACTTTCCACTTCCCCACGCTAAAAAGTCGGTACCTACTGCTAAATAGTTGGTATCCAGAGCAGAAGGAAGAGTGAGGAAAAAAGAGCAGGAGAACAATATGTACTCAATCAATAATCAATCGTAAAATCAATCAAAATTCGGGGCTGGATTCAATATGATCCAGTCCTTTTTCTTTTGTTCAATACGCCTTCAATCCCTTGTCCAATAAGGGTTCCAAACATCTTTTCTCAATTTCTCTTGTGTCTATTCTGTTGTTTTCCACACTATATAAACCCGTAGGGTTTCAATACTTTTTCGGCAGTTTCTTTGCATTTTTTCCATTCTTTTCTCTTGATTCTTCTCACAGTTCGGTACGAACTTAATAACATTGTCCGAATATTCGATACAACCCAGAAAGGAAAAAGGAGGGCGAAAATGGAGGTTTTGGGGAAGAACTATATAACATAATGGAATGAAGAAAAAAGGCGAGATAAGAGGGAATGGGCTCAGAGCCGCAAGGGTTTGAGGGGAGTGTAGGGACGAAACCGACATTTTAGCAGTTGAATAGCTCTGCTGTGGCCTTTAAAGGCTCACTTTCCCCGAGTATTCAACGAAAATTCAGTACTTTCCTTGCTTACTAACCAAAGTTCAGATTTGAATCCAACCTCCCAGTTTTGGCCGCATAATATTACATACTACAACTAGAGAAACTAAAAGAGAAAATAAACCATTGTAATGTTAAAATTAAGTACAAGGGAACAGTCCTGTCTATAAATACTAACAAGGTTGGCATAATAGGTTTTAAGTCTATTTAATTATTTGGAATGGTCTTAATTACCAATTCGCGTTATCTCTGTGTTTGGTAAAATAATCCTAACAAGGCATAGGATTTTCTAAGAGTATAAAGACCTAAATGAAGAGTTATTTATTCAGTTAGTTAAAGACATTAAAATAATTGAGTTTGCTTAAACTGTTTCAAAGGGGAAAAACAATTTGAGAAGAATAACATCTTTTGATGACTTCAAAAGAACTTTATATTTATTAATGATTCCAATCATTTTAGTGGCTATGATAAGTTACAACCTTATGGTTAGTGACCTATCAGGGGAAGATTTTTACCTACTCCTTACAAGAATACTAATTGCGTGGTATAGCATTAGTTGGTTTTTTGTTTATAAAAGAATTTTAATGCGTATGGTTGAACTTACTACTTTAGTAATCATAAGTCTTTCGCATATCGCTGTAGTTTACAATGTTATTGTTAATTCGATGGCTTCTGGACAAGAAGGGGCCATAGGAGTATCTATTGTATGGACCCCATTAGTGATAGTTACCTTCTTTCTCATATTAAGAGCAAAATGGGGAGCTATCTATTCATTATTTATCTTTTTAGTTGTCTTAAGCTTTGGTATTATCAGCATTCCAAAACTTTCAAATGAGCACCTTACGTCATTGGCTCAATTTTATTTATCGTACCTAGTTTACATTCTTGTGTTTTTTGTTTCCCTCTACTTGATTAGGCTATTTACAGAACTAGACATTATGAAGAAAAGTGCATATACAGATGCCTTAACAGGTATCTCTAATCGTTATCAAATTGATGCCTGGTTGAATGAAATGACACAGGTAGCAAAGGATCATCATCTCCCACTAGGTATTATGTTTTTAGACATAGATCATTTTAAAGCTATAAATGATACCTATGGACATAATGTAGGTGATTACGTATTAAAAGAAATGTCTTTGTTAATAGCAAACAATCTACCAGAAGGATATTACTTTGGTAGGTGGGGCGGTGAGGAGTTTATCGTACTCACAAATGATTCTATAGAAAATGTAGAAGAATTTGCTGAACAATTACGAGTAGTTATAGAGGATTACGAATTTGGAGTCGCAGGTAAACAAACAGTAAGTATAGGTGTAACTGGTTACAGAACCGTTGATACGGTTGATACTTTGCTGACAAGGGCGGATAAAGCATTATACGAATCTAAGAATAGAGGGCGGAATAGAGTATCTGTTATTTAATGTATAAGTGTACAGGTACACATATTTTTATAGCTACTTAAGGAAATCTGTTTGGTCTGTTGGTTGATAAACTGTCAAAGGCTATAAGTGAAATTGAATGGCTATCTGCTGATCTAGTAATTGATGATTATAAAAGGTAGGTGCACTGAACTGGTGCACCTTCTTTGTTATAAGAGTTTTTAAATTTCCTTTGGTTGCAAAAAAACGATTCTACAAAAATACCTATAAACTAAAATCTTTCGACATTGCCCCAATACTTGTCATTTTCCCAAATATCTCCTTGAGCGTTGTTTACAACGCATATTTCTTCATTATTTCTGTTCAACTAACCATGTTACCGCTTTCACTCACTAATTGAATCGAATGCATATGACTTTCCTGATAGTCCTTGATATTGTTTTTAATCATGTTACGATAGTGACGTTGCTAAAAAAATGATTAGAAAAACACGATTTTCCGCCGCTGATAGCGGAAATCGATGTCTTTTCTTATACTTTAATCCTTCAAAGAGTTCCAATTTCTTAAAGTAGAACAAAATACGAACGCAAGGGAGACATTGGATGTTACATGAAAAAACAATAGCATTTATTGGGGCAGGTTCTATGGCAGAAGCAATGATTTCAGGAATTGTAGCTGCAGGGAAAATTCCTCCTAATCAAGTATTTGTTACAAATAGAAGTAATCAAGATCGACTGAATACTTTAGAAAATGAGTATGGAATTAACGGGGTTACCCGTGAAAATATGAATTGGCAAGATATCGATATAATAGTCCTCGCAATGAAACCTAAGGATGCAGAGATTGCGTTACAATCCATCACGAAAACACTTCTGCCCAATCAATTAGTTCTATCTGTATTAGCGGGAATTACTACTACATTTATGGAGCAGAACTTACCACCAGGACAACAGGTAGTCAGAGTAATGCCAAATACCTCAAGTATGATTGGTGAGTCTGCTACAGCGTTAACAGCAGGAACTTTTACCACTAGAGAAAATGTATCAATCGCAAAAGAATTATTAACCTGTATCGGAGAAGTCTACGAAATAGAAGAGAGTCAAATGGATATTTTTACTGGAATTGCAGGAAGTGGCCCAGCCTATTTCTATTTTCTAATGGAGCATATGGAAGCAGCTGCAAAAATGACAGGATTACATGAAGAAACAACAAGGGATATTATTGCACAAACGATATTAGGTGCAGCAAAAATGATTCAACAACAAGATGACACTCCTTCTACACTACGTAAAAATGTTACATCTCCAAACGGAACAACAGCTGCAGGCTTAGCAGCTTTAGAAAAACATGGTGGTGGAAAGGCCATCTCACAAGCTGTGAAGCATGCGGCCAACAGATCTAGAGAAATTAGTTCCCAGCTAGAAGGATCATTAGTAGAAAATAAGAAAATAAAAGCTGTGTAACAAAGGATAAATATATAATTTTTATGGGCGGTTACTTGTTTGTAAAAGTGATTAAGCGTCTTTAATCGGTCTGCGTACAAAAATAGAGATAGGATTGATTAAATGAGTAAAGAACAGAAGCGAATTGTGATTAAAATTGGAAGCAGTTCTTTAACAAGCCGGCACGGAGAGATAAGTCGAAAAAAATTAGAAAAGCTTGCAAATGAAATCGTCCATTTAAAGGACATGGGACATGAGGTAGTGTTAGTATCGTCAGGTGCGGTGGCAGCAGGCTATCGAAAGCTAGGCTGCTTGGAACGGCCAAACAAACTACCAGAAAAACAGGCTGCCGCATCAATTGGGCAAGGTCTTCTTATGGAGTCTTATTCACAGTTATTTTTATCACATGGATATGTGGCCTCTCAAATACTAATTTTACGTAGTGATTTTTTAGATGAGTCACGTTATAAAAATGTCCGCAACACATTAAACGTGCTTTTAGAAAGAGGAATTATCCCGATAGTTAATGAAAATGATACTGTGTCTGTTGATCGACTCAAATTTGGAGATAACGATACACTCTCAGCAAAAGTAGCGGGACTAGTTGATGCAGATCAGCTAATTATCTTGTCAGATATTGATGGCTTGTATAATGAAAATCCTACTACAAATAAACATGCAAAGCTCCTACAAAAGGTCCATAGTATTACACCGGAGATTGAAGCAGCAGCAGGTGGCTCAGGTAGCTTTGTGGGTACAGGCGGAATGAAGTCAAAAATTGAAGCGGTAAAAATTGCAATGGCATCTGGAATTTCAACCTTCCTTGGTAATGCAGGAGAAAAGAATATCGTTATACATGCTGTAAAGAAAACAGCAAGAGGTACGTATTTTGAAGCAAAGAGTCCAGTAGCAGTTATGAATCAAAAGAAAAAATGGATTGCTTTCCATTCTGGTTCTCAAGGAGAAATTTTTTTAAAACCTTGTGCGGAAAACCGAATTGTTAAAGAAAGAGAAAATATCCGGACTGATGATATTTTACGGGTTAATGGGACATTTGATGGAGGTGCCGTAATCCGACTAGTAGACGAAGATGAAAACAATATTGGCAGAGGTGTTGTGAATTTTTCATCTGAAGAATTAGAAACCATGATGAAAGACCAGGCGAATAATGAAATCATTATCGAGATGAAAGATTTTGTTTGTCATGTTGATGTTCGTGTAACAGTTGGACTTTAAAAATAACAATTCAAATAGGGGGGATTGGGTGTCTTTACTAAAAACAAAGACAATAAAGGAACAGGCAATTGAAGCCAAAAAGGCAGCAAAGAAGTTGAATTTCTTAACCACTGAAGAAAAAAACGAGGGTTTATATATAGTAGCAGATAAGTTAGAAGCTGAGCATGAAAGGATTTTACGCGCAAATCAAAAAGACCTGCTCGCTGGCCGCAAAGCTGAATATGATGAAGCTTTTATGGACCGTTTATTGTTAACGAAACAACGAATTTATGATTTTGCTGAAGGTTTACGACAGGTGGCTCATTTGGAAGATCCAGTTGGCAAGACGATATCAAATTGGACACTGGAAAATGGACTGGAAGTGACTAAACTAACCGTCCCACTAGGTGTAATTGGTATGATATACGAAGCTAGACCCAATGTTACGGTCGATGCAACCGGGTTAGCACTGAAATCTGGTAATGCAATCGTATTAAAGGGGGGTTCATCTGCAATTCATACGAATATGGCTATTGTAGATGTAATCCATGAAGCATTGGAATCTACCAAAATACCTAAAGAGGCTGTTCAATTTATCTCTTCAACAGATCGCAAAGCTACCCAGCAGCTTTTTACAATGAAAGAGCATATTGATGTACTTATACCGCGTGGCGGTGCTTCTCTGATTCAATCGGTTGTAGAGAATGCAACAGTTCCTGTACTTGAAACAGGAGTGGGTAATTGCCATATTTATATTGATTCAGAGGCTGATGTAGCTAAGGCACTATCAATTCTGGTTAATGCAAAAACGGATCGTCCGGCCGTTTGTAATGCGGTCGAAACGGTGATTGTGCACGAAGACTGGTTCGTGAGGAATAAACAAGTACTTATTGAAACCCTAGAACGGAACTCCATTAGTGTACATGGAGATGAAAGAACTGTTTCAACTATACCTGATGCAATCCCTGCTAGAGAAGAGGATTGGGCAACTGAATACTTAAGTCTCCACCTTGCAATGAAAATTGTGAGTAATGCCGAAGAGGCAATTAAACATATTGAGAGATACGGTACCAAACATTCAGAAGCAATCGTAACAGAAAACAAAGACAAGGCTGCTTTATTTATGAAGTCAGTTGATGCATCAGCATTATATCATAATGCTTCGACTAGATTTACAGATGGCGGAGCGCTGGGGTTTGGAGCGGAAATCGGGATATCCACTCAGAAGCTCCACGCTCGAGGTCCAATGGGCCTTCCAGCATTAACAACTGTAAAATTTCTCATGAATGGTAATGGACAGGTGAGATAAGGGAAACTTCAATTAGTGGTGGGCATCCCCCACTAATTGTTAGTCACGCAAAGCCTGATTGATTTTTCTAAAGGCTAAAGCCCAAAGAAAAACCTGATCTCACCAATCGGGGTGTTAGCGTCCGTTATCTCCCACCTAAACGTCCTCGTTTCACATCACGTTTTGAGTTGTGGGAGTCATACGGACGGCTTACGCCGGGATAAATGGTAAACGACTAGAGAGGCTGTTCTCTAGTCGTTTTTCGAATGCTTAAAAATCTACCTTTTCTAAATACAAGCCTTCCGCATCAGCCATTCGTCCTGTTTGAATCCGTTCTTTTGATTCAATAATACTAGGAATTGAATCCGGGTCCTTTTCGCCCAATCCAACTTCTATTAATGTACCGACTATTTTTCGTACCATATTATAAAGAAAACCATTCCCTCGAATACGAATCTCGATAAACCCATTCTTTTCATTGAAATCGATACTATAAATTTCTCTTACCATCGACTTTTTCTTAGACTTGGCGTTTGAATAAGAGGTAAAGTCGTGAGATCCAATAAAATATGAACTTGCACTTTTCATTTTAGCAAGATTAAGCTTTTCGGTTACATGCATACTGTATTTTCTCATGAATGGATTCGAGTAATCTTTATTCCAGATTTTGTACAGATATGTTTTATCTTTTGCGTTATAACGAGCGTGGAAGCGGTCGTGAACAATAGTAACTTCGATAATACTAATATCACTTGGTAAATACCGATTAAGATAATTCATGACCTCAGATTCAGTAAACGGTTTATGTGTCTTAAAGTTAGCGATCTGAGAAAATGCATGTACACCTGCATCTGTTCGACTGCAACCGATAATTTCAATTTGTTCTCCAACCATTTCAGTTAACACATTCTCAATTTTACCCTGAATGGATTGGTCACCATTACCTTGGCGTTGCCAGCCTTTATACCGACCGCCGTCATACTGGATTGTTAATTTATAATTATTCATATAAGTCACCTTTCTACTACCAATCTGGAGTAATGCTCTTATTATAGTTCTTTCCCATTATTATACTAAATAAAAAAAGCAGCATGCTAAAACGCAGCTGCTTTAGAACTGATAATGCTTTCGTAGTAAATAAGATATCCACTTACAATGAGGATTGTTACGAATATTCTCAAGTAATCCCTTCACAATAGCGGGTTTATAGACTGGCTCAAGCAGGTCCTGCTTTAATAAAAGTAATGATTCCTTTTCAATTGATTCATCCATTTCTTCAATTTTTTGTTTGATAATGTCAAGCAATTGCTCGTTAGTTACATTTTCGTCAAAGGGTACCTCTATTTTATATAGAAGATCCTCTGTAATAAAAGGAATGGACGCATGTTGTGCAATAAGATTCGTTTTTTCAACTAAAGATTTTGATAATGCATCAATATCTAAAGGAACATTATAGAAAAGAAATAGCTCAGAATATGATTTCATAAAGCTTTTAATGCAGTAAATTAAGTCATATTTTATCTCGGTTACCCTATCACCGTACAGTAGCTCAATCATGGATAAAATGGTTTTATCCATAATACGATCATAATTTTTCATTTTCAGAAGAAGCTCTTCATTAAACGATTGTGTTTGCTCATGCATGAGAATCTTAGCAAAATCATTATGCTTCTCAAACATCTTATACATTGTAAAATAAAAATCATATAATAATTTTTCTGTATCAACTGAATTACTGACCAGGTAGTCAATGTCTGTGATAAATTCAATCATAAATTGGTCGATTAGTGCTAGGATTAGCTCGTCCTTTGATTTAAAGGATAGATAAAAAGCTCCTTTCGATATCCCGCAATGTTCTGTGATTTGTTGAACGGAAGTAGCCTCGAAACCCTGCTTAGCAAACAGCTCCAAAGCTTTTTCCATAATCAATTGTTTTTTTAACATATTATCTCCAACTCCTAGGCCTAATGATTGACAAATGACCAGTTAGTCATTATTATAAATAATTGAGTCTAATAAGTCAATTAAGGGTAGGTGTAACAGTGAAAGGACTAGTTAATTTTGTACTTAAAAACAAACTAGCAGTATGGTTATTAACGATTATTATAACTGTATCAGGTATTTATTCTGGTACAAGAATGAATATGGAGACAATCCCTAATATTTCAATTCCTTACCTAATGGTAATGGATGTATATCCTGGAGCAACTCCAGAGAAAGTGATGGAGGACGTTTCAATCCCAATTGAAAAAGCAGTAGAGGGACTTGAAGGGGTTAAAGCGGTATATTCAAATTCGTATTCAAACATGGCAAGCCTTCAGGTTGAATATGAATATGGTGAAGATATGGATGAGGCAAATCGTGCTTTACGATCTGCATTAGACACTTTAGAACTTCCAGAAGGAGCACAGGAGCCTATTGTTACGGCAATTAGCATGAACATGATGCCTGTTGTTGCCCTAAGTGTAAGTAGTTCAACAGAAGATATTGTTGAATTAACTTCTACAGTAGAGGATATCCTACTTCCTAAAATTGAAAAGCTTGAAGGTGTTGCATCTGCAACAATAACAGGACAACATATCGAGGAAGTTGAGTTTACTTTTAACGAAGCGAAAATGACTGAACTTGGGTTAACAGAAGACACAGTTAAACAAATGATTCAAGCAAGTGATTTAGCAGTTTCACTAGGTCTTTATGAGTTTGAAGAAGGAGAACAAGCTGTTGCGGTTGATGGCAAGTTCATGACTGCTGACGAATTAAAGGAAATGTTAATTCCTGTTACACCTTCTGAAAATAACCCTGTGCCTTTTGTAAAATTAAGCGATATTGCTGAAATTGAACTGATTGGTAAAGTACAATCGGTTTCTCGTACAAATGGTAAAGATGCAATTGCTATCCAAATTGTAAAAGGTCAACAAGCCAATACAGTTGATGTAGTAAACAATGTAAAAGATCTGATTGAAGAAGAAGAGGACAGAATTGATGGACTTGTAATTGATGTATCACTAGACCAAGGTGAACCGATTGAAGAGTCAGTAGGCACAATGGTAGAAAAAGCATTATTTGGTGGTCTAATTGCAGTACTAATCATTCTATTATTCCTACGTAACTTCAAATCTACTATTATTTCGATTGTATCTATTCCAGTTTCAATTTTTATGGCATTCCTATTATTAAACTGGATGGAAATTACGTTAAACATCATGACACTGGGTGCAGTTACTGTTGCCATAGGTCGTGTAATTGACGACTCAATTGTTGTAGTTGAAAATATCTATCGACGTCTACATTTAAAAGAGGAAAAACTAAATGGTCGAGCGTTAATACGGGAAGCAACTATTGAAATGTTCAAACCAATCCTATCTTCAACCTTGGTAACAGTTGCTGTTTTTGCACCACTTGTTTTTGTTGGTGGTATGGTTGGTGAGTTGTTTACGCCTTTCGCGTTAACAATGACATTTGCGCTTGGTGCTTCACTACTAGTAGCAATCACAATTGTTCCTGCTTTAGCCCACACTTTATTTAAAAAGAAACTATACAGTGAAAAAACTGAAAGTGACCATAAGGAAGTAGGAAAGTTAGCAAACTGGTACAAAGGAATCCTTGACTGGGTACTGAACCATAAAGTTATTACATCGATTCTATCTGTCGTTTTATTAGCCGGAAGTTTAGCGTTAACACCAATTATTGGTTTTAGTTTCTTAGGCAGTGAAGAAGAAAAAGTAATGTATTTAACATATACACCAGCAACTGGTGAGTTAATGGAAGAAACATTGGAGAATGTCGAAGCTGTTGAAACTGAAATGCTAAAACGTAAGGATATTGATATTGTTCAGATTTCAGTTACAGAGGACGGAGATCCAATGGCAGCGATGATGGGAGGCGGCGGAGACGGTGCATTAATGTACTTAATCTTTGACCCGGAAATGGAAAACTTCCCAGAAACTCGTGAAGAAATTGAAGAATATGTATTTAATATTGATCAATCAGGCGAGTGGAAGAGCCAAAACTTCTCCTCTATGTCCATGGCTACAAACGAAGTCAGCTATACGTTCTACAGTGAGGATCTAGACAAACTTAATGAAGCTGTAGGTATGGTTGAAGACGTCATGAATGAAAATGACCGTCTTGAAGATGTATCTTCCAGTGCAGAGGATGCATACGTAGAGTACACATTCAAGGTTGAACAAGATGAATTATTACAATATGGGTTAACAACAGGTCAAATTGTAATGATGTTAAGCCCACAAACTACACAAGAAGTATTAACAACTGTTGAAAAAGACGGAAATGAATTAGAAGTTATTGTTCAACAGGAGCAAGCTAAACAACCTAAGTCTATTGATGAGTGGCTAGCTACAGAAGTCCAAACAGCAGTAGGCACAACAATGAAGTTATCTGAGCTGGTTACAGTTGAAGAAGGTACCACATTAAACACACTTGCTCGTAGTAAAGGTGAATATTACGCAACTGTATCTGGTACGATTATTGGTGATGATATTTCAAAAGCAACATCAGAGGTTGATAAAGCAATTGATAAATTAGACTTACCAAAAGGTGTTACAGTTGGAGTTGCCGGAGTAGCTGCAGACATGAATGAGACATTTACACAATTAGGATTAGCAATGCTTGCGGCAGTTGCGATCGTATACTTTATCCTGGTTGTAACATTTGGAGAAGGGGTTGCACCGTTCGCAATTCTATTCTCATTACCATTTGCAGTAATTGGTTCATTTGTTGGCTTACTAATAGCAGGTGAGACAATTTCTGTATCAGTAATGATGGGTCTCCTCATGTTAATTGGAATTGTTGTTACAAACGCGATTGTATTAGTGGACCGTATTATTCACATGGAACGTGATGGTTTAACAATGCGTGAAGCAGTACTAGAAGCGGGTGCAACACGTCTTCGTCCAATCTTAATGACTGCTATCGCTACAATTGGAGCGTTAATCCCATTAGCAATCGGATCAGGCGGTGGTGGTTTAATTTCGAAGGGCCTTGCTATTACCGTAATCGGTGGATTAGCAAGTTCAACGCTATTAACACTACTCGTTGTACCAATCGTATATGAAGTATTATCTAAGATGTTTAAGAAAAACAGAAGAGAAATTCAAGAAAACTAATGTTGGTTGATGGCCCTACAAGTTTTAATGACTTGTGGGGCTTTTTCGTGTAGGACTACTTTTTGTGTGTACGGCTGCGAGTGGTGCTCGAGGTGAGATGGGGAGAAGCGGCACCCGTAAGTGAGATATACGGGAGGTGCTCCGGGTGAAATGAGGTGAAGCGGCAACCACAAGAGAGGTATGCGAGTGGTGCTCGGGGTGAAATATGGTGAAGCGGCA
>NZ_JBFOKR010000019.1:35395-103697 GCF_047246645.1 Ferdinandcohnia jepli
CCCGTAAGTGAGATATACGGGTGGTGCTCCGGGTGAAATGAGGTGAAGCGGCACCCGCAAGAGAGATATACGAGTGGTGCTCGGGGTGAAATATGGTGAAGCGGCACCCGTAAGTGAGATATACGGGTGGTGCTTGAGGTGAAATATGGTGAAGCGGCACCCGTAAGTGAGATATACGGGAGGTGCTTGAGGTGAAATATGGTGAAGCGGCACCCGTAAGTGAGATATACGGGTGGTGCTCCGGGTGAAATGAGGTGAAGCGGCACCCGCAAGAGAGATATACGAGTGGAGCTCGAGGTGAATATGGTGAAGCGGCACCCGCAAGAGAGATATTCTGGTAGTGCTCGAGGTGAAATATGGTGAAGCGGCACCAGCAAGAGAGAAATGTGGGTGGTGCTCGAGGTGAAATATGGCCTAGCACTACCCGCAGGAACCATAAACAAACGCCACTAATTCCCCCTACCCTTTATGTATTAAGCATTCAGCGTATCATATAATAAAAAAATAAATTTAGGTGTTGACCTTTACGTTGCGTAAATGTGTAAAGTTGAGGTATCAGGGAGGTGTGCAGATGGAATATACAGTACAAAAACTAGCAAAGTTAGCGGGTGTCAGTTCCAGAACATTGCGGTATTATGATGAAATTGGAATTCTTAAGCCGGCAAGAACTAATTCGTCAGGGTATCGTATTTATGGACAGAATGAAGTTAATCGTCTGCAGCAAATACTCTTTTACCGGGAATTAGGTATTGGCTTAGAAGATATAAAAAATATTGTTACAGATCCTAATTTTGATGATACCAAAGCGTTAAAAGAGCATAGAGAACGTCTCCTTGAGAAGCAAAATCAATTAGAGAAATTGATTTTAAATGTAGAAAAAACAATTGCTCAATATGAAGGGAGAATGACTATGTCTGATAAAGAAAAGTTTGAAGGCTTTAAGAAAAAGGCACTTGAAGAAAACGAGAAAAAATACGGAAACGAAATACGTGAGAAGTATGGGGAAGAAACAGTTAAGAAGTCTAACGATAAATTTATGAATATGACCCCAGAACAGCATGAGGAAGCTACTAAAATTGAAGCAGAAATGAAAGAAACCTTGGCGAATGCAATCCAAACTGCAGACCCAGCTGGAGAGTTAGGGCAAAGGGCAGCCGAATTGCATAAGCAGTGGCTCATGTTTTATTGGCCGCAATATAGTAAAGAGGCACATGCTGGATTAGCGCAAATGTATGTAGATGATGAAAGATTCACTGCATACTATGATAAAGAACAACCTGGAACTGCGGAGTTCTTACGTGATGCTGTTCATATTTTTACTGGACAGAAAAAGTAGACGAATACAATTTTACAAGTCTTAAGGAATACATTGAATACCGCCAATCTTGGCGGTATTTGTTTTTACAAGAGTATTTTTTTGTTAGACTTACTATATAACTACTAAAGGGGCGAGTGAATATGGATAACAGTTTCCCGGTACTAAAGACAGAGCGGTTAGTCTTAAGACAGATCACTGAACAAGATAGTATGGATATGATGGAGTATTTATCAGACCCAGAGGTAATGAAATATTATGGGTTGCAGCCTTTTCATTCTAAGCAAGAAGCATTAGATGAAGTGGAGTGGTACACGAATATATTCCAAACAAATGTAGGAATACGTTGGGGGATTACGCTAGCTGGTCAGGACAAATTGATTGGCTCTTGTGGTTTTCTTAACAGAGATAAACGACATCACCGGACAGATATTGGGTATGAACTAGCAAGAGAATATTGGAATAAGGGAATTATGGCTGAAGCAATAAAAGCTGTTGTTACCTATGGCTATACAAATTATGAGATTAATAGAGTACAAGCATTAGTTGAGCCTGAAAATATGGCTTCCCGACGTTTGCTCGAAAAGGTAGGGTTTAAGGAAGAAGGACTGCTTTACGAATATGAGTTTTCAAATGGCAAGTATGATGATCTTATCATGTATTCATTACTAAAAAAGAATTTCCTTTAACAATAGGGACAAAAAAGAACCCTTGTAAAATCACGAGGGTTCTATCTATATATATTACTCACTTATCATATTATAGAGTGCTTTTAAGTCATCTCTTGAGAAAATCATTGGTACTGGGTAAAGAGGGTTAGCCTCTTTGTATGCACGTTCTACCATTAGTAGTATGTCGCTTTCTTTAATTCCACTTATTTTTTCTGGTATATTCATTTTTTGATTTAGTTCTCTAATTGCACGTATTAATGCATTAGCCTTTTGTTCGTCGGTATCAGTAGATTTTCCAATACCCACTAATTCCGCTAGCTCTGCCAAAGGTTTATGAACAGAACTTCCGTAGTAATCAAGTACATAAGGTAAAATAACTGCATTTGCCAACCCATGTGGAACTGAGTAAAATCCGCCAAGCGTATGAGCTATAGCATGTACGTATCCTACAAATGCACGTGTGAATGCAGCACCAGCTAAATAAGCAGCTTTTTGCATATTAGATCGTGCTTCTAGATTTGTTCCGTTTGAATATGCTTCATAGATATTTTCAAAGATTAGCTTCACAGCTTCTTTGCTATATTGTATTGTCTCAGGTGTATTACTTCTTCCTATGTAAGCCTCTACCGCATGTGTAAGTGCATCGATACCTGTTGTAGATGTAATATGTGGAGGGAGCTTCAATGTTAGTAGCGGGTCAAGTACAGCGACATGAGGAATTAGAGCCATATCATTAACCGCGTACTTTTCATGTGTTTGACTATTCGAAATAACCGCAGCAACAGTCGCTTCACTACCTGTACCAGCCGTTGTGGGAACAGCAAAAAGTGGCGGGATGTCTTTCTTTACCTTCAACTGCCCTTTTAACTGAGAGATAGACTTATCAGGTCTGGCAATCCGAGCACCCACACCTTTTGCACAATCAATAGGAGATCCACCTCCAAAAGCAATGATTCCCTGGCAGTGATTTTTCTTATACAAACTTAAAGCTTCTTCAATATTATCAATAGTAGGGTTAGGGACTGTTTTATCATAAATCACATAGGATATCCCTTCATTTTTTAAGCTGTTAAGCAATTCATCCATTAAACCAATTGATACGATTCCCATATCAGTAACGATTAAAACGCTTTCAATATTTTGTTTTTTAATCATTCCTGGAAGTAATTGAATGCTCCCTTCACCTTCAACTAATTCAGGATTTCTCCATGGAAGAAAGTTTGAGGCTACTTTGAACACTTTTTGGTATGACCGACAATACAATTTATACATGATAAGACCTCGCTTTTTGCATTATTACTTAACTAATTCGTAACAGAGGGGGAATATTCCTTTTTTGATACAAGTAGTTCCAAAAATAATATGGTTTTCCTAGAATGATAGGAACGCATTAGTATAGCTTGGAAATCCTTATTTGGGAGTAGTCAAATCCGCATATTTCCTGGACTTGTAACATAGTGTGTAGTAACCACTAGTAATTCCTGTGTTACTAAAAGCTTGGGAGGGATAGAATGGCTTATGTAATTACATCTCCTTGTCGGAATGAAAAAGCGGCAGAATGTGTAGAGGTGTGTCCGGTAGAGTGTATTGAACAAGGAGACGACCAATACTATATTAATGCTGATGTTTGTATTGATTGCGGAGCGTGTGTCTCAGTATGCCCGGTTGATGCGATCTATCATGAAGAAGAGGTTCCGGATGATGAGGTTGCCTTAATTGAAAAGGCAAGAGAGTTTTTTGGGTAAGTTTTTATAAAAAACAATATAGGTAGGATGCAAGTAACTGCTTATGTGGTTACTTTTTATTTTTTTAATCATGTAATCTTTGGAAAAGGTTGAAATGTTACCACTATTTGTATTTTTTATATTAAAATAAGACTATCGAGAAAATGAGAAACTGTAGAGCAAATGGGCTAAAGGAGAGTTGGATATGGAGAAAACAAACCAAATTCCAGGTGCGCTTATGGATTGGATTATTAAAACCTTAAACAGTGGTGTAAATCCAGAGGCAATTGTAGATGCAATGATACGCAAAGGTTATGATGCAAGGCTATCTTATACTACCCTATTTCGAATCGTAGGAAATAAACCAATTGAATCTCCAGGTGTACAAGCTCCTTATGAATACGAGCAGCCCGAAATTGATAAAAAGGGACATGTTATCAAAACAAGTGATCGAATCGTTAAAGTGCTTTCTAAGATAGAGCAACCTTATATTTTACATATGGATAATTTCTTAAGCGAAGAAGAGTGTGATGCTCTAATTCAACAATCCAAAGATCGACTAAAACCCTCAACTGTTATTGACCAAAAAACGGGTGAAGAAAAAGCTGCAACAGGAAGAACCAGCAAGGGTATGTATTTTACACTTGGTGAAAATGAAGTAATAACCAAAATTGAAAATAGAATTGCAGAAATTACAGAATATCCACGTGGAAATGGAGAAGGTCTGCAAGTTTTAAATTATGGAATTGGAGAGGAATATAAAAGACACTTCGATTATTTTCCGTCAAATAAAGTTGACCCTGCTAAAGGGGGACAACGTGTTGGGACATTTCTCATGTATTTAAATGATGTAGAATCAGGCGGAGAAACTGTATTTCCAAAAGCGGGTGTATCAATAGTTCCAAAGAAAGGTTCAGCCGTGTATTTCCAATATGGAAATAGCAAGGGGCAGGTGGATAAAATGTCATTGCATTCATCTATCCCGGTATCTGATGGAGAAAAGTGGGTTGCAACAAAATGGATTCGCCAAGGAAATATTTACGGGTGAGTATGTTTGATTATTTCGATTTGCTCGAATGCAAACAATTAGAAATGTTGTTACAATAGTGATATAGTAAAAATAGCTTTGTGAATTCGATTTTTTTAGTGAAAATGAATAAATACGTATCAACCAGAGAAAGGTGTGTGACTATGGATAATAATACGAATGTAACAAAATTTAAAGAAGTAATGGGTAATTATCCAACTGGAGTTACCGTTGTAACAACAACAGACGAAAATGGTGTTCCATTAGGACTTACTGTAAATTCTTTTGCATCTGTTTCATTGGATCCGCTACTCATTTTATGGTCTATCGATAAACGAGTTTCTTCTTACGAGCCGTTTATTAAGTCAGATAAATTTGCTGTGCATGTTTTAGCGGGAGATCAAGGAGATATTTGTGCTTTATTTGCTAGTAAAGGAACAGATCGCTTTGGTAACTGCGAATGGACGTTATCAGATCATAATCTTCCAATTGTTTCCGGCGCTGCGGGAGTACTTCAATGTAAGACTTTTAAAACAATTGATGCAGGAGACCATACGATTCTAATCGGGGAAGTAGTAGATATAGAGAATCATAGCAAAGAACCACTTCTTTACCATAATCGAAAGTTCGGACACATTCCTGAAGAATTTTATAAATAAGTATCTGTGAAAAAAGATACCTTTCTTTACATAGAAAGGTGTCTTTTGTATTGTAAAAGAATAACGTGAATAAGTAAGGATTGGCGAGTGGTTATTGTGAAACTCATATCTACTTTTATAGATTGCATTAAATTACCTAATAAGACTGCAATGAAGCGCTTGAATCGGCTTGAAATGCGGAACACGATTCTGTTTTTGCTTACTCTTTTATTCATACTTGCTTTGCCTATAGAGATAAACTTGCTCTTAGATGATTCCTTTAAAGAAAGTGATATCCCACAAAACATCTATATTATTCAAGTCCTAATCTTTTACCCGTTTTTCATGTTGTTTTTAGGATTAGCAGGCATCACTCTTTTGGCGGGAGTAGGAGTCGTAATTAGTAAAATGGTTCACAGGAATATAAAGTTTCAATTACTCTGGAAATTGAGCGCATTTGCATTAACAAAACCCATTCTCCTTTTTGCACTTTTTGACCAGGTATTCGCCCTTAACTGGATAGTCAACGTACTAATAGTAGGGTATTTATTCTGGATAATCATACGAATAATTCTGCATTACCCAAGAAGACAAGTGAAGGCATAGATATGTATGAATCGGGCAGATGCTCGGTTCTTTTTTATTTGTCATCAGTCCTTTTTACAATGTTTAGCTTTTTCGTTTTTTCATTCACATACGCATATATAATTTCCTTTACTTGGAGAGTTTCCTTATCTAAATGGTCTAATAGCCACTTTTCTGACTTACCAAGCAACTTGAGGTTTCTATGTTGTAACCGTCCGTCAATGATTACTGCAATCGGTAAGCCTTCATCATCGATAGAAATCGAAAGATGCTGGACGGTTACAGGTGTATTTTCAGGTTTTGGAATGATACTAACTTCACCGATTGGTTCAAGTATGGCATATTCGATATCAGCAATTTTCGGATAACCTTTGCTTCGTAAAATAGATAGTAGCTGTGATATAGAAAGTCTGGATTTTTCAATATTATCTTCAAGTATTTGTCCATTTTTGATTAGTAGTGTTGGCTCGCCTAAAAAGAATCGGTTGCCCCATTGCCATAACGTTAAATAGGAGAAAAGGATATGAAGGCCAACGACTACACCTAGTGCATACAAGGTAGGTTTAAATTCAGTACTGATTAAAGGTTCCGAAACTACAGTACCTACGATAATAATTGCAACTAAGTCGTAAGGTGTCATTTGGATGATAGTTGATTTGCCCATTAAACGCATGCTGGCTATGGTTAATAAATATAAGACAAATGCTTTTACAAGTAGAATCAATGTAAACACCTCAAAATTAGGATGATAGTTACATGATTCCCTAATAGAAGACCGATATCCCATTATTTAGGGAGGTTCCAAGTGCTAATCGTTGTGGAAAGACCAACGAAAGTAATTGTAATGAAGGAAAGAAAAAAGGTCTCTTTTGAAATTAATAAGCCACCCAAAGATATGACAACAGCATCGATGATAAAAATCATAATCCCCACATTCACATTTAAAATTTTAGATAAAAATTGGGCGAGTAAATCAGTGCCACCAGTGCTTGTCTCTTGTCGTAGCATGATTCCAATTCCAAGGCCAACAAAAACCCCTCCTATAACGGAGCTTAGGATTGGAGCTAGCCCGAGTTTAGAAAAGAGATTTCGTGTAGCCATAATATCGATAATAAAAGAAGAAAATAACATGCCATGTAAGCTATTGAAAAAGTACGCTTTATTAAATATCCATGCTATTACAAAAATAGGAACACTTAAAAAAATAATAGCAAGCCCAGCTTTTACACCGGTTATATAATGTAAAATGAGGCCAAGTCCGATTACCCCACCATCTAGGACCTTGAATGGTACTAAAAAGAGATTAATGCCTATCGCAAGTAACAGACTTCCTACAAGAATTGCCAAAGCCTTTTTTGCAACCTTCATTGTATACCAACTCCAAATTGGACATGTTTTAGTATATGAATGGAGTGGAAATCCTAGAATTTTTTTAAAAGTAATAGAATAATAAAGGGAGAGGAGGAGATGTAATGGGCTTGTTATTTTTAGGAATTGGAATAGCGTTAGCGGGATATTTCATTGGAGACGGTATGAAAAATTTTAATAACCCGCAAGCAAAAGGAGTTTTAGAACATTTAGAGGAAGATGACTTAGACGAATTAATTAAAGAGAAAGACATTCATTATTATATTGGAGTATCAAAGGAGGATGCCAAACAGTTAGTAAGTGAACATCCAGATATTCCGCATATCGTATTGAATGGCACCGTTTATTATCCGAAAACAAAACTCCGCAAATGGCTTCTTGATTTAGGGGATAAATAATTTAATATCCTGCGAGAGAAACTAATCCTTGTATATTGTAATACAAGGAGGAGGATATCGATGGATAACGAAATGCAGTACGGTAGTGACTATAAAATGATACCGGCAACTTCAATAGGTAGCGGAGTTGGTATTCAAGTCTTACCCGATTTATATACTCACACCATTCAAGTAGTGAATTTTATGTTAGTAGGGGAGCCAAATTCAGATGATTTTGTCGTAATTGATGCGGCAATGCCTGAATCAGCAGATGAGATTATCTCGGTGACAGAGGAACGATTTGGTGCAAATAGTCGTCCAAAGGCAATCATTTTAACTCACGGTCATTTTGACCACGTTGGTGCTATTATTGAGTTGATTAATCACTGGAAGGTACCTGTTTTTGCTCATGAATTGGAAATGCCGTTTTTAACTGGACAACAGAGCTATCCAGAACCCGATCCAACTGTCGAGGGAGGGTTAGTAGCAAAAATGTCTCCAATTTTTCCTAATGAGCCTATTAATTTAGGTAGTCATGTTGAGAAATTACCTGCTGACGGAACTGTCCCTCATCTACCGGAGTTTAAATGGATACATACCCCGGGACATTCTCCAGGTCATATTTCCTTGTTTCGCGAGAGAGATCGAGCTCTAATTGTTGGAGATGCATTTGTAACGGTTAAACAAGAGTCATTGTATAAAGTATTTACACAAGAACAAGAAATAAGCGGGCCACCTAGATACCTGACGACAGATTGGAAGGCAGCAAAAAAATCGGTAGAAACATTGGCAAACCTAAATCCTGCCGTTGCCGTTACCGGACATGGCTTACCGATGACAGGCGAAACTTTAACATACAATCTGAAAAAATTAGTTAGCGAATTTGACAAAATTGCGGTTCCAGATTACGGGAAGTATGTTGATGGGAAATTACATTAAGTATTAGTAGAAACATATATAGAAAGTAGGAAAACCTGGTTGTTAGGCCAGGCTTTCTTGTTTTAGAATTGAAATAATATGCATATATTTTCCACTACTGGATTTATTAAGTTCATTTTATTACATAAATTTTGCTATCTATAGTATATTTGATACTAATGAATGATTACTGTGAGAGAGGGTAATAGAATGAACATCTCTTCTATTTTGCTCGGCTTGGTCATTATATTAAATATCGTATTTGCCGTCATTGTTATTTTTCGTGAAAGAAGAGATGCAAGCTCTACTTGGGCTTGGTTATTAGTCCTGTTCTTTATTCCGTTGGCTGGCTTTATTTTATATCTATTAATAGGCAGAAATTTGAGTCGCGACCATCTATTTCAATGGGAAGACCTGCAGGAAATCGGAATAGAGAAAATGTTGGAGTCACAGCTTAATGAGCTAAGAACCAATGAGTTTCAGTTTGGTAGTCAAGTGTCAGGAAGGCATAAAGACCTTATTTATATGAATCTAATAAACGACCAGGCCATTTTTACTGAAAATAATACAGTTGAGTTGTTTACAGACGGAACAGAAAAGTTTAATCGATTGTTTAGGGATATTCTAAAAGCAAAAGAGTCCATCCATTTACAATATTACATAATAAAAAATGATAGATTAGGGAAAAAGCTTATGGAAGCTCTCACAAATAAGGTGAGGGAAGGTGTAAAAGTTCGCGTCCTTTACGACGAGCTTGGTTCCCGTAAACTGACAAAGCGGTTTTTTAGAGAGTTCCGTGAAGCGGGTGGGCAAGTTGAAGTGTTTTTCCCATCTAAATTACGTTTTCTCAATCTACGTCTAAACTTTAGAAATCACCGGAAGCTTGTTATCATTGACGGAAAAATAGGATATGTTGGTGGTTTTAACGTTGGAGATGAATATCTGGGATTAAACAGGAGATTCGGTTACTGGCGAGATACCCATCTGCGGATTACGGGCAGAGCCGTTAATGCAATGCAGGCTCGATTCATCTTGGACTGGAACCAGGCTTCAAGACATTTTGATATAACCTATGCACCGGAACTGTTTTCTGAAGATAATGGAAAAAAAGGGAACGTAGGAATTCAGATTGTAACAAGCGGACCTGATTCGGAATTCGAGCAAATTAAGAATGGCTATATCCGAATGATTTTTTCTGCAAAAAAATCAATCTACATCCAAACACCATACTTCATCCCTGACAAAAGCTTGTTGGATGCGCTTAGGATTGCATGTCTGTCTGGCATAGAAGTAAATATTATGATTCCGGATAAACCAGATCACCCATTTGTGTACTGGGCAACGCTCTCCCATATCGGGGAGCTGCTTCATATCGGAGCCAATGTCTACATTTACAGTAATGGGTTCATCCACTCGAAATCAATTGTAGTCGATGAAGAAATCTCATCAGTAGGAACGGCCAACATCGATGTCCGCAGCTTTAGACTGAATTTCGAAGTGAATGCCTTCTTATACGATGAAGCCATCTCTAAAAAACTAACCGAGATCTTCAAAGAAGACATCAAACTATCCAAACTACTGACCTATGAGCAATACAAGCAACGCAATTTAAAAGTGAGATTTAAGGAATCAATTTCTAGGCTGTTGTCACCGATTTTGTAGGTGGCGGGAAACACTCGGGGTACTGTCTCTTTTGGGGGCGGGGGGTGCGGCGGGTGTTTTTTGGTTTTGTGGTTTTGTGGTTCTAATCGCCCGAGAAAGCATGTAGAGTTGAATCTCGGTCGATAAGAGCGGTTCTAACAGCCCGAGAAAGCATGTGGAGCCGAATCTCGGTCGATAAGAGCGGTTCTAACTGCCCGAGAAAGGATGCAGAGCCAAATCTCGGTCGATAAGAACGGTTCTAACTGCCCGAGAAAGGATGCGGAATTGAATCTCGGTCGATAAGAACGGTTCTAACTGCCCGAGAAAGGATGCGGAGCCAAATCTCGGTCGATAAGAGCGGTTCTAATCGCCCGAGAAAGGATGCAGAGCCAAATCTCGGTCGATAAGAGCGGTTCTAATCGCCCGAGAAAGCATGTGGAGTAGAATCTCGGTCGATAAGAACGAGTCTAACTGCTTGAGATAGCATGCATAACCGAACCTCGGTCGATTGAAAGTATAAAACACTATTCCTTTACGTAATACGTAAATCTCTTATCTCCAATTTGTTTAAAATTCGTTGCTAAAATCCTTTTAATTTGCTTTTTGGGTCCAATCCCCCCACACCAATCATAAACAACATTAGTTGTAAGTTTTCTTTCAGGAAAAAGCAGCCTAAACTCTTCTATATTCCTAAGTACTGCCGAATCTACTGTTTCGCAACAACCGCATTTTTTACAAATAAGGTTTATTCTATTTAAGTTGCAAAAAACCCCCCCACACCCCAAACAAGTCATCCCCTTCTTAAGTCCATCATATGTATACGCTGGCAGATTGGAAAACGGAGAATCTGTTATATGCATGGCAACTAACTTTTTTGCTAGATTGTGATGTTTTTGGTTTAGTTTAGATGGGTTTTTTTCTATCTTTTCCAGGAATTTGGTAAGTTGTGTAGGGAAGATAACAGGGACATTCTTTGGAGTTTGGTATAAGGTGAATTCAGGGTTAACGAAGACAACGTTAGCTTCAATGGGAAGTGTAATTCCTGCTTTTTGGAGTAGTTGACGTAGGAGAGATGCACTTCGTTGTAATTGTAGCAAGGGGTTTTTTACTTCTATTTCGGAAAATGTGAGCAGTTTGTCACCTTCAAGGTAATAATCACCTTCGAAATTTTTCACTTCAAAAAGGTATATATGGGTTTGGGCAATGAGGAGTGTATCGATTTGGAAGAGGGTGTTGTTATACTCAAGCAGCAAGTCGTGGATGATAATCCTATCATTAGACAGTTTTTCGATGCTAGCAGCAAATAGTTTCTCTCCTTCAAATCCTTTTTCTAGATTGTAGTAGTATTGTTTTTCTTTTGCAGAGGTGTTCATGCGGTTGTTTATGATCCGTAGTAAAATTAGTTCCTTTGATTCAATGAGGGGTTTATAAATCATATTCCACTTCCTTTCTTATTTACTTACTAGTATCATAGACCACTTGCTACTAACTGTCTAACAAATCTTACAAAACTGTAATGAAATGTAATCTGCATCCATATTTCTACTTATAAAAAACAACTATATTCTTCTTAGCGATATTCATAAGGAGGATAAATTGAAATGATGGAATTGAATGAAGAGTGGTTCTTCAAAATAAACAATCTTGGGAAAGAGTACCCGCATTTAGATCAGGTCGCTGTTTTCACAGCAGAATATATGGTGTTTTTTCTTGCTCTTGCGGCATTGATCTATTGGTTTACGAGGATAAAGCAAAACAGAATAATGGTCATAAATGCAGCAATTGCTTTTATACTAGCTGAAGTAGTAGGAAAAGTAGCGGGGATGTTCCACTCCAATCAACAGCCGTTTGCGGAGCTATCCAATGTAAACCAGTTAATTGAAAAAGCGATAGACAACTCGTTTCCAAGTGATCACACAATTTTATTCTTTTCATTTTGCTTTACATTCTTCCTTTACCATAGAAAGAGTGGGGTAATCTGGATAGGTCTTGCTCTCCTTGCTGGTATCTCAAGGATTTGGGTAGGTGTCCATTATCCAATGGACATACTTGTCGGAGCACTTATAGCAATTATCGCAGCACTAATAACTTACGTGTCAGTACCGAAAATTAAGTTAGTCCCAAAACTGTTAGCTTTCTATGAAAAAGTAGAAAACATCATCTGGCCTCAAACTCAAGCTAAGACAAAAAACTACTAATTAGCGTGGTCCATCACTCGGGCCACTTTTTTCTTTCCTAAAAATTAACTATTCGTTACAATCGAGGTAGTTAGATAACGAAGGGGTAGAGCCATGTTTAAGATACTGATCATTGAAGATGATAAACAGCTTGTTCGTTTGTTAGGGGAGCATTTAGAAAAATTCGGATTTGAAACAAAGGGAATCGTTAATTTTGAAAATGTAGTAGCTGAGTTTGAGGTTTTTTCACCACATCTTGTGTTATTAGATGTTAATTTGCCGAGATTTGATGGCTATTTTTGGTGTAGACAAATTCGGAACAAGTCTACCTGCCCAATTCTCTTTATTTCGGCGAGAGATGGCAAAATGGATCAGGTAATGGCACTGGAAAATGGGGCGGACGATTATATTACAAAGCCATTTGATTATGAATTAGTTACTGCAAAAATAAATAGTCAGCTTCGCCGAGCGTATGGTTCCTATGCAAGCAATCAAAATGGCCGTAGCATAACAGTATCTGGATTAACTCTCGATGTGGAACGATTGACATTAACTTTAGATGGTAACTCAATTGAGCTCAGTCATACTGAGGCGATTATTTTAGATGAATTGATGCAAAAACACGAACGGGTAGTGAGCAGGGACACTCTACTAGAAAAGATTTGGGATGATCAAGTATTTGTGGACGATAATACACTTAATGTATATGTGACCAGGGTACGTAAAAAACTTACTGCTTTGCAGATTAATGATGCAATACAAACGATTCGTGGACAAGGGTATCGTTTGTTAAAAACATGGGGGACTGAGGAATGAAATTATTTATTCGCGAGCAGTTCCCTCTTATTTTTATTTACATCATACAATTAGTCGTTATATCTATTATTTTTTTCCTAGACGGGTACAGGAATTTTAGCATTATTTTATATGCTGCCTTATTAAGCTCAGTATTATTTGCGGGTTATCTTATATATCGCTATCTAAGAAATCGTAATTTTTACAAGCGATTAGAGCAACCTTTTACTTCACTAGATGAGTTTACGAACATTGATCAAAATTCACCGCTTGGTGACGCGCTCCATCAGCTTCTTGATAGCCAGTTCCGTTTATATAGAACAGATTTACATACGTATAAAAACAAACTGGATCACCATATCCAATTTATTAACCAATGGGTTCATCAAATGAAAACACCGGTGTCTGTTTTGCATTTGATGGTCCAAAATGAAGATGATCCACGTTCATCGGCAATTAAAGATGAAATCGATAGATTACAAAAGGGTTTAGAATTAGTCCTCTATACCGCAAGATTAGATACATTTGAACGTGATTTTTATGTAGAAATGCTAGATTTAGAAAAAGTGGTACGTAAAGCAACTTCTAACCAAAAACGGCTATTTATTAGGAATCGAATCTTTCCGGTAATTGATATAGAAAAACAACTAATCATTACCTCTGATGAAAAATGGCTATCGTTTGTGATTAATCAGTTACTTACAAATGCCATTCGCTATACCAAAAAGGAAAATGCCAAAATACACTTTAGAGCATATACTCGTGGCATAAACAAAGTACTTGAAATTGAAGATGAAGGTGTGGGAATACCGCCTGGTGATTTAACAAGAGTATTTGATCCATACTTTACTGGTGAGAACGGCAGGTCATTTCAAGAATCAACAGGCATGGGCCTTTATCTATCAAAAGAGATCTGCGAAAAGCTTGGTCACCGGATTGAACTTGAATCAACTGTAGGACAGGGTACGATTGTGCGTATTTTCTTTTAGTAATCTTACAAATCTGTAAGAAAACTGTAAGCCTATTAAGTGGTTGTAATAGCAGGATAATAGGTAAAATTAGGATAGAAAAAAGCACAAGGAGTGAAAGTGATGCCAGTTTTAGATGTAAAAAGAATTGAAAAAATATATAGTGGGCAAGTTTCTCATAAAGCCCTTGATTCTATTAACTTCTCTGTTGAAAAAGGCGAATTTGTTGGAATTATGGGGCCTTCTGGAAGCGGAAAAACGACACTATTAAATTTAATTGCTACGATCGATAAACCAACATCTGGCGAGGTTTTTATCAACCAGCAAAATCCACATCAGCTAAATAGAAAGAAAACCGCATTGTTTAGACGCCATGAACTTGGATTTGTATTTCAGCATTTTAATCTATTAGATTCGTTAACTGTTGAAGAAAACATTGTGCTACCTTTAACCCTGGATGGAGTAAGTGTTAAGGAAATGGATCGAAAGCTGTTAGAGGTTGCCAAAAAGCTAGGGATTGATTCTATTCTGAAAAAGCGCACCTATGAGATTTCTGGTGGTCAAATGCAACGAACTGCAATTGCGAGGTCAATTATTCATGCTCCTTCTCTTGTATTAGCTGATGAACCGACTGGTAATCTGGATTCCAAATCATCAAGAGATGTGATGGAGACTTTTTCAACAATTAACAAAGATGATGGAACGACAATCCTAATGGTTACACATGATGCAGTAGCTGCGAGCTACTGTCACCGGGTCATTTTTATTAAAGACGGTCGCTTATATAACGAAATTTATCGTGGTGATAATCGCCAGGCCTTTTTCCAAAAAATCATTGATATGCTTGCACTGTTAGGAGGGGACAGCAGTGACCTTTCCACAGTTCGTCTATAGAAATGTCGTACGTAACAAACGTACCTATGCAGCTTATTTTCTAAGCAGTGCGTTTTCAGTGTTAATCTTCTTTGTGTATGCGTTGTTTATTTTTCATCCTGATATTAAAAGTGGTGTAACAGCTGGGCTTGCTATTCAGATGATGGTGATAGCTGAGGTCCTTATGTATGTGTTTTCGTTTCTTTTTGTACTATATTCTGTAAGTACATTTTTAAAGTCACGTAAACATGAGTTCGGTATTTTAATGATGCACGGGATGACCCGCCCTCAATTGAACGGTATGGTATTTTTAGAAAATATGATTATTGGTTTTGGGGCAATTATTGTAGGTATTGCAACCGGATTACTTACGGGGAAACTCTTTTTAATGGTGGGTTCCAACATGATTGGAATTGAACAACTGCCATTTTACTTTTCTAAAAAGGCTATAGGGTTAACAGTTGGAGCGTTTCTTTTATTATTTTTATCAATATCATTATTTACAACGATACTTGTAAAAAGTAATAAGTTAATTGATTTATTTCAAGCTGGACAAAAGCCAAAAAAGGAACCAAAAGTATCGATTGCTCTTTCTATTTTGTCTGCGTTACTATTAATTGTAAGTTATTATTTAGCAGCTACTTCCACATTGCATACAATGCTATTTAGGATGTTACCAGTAATTGCGATGACAACAGTTGGGACGTACTTTTTTTATACCCAGTTATCAGTTTTTTTAATAAGGCTCGTAAAAAGAAGCCGTTTCTTTTTCTGGAAAAAAACCAATATCGTTACGATTTCTAACTTAGCATACCGATTAAAGGATAATGCTAGAATGTTTTTTATGGTAACGATTGTATCTGCGGTGGCTTTTTGTGCAGTAGGTGCCTTATCCTCCACTAAGGTTCTAACGGATCAGTCCCAAGTGGAGTTTCCAGCAGAAATTAGTTATTTAGCAATTGATGATAAACCAATCCATCAACAAAATTTACAACAAATTGAACAAGAACTACAGGAAAGAGGTATTTCATATACTTCCAATCAGGTCCCTGTGAAGGTAGTAGATATTCAATCCTCAACCACAAAGTATCCGGAAAAAGAGTTAGTTGTTATAAGGTTTTCTGACTATAAGATTATAGCGCAGGAAGCAGGCTATGAGTTTACCGAAGCGGATTTAACTGGGAATGAAGTAGCTTTTATAAGACAGTCTGTTCTTGAACAATATCTGCCTGAAACCTATGTTTTAGAGCAGAATCATATTGAAATTGCTCCAAGTCATATGACTGAGCACGTTGTAATGCCATTTCAGTTAATTGAAAATGAAGGTGTTGTTGTAAGTGATGAGTTATATGAAAAGTTAGATGCACATCATACTGAAACCTTTTATGGTTTTTACACGAATGAAGTAGAGAATACAGATGGAATGTTAGACAATCTAGTAGAAGAAGGACTGGCGTATTCTTCTGAGGAAAACCCGTATTCCATTATTGTTAGAGGTACAATTAATGAGAAGATGCTGAGCATGTATCGAATGATGTTTTTCGTAGCATTATTAGTAGGAGCCGTATTTTTCCTAGCGGCAGGTAGCTTCCTTTATTTCCGATTATATGCAGATTTAGAATATGATACGAGGCAATACCTGACTATCAAAAAGATTGGGTTAACTGACCAGGAGCTTACTAAAATTGTAACGAATCAATTAGCTTTATTATTTTTTGTACCAATTGCCTTGGCGTTTGTGCACAGTGGTTTTGCTTTCGCAGCGTTACAAAGCTTTTACCAATTATCAATAGCTACGGAAGTAATCCTTGTACTTGCTGCATTTTTAGTAGCTCAAATTCTTTACTTCTTTTTCATTCGTTATCGGTATTTAAAAAAATTGAAAAAGGCATTAATCTAAGATTGAAAAAACCGTTCAACATCATTTGGACGGTTTTTTGGTGGATATTTTACAAAGGATAAGCGCAATATATAAAGAATATAATTAAAATTTACAAATTATTTTGAAATTTAGTCTTGAACTTTTAAAATGGATGGACTATAATCAGTTTTAACTTATGAACGACCTAAAGACGATGAAGAGAAAAAGTAGGATTTAGTTATTTTACACAGAGAGCTTCGGTAGCTGAAAAGAAGCAAAAATACGAATCTGAAAAATGGCCTCTGAGTTCCGTGCTGAAAGTAACGCAGTGTTATGAGTAGGTTCCGGCGAGTTTTGGTACTCGTTATCAATACCACAGTATATGGGAGAACCCACGTACTTGCTGAGGCTATTTGTGTGAGCAAATAGTAAATTAAGGTGGTACCGCGTGCTAAACCACGTCCTTATCGAAATCGATAAAGACGTGGTTTTTTTAGTTGAAATAGAAATAACTTCAACTTAATTTTTGGTGTCTAGCTCCAGCGCCTAGCCCCTCGAGGTCGCTTCACCCCTCCTGCGGCGGCAACACTAAGGAATGCTTCGTGAGGTTAATCCTCGCAGGAAAAAAGCTTTGCTTTTTTTCGAGCCTCCTCGTCAGGGTTTCGACGCACAGGACGTGCTAGTGGCGACGTTGCCACAGGACGTGGCGATTCTAGTCGGCCAGCGCTTGTCGGACTTGCACAGGATGTGTTGACATCGACGTTCGCCACAGGACGTGGCGGAACTTAGTCGATGATCATCTTTCCAAAGGCGCTTGCGCATTTCCTATTTATAGCTGTCATATATTACTTGAAAGAATGGAGGAATTTTTGATGAAGAATCATTTAGTTTTACAAACCGACTTTGGTGTAAGTGATGGGGCTGTTAGTGCTATGTATGGAGTTGCAATCTCTGTTGATCCCACGTTACGCATATTTGATCTTACGCATGATATCCCTCAATACAATATTTGGGAAGGGTCATATCGTCTGTATCAAACGATTTCATACTGGCCAGAAGGAACAGTGTTTGTTTCAGTTGTAGACCCTGGTGTCGGTTCTGACCGAAGAAGTGTAGTAGTTAAAACGAATACGAATCACTATATTGTCACTCCTGACAATGGATCAATTACACATATTAAGAAAAAAATCGGTGTTAAAGAAGCTAGAATCATTGATGAAAATGTTAACCGGTTACCTTTTTCTGGTGAGTCATATACGTTCCATGGACGTGATGTGTATGCCTTTACAGGTGCGAGACTTGCTACCGGAGTTATCGACTTTGAGGGTGTAGGACCAGAGGTTGAGATTGAATCTCTTATTGAATTGCCGGTGGTCGAGGCAAAGATAGAAAATGGAAGTGTGCTAGGTACAATTGATATTCTGGATATTCGGTTTGGAAACCTTTGGACGAATATTGATCGTGAACTTTTCCTTGGGTTGAAAATTGGCTATGGGGATTCCTTTGAAGTAACGATAGAGAATGATACACGACAAATTTATAAAAATATCATGACCTATGGTCGTTCTTTTGCAGATAGCCATTTAGGTGAGCCTTTATTATATATTAACTCCTTAGATAAAATTGGAGTGGCCATTAACCAGGGTTCCTTCGCGAAAGCGTACCATATCGAGACAGGTGTAAATTGGAAAATTTCTATACGCAAGATACCAAAAATCATATATAATTAATTCTTGTTTAAATAATTAGAAAACTTTAGGGGGATGAAGGATTATGAAAGGATTATCTATTAAGACGATTGTAGCTATTGGTATAGGAGCAGCTGTATTTTTTGTATTAGCAAAGTTTGCGGCAATTCCATCGCCTATTCCAAATACGACAATTCAAACTTCGTATGCTTTCCTAGCATTAATGGCTGTTGTGTTTGGTCCAATTGCTGGTGCACTTATCGGGTTAATCGGTCATGCACTAAATGATGCGATTTCGTATGGTTCAGTTTGGTGGAGCTGGGTAGTTGTTTCAATGCTTGTTGGGTTTTTATTTGGATTAGCAAAAAATAAAATTGATATCGAATCCGGAATTATTAATGCAAAAAAGATTATTACATTTAACATTGTACAGGTACTAGCTCAAGCAGTTGGCTGGTTTGTAGTTGCTCCAACATTAGATATCTGGATCTACGCTGAACCAGCAAACAAAGTATATGTGCAAGGACTTGTGGCTGGTGGGTCAAATATGCTAACAGTCGGTATCATTGGTACAATATTATTAATTGCTTATGCAAAAACTCGTAGTCAAAGCGGCAGTCTTACAAAAGAATTGTAACTTAAAGTAAGTAGTTCTGTATTACAGGAGAGTATGATGAGAAAACCAGTCATTGAATTTAAAAATTTTAGCTTTACATATCGAAGTCAGACAACACCTACTCTTCAGGATATAGATTTAACCATTTATGAAGGTGAAAAGGTCTTGATAGTTGGACCTTCGGGGTCAGGGAAAAGCACGATCGGGCATTGTTTGAACGGGCTTGTTCCCTTTTCTTATAAGGGAAACATAACAGGCTCGCTTAAGATTATGGGGAAAGAGTCAAAAGACCTCGATATTTTCTCACTTTCAAAATTGGTAGGGACTGTATTACAAGATCCAGATGGGCAATTTATTGGTCTTACAGTAGGTGAGGATATTGCATTTGCATTGGAAAATGACACTGTCCCTCAGTCAGACATGTTTAATATGGTAGAAGAAGTATCAAAAATGGTGGATATGGAAAGCTACATTAATTCTTCCATACATCGATTATCAGGAGGTCAAAAACAACGTGTATCCTTAGCTGGAGTTATGGTAGATAAAGTTGACATTCTCTTATTTGACGAACCGTTAGCTAATCTCGACCCGGCAACAGGTAAACATGCAATTAATCTAATTGATCGAATTCAAAAGGAAACGAATACAACAGTGGTTATTATAGAACATCGTTTAGAGGACGTTCTCTATCGCCATGTAGATCGGATAATTGTAGTTGATGATGGCCGCATTGTAGGTGACATGAATCCTGATGAGCTATTAACAAAGGCAATTCTAGAAGAACGCCACATACGGGAGCCCTTATATGTAAAAGCAGTGAAATATGCTGGTTGTTCGATTACAGAAGACATGAAGCCATCTCATATTGATACGTTTCAGGTAAATATGTGTAAGGAGCAGCTTAAAGAATGGTTTGAAAAGGTCACGTACCCTAAACATATAACTTATTCAAAACCTATTCTAGAAGTAGAAAATCTCTCTTTTAGCTACAATCGTAAAAATGAAACGATACGGAATGTTTCTTTTTCTATCTCAAAGGGAGAAATGGTAAGTATCGTTGGCAAAAATGGAGCAGGTAAATCAACATTATCAAAACTTATTTGTGGATTCGAAAAACCAAGCGCAGGTAAAATATTATTAAATGGAATAGATATTACAAAGGATACCATAAAAGAACGTTCACTCCGAATTGGTATGGTTATGCAAAATCCAAATCATATGATTTCAAAGCATATGATTTTTGATGAGGTAGCACTCGGTTTGGTTAATCGTGGAATACCTGCCGAAGAGATAAAAGAGCGGGTAGAAAAAACATTGAAAATTTGTGGATTGTATCCTTACCGCAACTGGCCGATATCTGCGTTAAGTTTTGGTCAAAAAAAGCGGGTTACAATCGCGTCAATTCTCATCTTAGAACCAGAGGTAATCATTCTAGATGAACCAACGGCTGGCCAGGATTTACGCCATTATACAGAAATTATGGAGTTTCTAGTTGAATTAAACCAACAGGGTGTAACTGTAATGATGATTACCCATGATATGCACCTCATGCTTGAATATACTCCTCGTGCAATTGTAATTGCGGATGGGGAAAAAATTGCAGACAAATCTGCGGCTAGCGTGCTATCCGAACCTCTGATCATCGAAAAAGCAAACTTAAAAGAAACCTCTTTATTTGAGTTAGCTAAAAGAGCAGAGATAACCGAGCCGTTAGAATTTATCGAGCGATTTATTGCGTATGATAAGGGGGTACGTCATACATGGCAGTAGAGATGCTATCATATATTGAGCGTAAGTCACCTATACATCAACTTACAGGAGCAACCAAGCTAATTTGCTTTATTTTATGGTCTTTTGCAGCAATGTTGACCTATGATACACGTATTCTTCTTTTTTTATTTTTTATTAGCTTAGTGATATTTAAACTGTCAAAGATAAAGATTAAGGAAATTTCCTTTGTTCTTATTTTTATCTTGGTATTTTTGCTTCTTAATAATCTGGCAATCTACTTATTTTCACCACAAGAAGGAGTTGCTGTTTATGGGACAAGTCATGTGGTGTTTGAAATAATAGGAAGATATAACATTACACTTGAACAGCTTTTTTACCAGTTTAATATTACGATTAAATATTTCACGGTAGCTCCTGCAGCCTTGCTTTTTATTGTAACTACACAACCAAGTGAATTTGCAGCATCGTTAAACAGAATTGGAATTAGTTATCGTGTTTCTTATGCAGTTGCATTGGCTCTCCGTTATATTCCTGATATTCAACGTGACTTTTGGAACATAGCACGTTCCCAACAAGCAAGGGGAATTGATATGTCTAGGAAGGAAAAGTTACCAAAGCGCGTAAAAAATATTGCTTCAATCCTTATTCCGTTAATATTATCAAGTTTAGATAAAATTGAAGTTATTAGTAATGCGATGGAACTTCGAGGGTTTGGTAAAAACAAAAAACGTACCTGGTACAGCATGAGGGAATTTCAAGCTATAGACTATGTTTCGTTAGTTTTTTTCACGGTGGTTTTAGCTGTTTCGATGATTGTAACGTTTTATGATGGAAATCGTTTCTATAACCCATTTCTGTAGAAAGAAAAATGAATTTATAAGAAAAGACATCGTATCCTCCAATACTTGGCGGACAGACGATGTCTTTTATGTTTGTATATTTACGTTAATGGTGACTCGTTTTTCTTTAATAGATTGGAAGCAGGTAGGGTAATGATTTTGCCGCCAATTTGGACATGAATGGAATCGTTGAAGATGGCTTTTACAATTCCCTTCAGTTGAACTGTTGAGTTTACAGTAATTTCTTTTTTTGCTTCATTATTGGTAGACATGGAGAATCTCCTCTCAAAGTAAAATTATATAAACATTGAGGCTAACATCCGTTGCTTAGAGAAACTGAGTTTTACGATTATATCCAATCAGAATGTTTTTTATGCATTCTTTACGGATTATTATTATATTTTACAACTAGGGAATTTGCCTATGCAAGTTTCAGGATTTGGATATTTTTTCTTCCCTATCCACTTCTAAATAATTATTGCTAAAATTTTTTCGAAGTTCTTTAGAGTGGTGGTGATTTCCGCTCCTGGCACTCGCTTTCCGCGGGCGGACCGTGAGCCTCCTCACTGAAATGCTGAAGCGGCTCGACCAGAAACGAGGAAATTGGAGACTCCGACAAAAGAGGTGCCTTTTGCCTCTGACGGAGGAGTTGAAATTTCTCGAGTTTCTAGCCGCTGAAGCTAGACAGGTCGCAAGCTCCTGCGGGGTCTCACCTGACTTGCACAGGATGTGCTGACGTCTACGTTCGCCACAGGACGTGGCGGTCGTTAGTAGACGATCCTATGACTTTCCCGCAGGACTTTGAAAGGCTCCTTTGAATTCTCCCACGCACGAAGAAAATGCAAAGCATTTTCGAGGAGTCTCGTGCCATGCGCTCCAATCACACTTTTATAACATATATAACAACTAAAAACAGTCATTCAGAATAGCTTAAAAGCAATGGAGTTCTCAGAGTATCCTGATTTTATTCTTTTTTCGGCGCCCCACGGTATATGCCTTCTCTTAATTCTTTAGCATAAGGTTCTATGTTTGGCATTTCCATGTCTTTTGCAATCTGTATTTCTTTTTCAATGTCATATGGGACGCGGACAATTTCGATTGAGAACGGAGCGATTTCTCTAGATTGATAGTCACCATGTAAAATTGCGAATGATGCCTGCGTCATATCAAGGGGGTTCCCAACACTTCCAACGTTTAAAAGTGTTTTGTGTGAACCAATCGGCTCGATTAGTGCTGCGTGAATATCACCGTAACCAATGATATCTGGGGTTTTCCCTTCTTCAAGTGGCGAAATCAATTCTGTTTTATCAAACATGGCCATCTTTTCTTCATCGGAGTGTTTCATTGGCAAGACCCGATGGTGGACGCTTTTTGCGGAAGCATGGTATAACCGAATATATTTTCCACTCATGTAAAAATCGTAGTGAAATGGAAGAGTGCCTAAATAGGTCAAACGCTCATTTCCAAGCTGATTGCGATGCCACCTAATGGCTAAGTCAGGATGTTCGTTTTGAATAAAGTCATCCCAATTTCCAAGTATGACTATATCGCAAACCTCTCTAATTTTGTCAACTGCAGCACTTGAATTTGGCCCTTTTCCGATCAAATCACCAAGGCAGATAATTGTTTTAATGTTTCTTCTTGTTATGTGGTCCAAAACAGCTTCAAGTGCAGTCATGTTCCCGTGAATATCGGAAATGAGTGCAATACTCATTATGTAACCTCCCAGGTGAAAATTCTGTAAGTTAATAATAAAATAGATTGAATATTTTGTCAGTATTATTTTGGAAAATAAAGTATAACTTTGTTTTTTAGTTACGTATTATCATACCAAATTTCAACTAAATGGTGAAACCGTATACCAATAATAGCTAGTTTCTTAGACCTTTTATATGTATAGTTAAAGTAACAACAATAGATTTATAGAGAATGGGGGAAAATAAGTTGACTATTCTTCGTAAAATAGTAATCCTTGGAATAAGTACAATGTTGATAGCGACGGCATGTGATTCAAAGAATAAAGAAGTGGCTGGCGACATGCCTCAAGATAAACATGAATTGGGACAAAAAGATGATGCTCAACCTGAATCCAGATTTCCTATCGATACCTCTTGGAAGTCAGATTACCTCATCGACATTAAGGGAGAATCTCCTTATCTATCAGACGGTGTTAGAGAGTCTATGGAGCAATGGAGAGGAGAAATAGTTGAATTCTCGAAATTAAATGAGAGCGTATTCATTAATGGAAAAAACGAAAAAAAGGTAGCATTAACATTCGATGATGGACCAGATGATACAGTAACCTCGGCTGTTATAGGGATTCTAGATAAATATAAAGTAAAAGGTAATTTTTTCTTTTTAGGAAGTGAAGCAGAAAAGCAGCCAGAGGTGGTTAAAGAAGCATTTGAAAAGGGGCATCTTGTACTTAGCCATAGCTATAATCATGTCGAGTTAACAAAGTTAGGAAAAGATGAAGTAAATACAGAATTTAAGCAGGCAGCGGATGTAATAGAATCCATTATTGGTCAAGAGCCTGCATTAATGCGTCCTCCATATGGTTCAACGAATGAACTGGTTGTAGAAGTTGCTAAGGATCAGGGAACGAATATTGTAATCTGGTCAATTGACTCATTGGACTGGGCACAACGTAGTACAGATGTGATACTATCAAACTCACTTGATAATATCCGAAATGGAGACATTATTCTCATGCACACCGATTCTGATGAGTATGATACATATGAAGCATTGCCTGAGTTGATAGAATCGCTGCAAGATAAAGGTTTCGAAATAGTTGGACTGGAAGAGCTTTTAGGGGTGCCTGCTTATAAATAGAATAGAAAAACAACGGGCCAATAAATCGAAAGTATGTTTATGAAGGCGAGGTGGAATTTTGAAAAACTTATTTACAATCGATTGTGGTGAAATTTTACTACGTGAATTTAGGGTTGAAGATGTAGATGCAATATATGAAATTACCTCGCAGCCTGAAGTTTATGAATATTTACCAGATTGGAAATCAACAAGAGAGCAACGTTTTGAGTGGGTATTAAATTATGAAATACCGTCCAATGAAAGATTTTTAGCAGCGGTGCCTAGCATTGAAGAACAACAGTATTTAAAATTAGGAATTATTCTAAAGGAAACAGAGGAGTTTATAGGATTTTGCTATACAGGAATAAAAGAAGAACTGCCTGCACCTAATAGAGAAATCGCTTATGCAATTTCGAAACACTACAGAAATAAAGGCTACACAACAAAGGCAGTAAATGGACTGATAACTTATCTGTTTGAGAATACCGACGTCGAAGTTTTAAATGCTGTTGCTCTTATACAAAATCTTAGCTCAAATAAAGTGATTCAAAAAAGTGGGTTTAATCTTGTAGGCGATATTGAAATTGAGGGTCAAAAGTATCATTATTATAAGCTTATAAAAAATGATTGGCTTTCCAGTTAAATCGTTAGTTAATAACAGCAAACTACTAGAAAGGCTCAGAGTAAAAATACTCTAAGCCTTTGTTACGTTTAAATTAAGGGAAATCCTTTGTGATTACCTGATATCTATCTTACCACTAGATACCTTGAGTTCAATTGGGTGTGTACCATCTCCATGAATCCCACTTATCGTATTTCCGCTTTTTTCGATATTTTTAAGTGTAAAGTCGTTTGAAATGAACCCACTGCTTTTCTTACCAGTTAGGGTGAAATCGGCATCATCTGGTAGGTCTAAGTCCAGTAGACCTGAATTAACATCAGCTGAAATAGAATCGGTTAGTTTTGTGATTTCAGCTTTTAATCGACCTGAAGAAACATCCGCAAGCAGTTTACCTGTGTAGTCTTCTATCGTAGCATTTCCAGAACGGACATCAATATCGCCTTCATTTGCAGAAAGTCCTTTTATCGTTGCGTTACCGGACGCAATATCAAGCTCAAATTCCTGAACAGTAAGTTGTTGTAGTTTTACATTACCTGAATGTACTTCTACTGATAACTCATCTAACTTCATAGGTGATTCTGTTAACTCTATATGGCCAGAGCCGACCCGTAGATTCATATCCTGGTCAAAGTCTTCAGGTACATATATTGTTAAATTAGATCTTCTATTAAATGGGGACCAATGAAAAAGTCCTCTTTCATATTCTACAAGTATGGTATCTCCACTTTTTGAAACAATGACTTCGCCTTTTCCTTGTAAAACAGCTTTCACATCATTACGCTTATCTGGAATAACTTCGGTCTTTATAGAAGTAATATCAATTTCTATCTTATCAATCCGGTCGGTTACCTTAACAGAGTCTTCTGATTTCCCGAAGGGGACCCATGGGATTCGGTCTATATTCGTAAATACAAGATAAATTCCAATAAGGATTAAAAAAATAGTCATTATTTTTTTCAATATGATTACCTGCCTTCTTTACTTGATACATTCATTCTACAGGTGATCCTCATGGTACCGGAATGCACCACCGATTTATTTTATTGTAAGACTTGAGTCGTATTAATATTAAGACTGGGCGAACGCAGAGCGATATAGGCGACAGAAGAAAAGAAATTACACGTATGTATAGATATTGTAATCTTCCTTAAATACAAAAAAAGCAGATTGTTATAGTGACAATCTGCTTTTACTCTTTGTTTGTATCGGTTTGAATCCAATCTTGTGACCATTTTTGAATTTCGTCCATTAAAGGCTTTAAAGATAACCCTTTTTCTGTTAAGGAATATTCAATTCGAACTGGTGTCTCTGGGTAAACATCTCGTTTTACAATCCCCTGATTCTCTAGATCCTTAAGTCGTTCTGAGAGAACTCTCCCACTAATGCCAATGGATGACTCAATTGTACAAAAGCGCTGAGGTCCAGTTAATAATTGATAAATAACGAGTCCCGTCCAACGCTGACCTAATATATTCATTGCTTTTTCAAATCTAGGGCAAATTATATTTGTATTCATATCCCACCACTCCTATATACATATTATAGCTTATTGTGAGAAATAATAAACTTACTTGACATATATTTATTACAAAAATATAATTACTTACATAAAGTAAGTTAGTAACGGAAGTGAAAATATTGCCATTAGGAGGCTTTTAAAATGAAATTTCAAAGACCGCCTTATACATTTGTAGGGATAGTGGATATAAAGGTTATGGATTTAGAGCGTTCGCTTGAGTTTTACCAAAATATTATCGGTTTTCAAATTCTAGAGAAATCCGAAAGAAAGGTATTATTAACTGCTGATGGAAAAAATCCGTTATTATCACTTGAACAACCAGAAGGAATTACTCCAAAGGAACCGCGTAAAACAGGATTGTATCATTTTGCGATCCTCTTACCGACAAGAGCAGACCTTGGAAGAGTTTTGTACCATTTAGTGCAAAAAAATATTCCAATAGGTGCCTCAGACCATCTAGTTAGTGAGGCACTCTATTTAGATGATCCAGATGGTAATGGTATCGAGATTTATTCCGATCGTCCTTCTGAAACTTGGGAATGGTCGGCAGGACAAGTAAAAATGGTTACTGACCCCCTTGATGGGCAAGGTGTACTTGCAGAAGGTAAAGGCGAGCCGTGGAAAGGACTTCCAAGTGAAACTGTGATGGGACATATCCATCTACATGTATCCGAATTAAATAAGACAGAAGAGTATTATACAAAAGGGCTTGGTTTTGATGTTGTTACCCGTTATGGAGCGCAAGCATTATTTATTTCGACTGGTGGTTATCATCACCATATCGGATTAAATACATGGAATGGAGTTGGAGCTCCTGCACCTTCTGAAAATAGTGCTGGATTAAAGTCATTCCAATTGGTTTTGCCAAATGAAGCGGCATTACAGGAAACGATTAAAAATCTACAAGCTATTGATGCATATGTGAATGAAGTAAATGGTGTGGTAGAGACCACGGATCCCTCTGATAATCTAATTCAGCTTGTGATAGCATAATTCAAAAGGTAGAGAATCGTACCCTAGGGACCAGAGGACGCAAGAACGAGAAAGGTGAACTCGCGAAAAAAAGTAACCGAATAGTAATAGGAAAACAGGTACCATGAAAGAGGTACCTGTATTTTTGTTGAAAATATACCAATGAAGGTACTCTTAGTTTGCTAGTCTTATATACTTAAATATGCTACTATTGGAAATGTATGGCAGACTCTTCTTTTCGAGGAAGGGTCTCTATTTTTATATGTAAAAGGAGGTAATTCAGATGAAATTAGAGTTGAAGTTTTGCAGGGTGTTTGATCCTAGTAGGGAGGTTACGTACTATGAACCATAACATTAATCAACTTGATACCAATGTTTTTATAAAACAGTTGGAGTATATAGACCAAAATATACAAGAGTTAACAAGGTTATATATGTTAAATACTCCTGTACCTGAAAGAATAGAAGATTTCTTTAACTTATATGTGAGTGAACTTGAAGCATACGTAGAGTCATTTACACAAAGAGGAGTACCTCGTGAAATACCCAAGGTCTTTATTGGAACTAAAGTATCGGTTCTTTTTGATGGTGATAACGATCCAGAGGTTTATCATATCTGTCTACCAAAAGAATCAAATCCGGATGAAGGAAGGATTTCATTTTTATCACCTGTGGGTAGACAACTGCTCTTACGTAAATTAGGAGAAGAAGTCTTATTGCGAACTCCATCCGGTGAGGTTCCGGTAAGAATACAGCAAATTGCATTTAATATAACTCTAGAGGACTAAACAAAAGTGCCCCTGCAGATAGCTGCTGGGGCATTACTAATGTAAATTATTTTCGATATTCACTTTTTAATAGACCCATCAAAATATTATCATAATATTGACCATCATAATAAAGTTCCTCGCGCAAAATCCCTTCTTGAACAAAACCAAGTTTCTCATATGCTTTGATTGCACGTGAATTATAGGCATATACATTAATACCTATTCTTCTAAGGTTAAGCGTATTAAACATATAATCAATAATTAATCGAAGAGCTTCTGTTCCATAACCTTTACTCATATAACGTTCGTCTGTTATAGCTATTCGAAAGCTACCGTTTCGCTGTTGGTGGTCTACATCGAGAATGGCTAGATCGCCGATGACTTGGTCATTTTCCTGGAGGGCAATTATCAAATCAATCCGACTAGAGTCTGTAGTAATTTGTTCTAGAAAAGCTTCAATCTTTGCATGTGTGAAAAATGCAGTTGTACCAGTTAAACGACGGATTTCTGGATTGGATACGCTCTGAAGAAAATAATCAACATCGCTACTTTCAATTCTTCGTAAGTAAACACGTTTATCCTCAAGTACCTTTATCACATTTTTATTCATACTAAGTAGCCCCCTTATCCAGATTTAATAAAAATCTAATTAGATAATAGTCTAACTATTTGTTTTAGTCAACAATAAATTAGAGTTTGAGGTTTTCCTTGTTTTCTATCTACATTTGCTTTAAAATAACGATAATATAAAATTTATACTTAAGTAATGATAGGAATTAGTAGCTATTTATCTCCCTGAAACAGAGAGCCGGTGGGTGGTGTGAATCGGCACATAGGTAAAAGTGAATTACCTCCTTGAACTTTCTTTGTGAAAACTTTTTATAAAAGGTCAAAGTAGCAAGGAACGGACGAACCGTTATTCGATTAAGTGGAAGATTTATTATCTTCAATTAGGGTGGTACCGCGTGCATGTTTAACCACGTCCCTTTTTAGGGGCGTGGTTTTTTGTGTCTAAAAAAATCTGGAGGAGAAAACATGGAGAACTTTATAGAAAAACTAACGAATGAGCAACTACAAGATTTAGAAAGACAATTTGCGTTATATACAAGTGGAATACAAGAAGTTGTTCCGGCTCAGGAACTACGTAATAAAATTGCAAAGTCGATTATTACTGGAATACCTTTAAAAGTGAAATTAGGTTTAGATCCGTCAGCACCAGATGTTCACTTAGGTCATACTGTTGTTTTGAATAAATTAAAACAGTTCCAGGAAAATGGTCATGTGATCCAACTCATTATCGGAGATTTTACAGGTAAAATTGGAGATCCTACAGGGAAATCAGTTGCTCGAAAGCAGTTAACAGACGAAGAAGTAAAACACAATGCGAAAACGTACTTCGAACAATTTGGAAAGATATTGGATATGGAGAAGGTCGAATTGTACTACAATTCTAAATGGCTCTCTCCATTAAACCTTGAGGATATTATTAACTTAGCTGCGAGTATTACAGTTGCACGACTATTAGAAAGAAATGACTTTTCGGAAAGATTATCAACAGGGAAACCAATCTCACTGCATGAATTTTTCTATCCGTTAATGCAGGGGTATGATTCTGTAGCATTGGAAAGTGATATTGAATTAGGTGGAAATGATCAGCATTTCAATGTCCTAATGGGAAGACACTTACAGGAGTATTTTGAAAAGGAAAAGCAGGTTGTTATCTTACTACCACTTCTTGAAGGTCTGGATGGCGTCGAGAAAATGTCTAAGTCAAAAGGCAATTACATTGGAGTAGACGAAAATCCAAATGATATGTTTGGAAAAACAATGTCTATCTCTGATGAAATGATGCCAAAGTACTTTGATTTAGTAACTGATCTCTCATTAGAAGAGAAGTCAGAGATTAAGCAGAAATTAGAAAATGATTCACTACATCCACGTGATGCGAAAATGTTACTTGGTAAAATAATTGTCCGAATGTATCATGGTGAAATTGCTGCACAACAAGCAGAAGATCATTTTAAGACTGTTTTTCAAAAAGGAGTACTACCAACAGACATTCCTGAAGTAAGTTGGTCAGGCGCAACATCAATGTCAATCATTGATCTACTTGTCGAATTAGAATTACAAAAGTCAAAAGGTGAAGCAAGAAAAATGATTCAAAATGGTGGCGTTAAATTAAATGGTGAAAAAATAGAAGACATCCATTTAGAGGTTGCCATTACCGACGGACTTATTGTCCAAGTTGGAAAGCGCAAATTTGCGAAAATCCGAGCATAATAACAGAAACAACAGGGCTGACATCTTACTTTATGTATAAGTGTCAGCCCTGCTTTTTTCTGGATTCTGCTTACTTACCTATAAACATTTGTGTCCAATAGTCACCGTTTTGATTATGCCCAACCCCAATATGGGTAAAGTCTTTATTGAGTATGTTTTTACGATGACCTTCACTATTCATCCAAGCGTTTACAACCTGTTCAGCAGTTGGTTGTCCTTTTGCAATGTTTTCTCCAGCTGTTCTATATGACACTCCAAAGTCCCTCATCATATCAAATGGAGACCCATATGTTGGGCTTGTATGTGAGAAATAGTTGTTCTGTGCCATATCACCTGATTTTGTTCTAGCGACATTGCTTAGGGAAGTATCGGCTTGTAACGCTGGTAATCCGTTTTTCTTACGTTGCTCATTTGTAAGGTTGATTACCTGTCTTTCAATTTCAGTAATTGCACCCTGATTTGTTGGTGCAGGCTGCTGTGCAGCAGGTTGTTGTTGTTGCTCTGCAGGTTGTCCTGGTTGAGCCTGTGGATAACCAGGTGTTGGTGTTACATTTTGTGTTGGTGAAGGAGCATTTTGCTGCTGGTTACCGTTTGCAATACCATTGTATCCTGCAGGTTGTCGTGTTACTATTTTTTTATTTATGAAACGAAAATATTTTCTTTCACCTTGATTGTGTTGAACCTTAGTAGTATGCGGGTACTTATCACTTGAAGTAGTTGTTCTGAAAGGTCTATTTTCGTCTGTTATATAGCCGTTATTTACCTTGTTAACACCTGCTGATCGATTATTATCAGCCGCATTATCATTATTGTTATTACACGCTGAAAGTAATAACAGTAGAGACATCAAAGTAAACATGCTTAGTTTTGTAAATCTTTGCATTATTAAAACCCCCTTTTTACATGTTGTTAGATTTACTTTTTTATTTTGCCTTCTTCATATAAAAAGTATGGTTGGTAATTATAGAAAGTATGAACGATTTGGGGAGTTTGAAGGGGAATAAAAGCTAAAGGTTGAAGTAGCAGAAAAGGTACCTTAAATTAAAAAAGGGGCATTTGCCCCTTTTAAAAAATAAATTATTTTGTCGCCTTAGCTGCTTCAATAAATGTTTTTACATATCCGTATGTATCAGCTAAAGTGGCACCACTAACGACATCCACCATTTCTTCAGGTGAATGATCGGCTAAAACTTCTTCTATGTCTTTAATGGTTTTACCTGTTACATATTTTTCAATAGCTGCATAGTTATCTTCAATTGTATTTGTAGCTCCAGCTGCTTCTGCCATATGCTTACTATAATACTCTGTGCTGTCCACCTTTGAAGCTAAAGGATTATTTGCATCAGCGTATCCTTCGGAAAATGCACCATCTGAATTTGGAACTGGAACAACGCCTGCTTCAGATTTATCTAAAAACTGGAATTCATCAATTGATGCACCGACAATTGTATCTCCATCCATTGCCACAACTGCTACTGCAAATGACTTATCACCATGAGCAGCGTAATTAACTCGTCCCATTTTAATTTCTCCTGTAGCTCCAGAAGAACTAGATTCACCTGCTGATGCTTCATTTGTTGAACATCCAACCATAGTTGCAATTAATGTAATAAGTAAAACAAAAACAGATAACTTTTTCATAATTAACCCTCTCTCATCATAAGTATGTGAAATGTTTCACAAGTAAATAATATCCGGTTCAAAATTAATAATCAACAGATTATGGTAGAAGTTACTAATTCCGTAAAAAAGTAGATTCCGGCGGAATTGTGACCATTTTTTGAATGAGCAAAAGTTACAATTTCTTCATAATACACACAAGGAATAAGCAGATTCTGTATAAGAATCTGCTTTTAAAGGTTGTAACTATTGGTATTCGTTATTAGCAGCCGTCAGCGCCATTCATATGAAGGGGAGGTGGAACAAGCCAGCCTTTTTCTTTGTTAAGCTTTAGTAATTTTGCCCCATATTGTGCCTTTTTCATATGAAATTGGCCATACATTGCTGCAATATCTTCACGGATACATTGTCCAATCACCGTACTGCAAGCGACCAGGCCAGCTGCAATATCTGCAGAAACCTTTGCAGATATTTCGGGATCCATAAAGCGTGCCCCCGGAGGGATATTCTCAAGGCAGGCATTTGGTCTTTCTGGAGGTGCAGGAGGCAATCCAACACCGTTTTCCTTCAATAGGACTTCGACCTCTTCTATCTCTTGTTTAAGTCCGTTTTCTAAGATGTCTTCTATTAGTTTCTTTAAATCGTCATCACCAGTATGATTAAGTAATGTTTGGTAAGCAGCTACCATACCTTTAGCTGTTAGTAAATGGGACCATACACCAAAAACCTCGCCATAATGCATTGGTTCTTCTTTCGGATTTCCACTTAAGATTCCCATCATGTACCTCCTCAATGGCTTTATTTTCACAACAACACCTTCTTTTTGAGAAGACACTTCTAGATTCCGCTTATACTGGTGGGTTTATGTATGAAGAAAATTTACAGTTTAGGAAAAGTGAAAAGAAAGCCTAAAAAAGGATTTTATCTATAATGTTTAGAATAAATATAGGGATAAAGAAAAAAAGAGGTGAGTCATGTGACATTAATTGATATATCGCAACAGCTTCGTCAAGGAATTCCAGAATGGCCAGGAGATACACCTTATGAGTTAGAAATGAACTGGTCGATTGCCAAGGGAAGTTCAGTAAATGTTGGAAAAGTAACAACTAGTACCCATATCGGTACACATGTTGATGCACCTTTTCATTTTGATAATAAAGGTAAAAAGATTCATGAGCTAGATCTTAGCCTGTATGTTGGAAAAGCAAAGGTTATTAAAGTTTCGGAATGTGATGAAATAGGAGTTGGAGAATTAAAAGGCTTTGACCTGGAAGGTGTAAAAAGATTATTAATCTGTACTCAATCATGGAAGGACAAAGGGGAATTTCCTAAATCAATACCTTATTTGCAGCCTGAGGTGGCACCTTACTTGGCTGAAAAGGGGATTAAATTAATTGGGGTAGATGTTCCTTCGGTTGATCCGCTTGATAGTAAGGAACTAAAAGCTCATCATAATTTACATAAGTATAGAATTCATATCCTGGAAGGAATTGTGCTTGAACATGTAGAACCAGGAGATTATGAATTAATTGCCTTACCGTTACCAATTGTAGATGGTGATGGCAGTCCTGTCAGAGCTGTGCTGAGAAATATATAAACGAAAAATAATCCATTGTTCATTGCACAATGGATTTTTCATTGTTTAGGAAATTATAAAATTTCATGATGTGGATAACTTTGAAAAATGGGTATCCTAGTCCAGCTCCAGCGCCTAGCCCCTCGAGGTCGCTTCACCCCTCCTGCGGCGGCAACAGCCTCCTCGTCGGGGTTCCAGCGCTTGTCGGGGCTGACCAAGGCGCTTGCGCTTTTGTTCTTAATAATGACACTTTCCTCTAGTTAGACAAATAATACAATTTCTTGCTCATTAACTAATTCTACCCTTTGAAGGAATTCCATTCTTTTAATTTCGTACATTCCGTTCTCATAGATGTAAAGGACCTCATATAAATCATTCTTATATAAAACCTTATCACCTAATTTCAATATAATCACTCCATAATCCAACGGTTTACCCCATTTTAATATACAGATTTACCCAAATCTATACACCTTTAGTAATATTGTGATAGATAAAAGTAACGATTTTATAGTGAAGTTGTTTAAATAAAGTATCTTTCCTCTAGTTGGCACAAAGTGGTATAGACAACTTAAAATTAGGGTGCTACAATTGATGTGTATAATACTTACTGTCTACTACTTTGGTCATGTTTAAAATGAAAACGGTTAATATTTTGCTATAAGTAGAAATTATTCATGAATGTTTTTTTATTTTTTCAAATGTACGACCACCACCAAAGAGATAGACGAAAAAAACATATTTTAGGAGGAAACTTAAAATGATGAAGTATCTTCAAAAGCTTGGTCGCTCCTTGATGTTACCTGTTGCAGTATTGCCGGCAGCGGCAATTCTTATGGGTATCGGTTACTGGATTGACCCGACAGGCTGGGGATCGGAAAGTGCGATTGCAGCATTCTTAATTAAGGCTGGTTCTTCCATTATTGACAACATGTCCATCCTATTTGCAGTCGGTGTAGCTTTAGGTATGTCGAAGGACAAAGATGGATCTGCAGCCCTAAGTGGTTTAGTAGCTTACCTAGTAGTAACTACTTTACTCGGAACAAATACGGTAGCTATGCTACAAGGTGTAGACCCTGAGGCAGTAAATGCAGCTTTCGGTAAAATTGGTAACCAATTTATTGGTATCATCTCAGGTTTGGTAGCGGCTTCAATGTACAACCGTTTTAGCCATGTACAACTACCAGATGCATTAGCATTCTTTAGTGGTAAACGTTTAGTACCAATTATGACATCAGTGGCAATGATTGTTGCTTCTGCTGTACTTTTCTTTGTATGGCCAGTTGTTTACACAGGTCTTGTATCTTTCGGTAAAGGTATTAGTGACCTAGGTTCAATCGGTGCTGGTTTATATGGATTCTTTAACCGTTTATTAATCCCAACTGGATTACACCATGCTCTTAACTCAGTATTCTGGTTTGATGTTGCAGGTATCAATGATATCGGTAACTTCTGGTCTGGAAAGGGTGAAAAGGGTGTAACTGGTATGTATCAAGCTGGTTTCTTCCCAGTTATGATGTTTGGTTTACCAGCAGCTGGTTTAGCTATGTATCATACTGCAAAGACAGCAAAGAAAAAGCAAGTTGCATCATTAATGTTGGCAGCAGGTTTTGCTTCTTTCTTCACAGGTGTTACAGAACCTCTTGAATTTGCATTCATGTTCGTTGCACCAGCATTATATGTAGTTCACGCAGCATTAACTGGTATTTCATTATTTATCGCAGCTTCATTTGATTGGACAGCTGGATTTGGATTTAGTGCAGGTTTTGTTGACTTTGTATTAAGTTCTAGATTACCTTTAGCTAATATGCCATATATGTTATTACTGCAAGGTGTGGTATTCTTTGCAATTTACTATTTTGTTTTCCGTTTCTTAATTACCAAGTTCAATATTACAACTCCAGGTAGAGAAGATGATGAAGAAGGATTAGCAACAGTGCAGGCTGATGGTAAAACAAAGTTTGCTTCAATGGCTGCTCAAATCTACGAAGGTTTAGGCGGAGACGAAAACGTAATCTCTGTTGATAACTGTGTAACTCGCCTACGTTTGGAAGTAAAAGACATGGATAAGGTTGACCAAAAGAAAATTAAGGCAACTGGTGTCCCAGGTATAAATATTGTTGGTAAAAATAGCATTCAAGTAATTGTAGGTACAAACGTACAATTCGTTGCTGATGAAGTTCACAAATTACGTAAAAACTAATTTTTACATGATATAGACTGTCCAATTGGGCAGTCTTTTTCGTTTAATTCTAAAATAAATGGGTACATTAATCAAAACGTTATAAGAGAGTTTAGTGGTATAGACAACTAGTTTTATTTGATGCTATACTAGAGATAGAAAATGATAAAGGAGTCCTAAAAATGTTTATTACCAACCTTACTATTTATGCTGAAGACGGAGTAATAGATAATGGCTTTGTAGAAATCGAGGGACAAAAAATTAAACAAGTTGGTTCAATGGAAGAATTCAAACCAACTAGCAATAAAGAAATAGTAAAAATGGATAATTCTTATTCATTAGTACCTGGAATGATTGATCTTCATATTCATGGTGCCGATGGAGCAGATGTTATGGATGGTAGCAGAGATGCATTAAAAACGATGGCTACTGCATTACCAAAAGAGGGAACAACAAGTTTCTTAGCAACTACTATGACTACTGCAAAACATGATATAGAAAATGCCCTTAAAACAATAGCGGGATATGTACCAAGTCAACAACCCGGGAGTGCTGAAATTATTGGAGCACACTTAGAAGGACCATTTTTATCACCAAAAAGAGCAGGTGCTCAGCATCCTGACAACATCATTGAGCCTAATGTTGACTTATTCAAATCATGGCAAGAGTTATCAGGAAATAATATTAAGTTAGTCACCTTAGCGCCAGAACGAAATGGTGGCTTAGAGTTGACTGCCCACTTAAAACAAACCGGTGTAGTAGCTTCTATTGGTCATTCTGATGCGGTATATGAAGAAGTGGAAGAAGCTATTAACGCTGGTGTAACACATGCAACACATCTATTTAACGGAATGCGTGGTTTGCATCATCGAGAACCAGGTGTAGCAGGAGCTGTACTCTTACATGATGAAGTCACTTGCGAAATGATTGTAGATGGAATTCACATTGCACCAAAAATGGTGAAGTTTGCATATAAAAATAAAGGCAGTAAGGGTGTTGTCCTAGTAACTGATGCAATGAGAGCAAAATGCCTTGGAGCTGGAGTTTACGATTTAGGTGGGCAAGAGGTAACTGTCAACGAGGATAGAGCAGTTCTAAAAGATGGAACTTTAGCGGGTAGTATTTTGAAGTTAAATCATGCTGTTAAAAATATGATGGAATTTACAGATTGCACATTGCAGGATATTACTCAAATGACTGCAGTTAATCCTGCTAAAGAAATTAATATATATGATAGAAAAGGTAGTATAAAACCCGGAAAAGATGCTGATTTAGTAATTGTAAACAATGAATTAGAAGTCATAAAAACTTTTTGTCGTGGTGAAATTGCTTATTCTAAATAGGAGGGATAGTTATGAAGATAGTAGCAGCTACGAATTTTCAAGATATGAGCCAATTGGCAGCTGATATGATAATCAATCAGGTAAAGGAAAAGCCAAGCTCTGTATTAGGTTTAGCAACAGGTGGGACTGTCATTGGAACTTACGAGAGAATCATTGAAGACTATAAAAAAAATAATACTTCCTATGAGCACATCCATACTGTTAATCTAGATGAGTACATTGGTGTTGAACCATCTAATCCAAATAGTTATCATTATTATATGACAGACCACTTGTTTTCACATATTAACATCGATACTAACAATGTTCATATACCAAGTGGGCTAGCGAAGGATTATGAAGAGGAATGTAAGAAGTACGAAAAAACCATCGAAGAATTAGGCGGAGTTGACCTTCAACTACTTGGTATTGGGGTAAATGGCCATATCGGGTTCAATGAACCAGGTACTTCTTTTCAATCCGTAACACATGTCGAAAAACTTACAGAATCAACCCGTAAAGCAAATATGCGGTTCTTTAACAGTTTGGATGAGGTGCCAACGCAGGCAATTACTATGGGGATTTCAACAATTATGAAAAGTAAGAAGATCCTTTTGCTAGTGTCCGGTAAGAAGAAAGCAGCTATCCTTTCACAATTATTAAACGGGGATATAGATGAACAGGTACCAGCTTCTATTTTAAAGACTCATCCAGATGTAACGATTATTGCTGATAAGGACGCACTTGCATTAGTGGGTGATGAAAAAAAGAGGTGCTTTAGTAGTGATAAAAAAGAGCTCTCCGGTACCAATCTATTTTCAGTTAGAACAAGCTATTAGAGAGTTAATTGATAATAAAGAACTAAAACCCGGTGACATGATTCCTTCTGAGCGTGAGTATGCAGAAAAATTTCAGATTAGCCGAATGACTGTAAGACAAGCGTTAAATAATCTCGTAAATGATGGTTATTTACAAAGGGAACGTGGAAAGGGTACATTTGTTGCCGTAAAGAAATTTGAGAAAAATGTAAAGGGGCTTACCAGCTTTTCTGAGGATATGCGTTCAAGAGGGATGGAACCGGGTACCACGGTTCTTGACTTTGCTGTTTTGGAAGCGGATACGTTAACATCCTCGAAGTTAGAAATTGAAGAGGAAGCTACCGTTTATCAGATCAAACGTCTACGATTAGCTGATGAGCAGCCAATAGCTTTTGAAATCTTTTATATGCCAACAGAGCTTGTTCCCGGTTTAACAATGGAAGTAGCAGAAAATTCGATTTACCGTTATGTAGAAAGTGAAATCGGATTGCATATCGTATCTGGTGTACAGGAACTTGAAGCAACCGTTGCGCAAAAAGAAGTTGCATCGGCTCTTGGCATAAAAGTGGGAGAGCCAGTCCTTTATATTCAACAGGTAAGTTTAACTGAAAACAATAAACCATTAGAGTTTGTAAAGTCCTTTTATCGTGCAGATCGATATAAATATAAGGTTGAAATGACGAGATAGGCAATTTTTTATTTTACATAGAAGAGGAGTATAGAGTATGAAACGAATATTAGATTGTACGGCCTCAGATTTTAAAAAAATGAATGGACAGGAACTAAAGCAATCAATAAAAGCTTCTGAAGGAAGAGTCCTTTTATCAGAAGTCATCGGTTCCTTCACACCACTATATCCAAGTGTGACAAATGCGGAAATGGCCGCTGCTTTCGGTGCTGATTTATTGTTACTTAACTTTTTTGATGTGTTTTCACCGTTTGTCGAAGGTTACCAATGTGATGAGGGAGAGTCGATAATTGAGAAAGTTAAAGAACTAACAGGACGTCCAGTTGGTTTGAATTTGGAGCCTGTTGATCCAAATGCTCAACAACTTGAAAAACTAAATCAGTTACCAAAGGGCAGATTGGCTACCGAAGAGTCCTTACGGGAAGCAAAAAAACTTGGTTTTGATTTTGTTTGTTTAACAGGTAATCCGAAAACAGGTGTAACAAATGATGAAATAATTGTAGCTATTAAAAAGGCACGAGAAATCTTTGGCCAGGAAGGCTTAATTATTGCAGGTAAAATGCATGGAGCTGGTGTTGCGAATGAGTCAGGCAGTGGTATCATTTCTGAAGTAGCACTTGCAGCTTTTATTGAAGCGGGTGCAGATGTTATCCTCATGCCATCACCTGGAACTGTGCCGGGAATTACTCTTGAAACAATTGAGAAACATGTACGCTTTGTTCATTCTAAAGGTGCATTAGCGATGTTAACAATTGGCACAAGTCAAGAAGGAGCAGATGAAGCAACAATTCGCCAAATCGCATTAACAAGTAAAATGGCAGGAGCTGATATTTACCATATAGGCGATGCCGGCTTTAATGGAATTGCGATACCTGAAAACATTATGACTTATTCAATTGTAATCCGTGGAAAGCGTCATACATATATAAGAATGGCCGCTTCTATTTTACGGTAATTCAAGCTCGGCGTTTGCCGAGTTTTTTTAATTGATAGAGCATTGCTAATGCACATTCATTTAAGCAAAACTCGAATTGCATAACGTATTCAGTTGGATTCACGACACGGGAGGAGTGCCCAACTGAAGAAAGTGGGATCCAGTTGGTCAGTCATAAGCCAATTGAGAGACTCCTAGGTAGACCACAATATGTAGCAAGAAACTAATAAGTGCAAACAGCGCGAAATGGTAAATATCCATTTCGCGCTGTTCATTTACCAAGTCTATTTACTTTTAAAAATATTAACCCTATTACAGCACCACAAGTATTTAATATAATATCATCCACATCGAAGCTTCCTAATTTACTTATTAACTGAAGTGTTTCGAGACAAGTAATACCGAGTAAAAATGAAATAGTAAAGAAGAAAATATTTCTTAACTTTGGATTTAGTAGAGGTAGTAGGATTCCAAACGGAATAAATACACCAATGTTTCCAGCAATATTCATAAGCCAAATTTCAAAGGGAAAATGATCGTAATACGTAAAATAGTTTTTTATGGTTGAAAATGGAGTTATATTGTATCTAAATTCCTCACCTCTTGAGCGAGAAAAAGCAAAAAACATCCAATATAAAAGGAGTGATGAATACGTGATAAAGAAAAATGCAACATATTTTTTCGCTTTTTTAGCTTTTGCCAACTCTGATAATTCTCCTATCCTTCGCGAACTTCTTTTTAATACTACTCTACCTTAAAAGTGTAAAAAAGTCACATAAGGCTGGAAAGAAAAAAGGGCTTTTAATAGCCCCCGTGAAAAAATTACTTACTTGAAATGTAGCCGATTTCCTCTACAATTTCCTGACCCTGAGGACCTTGCATCCATTCAAGAAATGGAGAAATTGTTTCTTTTGAATTACCTTTTACAGAAACCGCATAGAGATTTACTGTATATGGGTAGGTTCCATTCCTGATATTTTCAGGACTAGGCTCAATGCCATTAATTGAAAGTAGTTTTATCTCGTCTGAAGGGTTCATACCAGTAGTGAAAAATCGAAATGAGTATCCTATTGCGTTACTATAATTACGATAATCTGCTACTTCTTCCATAATATCTCCCATGCCACTAATTTCCTCTTTTAGCGGTTCCATTAGAGGTGTGTCTCCCATAACTTTTTCCATTATCGTTTGGCTTCCTGAGTCTGCCGGTCTTTGGAATGCCCTAATTTTGTCGTTATTGCCATTTACTTCTTCCCAGTTCGACACTTTACCAGAATAAATGTCCTTAATTTGATCTGTGCTTAGATTTGTAATTGTGTTTTTTGAGTTAACAAAAAACACAAATGCCTCTTTTCCAATTGGGGTAAGAATAAGCTCCTTTCCCGCACGTTTAGCCATATCCATTTGTCGTTCTGAAGGCTGTGCGCCGAAGAATATATCTACATCTCCGGAGAGAAGTCTTTCAAACGCGTAAATGGTATTCGTAAAACTTACAATCTCAAATTTGTCATCAATCGTATTGTTTACACTTATATTTTCAAAGGTTTCATTCGCGAAGGCTGCATATACCGGATAAGCTGCTTCTGCTCCGTCTAGGATTGGCATTTCTCTAGGGTTACTAATCGTAAAAGTTGCAGGTTCACTGAGCTTCGGTAAGCTGTTTGTAGGATTAGTGACATAATAAGGTTCTAAATCAACACTAGAATATCCATTTTCATATGTAAATCCATAGGACGGTAGTACTGTTTGTGAACGTTCCCATAATACGTATCCGCTAATAACCAACCCGATCAAAATAACTGAACTTGATAAGAAGATAGGAAGAGCTACTAGTTTTACTTTTGTATCAGACTTTCTTTCTGCAACAACGAATCCGATGGTTACCAGTAAGAAATAAGTGAAAGGTGCTAAAAATACATATAAAAATTGTCCAATTAGTCCAGATATCAGACTGTTTGGGAAAAAAGGGAAGAATAGAAAAACAAAAACCGACCAGCTATCATCACCGAAATTTCCTTTTGAATGTAGAGTGAGAGAACTTGCTACTAAAACGGTAATAGCTAAAGGCAAATAAACAGGTAAATATCTTCTCCAAAATGTTTCGGTTTCTACTTGTTTTTTACCATATGTATAACCTGCGTATGTCCCTCCAGCTGCAAATAAAAGTAAACCAAGAAAATTACCGTATTCCGGGCTCACGGAAAGAGTAATGAACCCTGTAAAAGATAGAGCAAAAGGAATAAGAATGTAACGTAACAGAAAAAGGGATAGGAACTTATTCATAATCTTTGCTACCTCCAGAAGTAATGCTTAGTGTAATTTTACACTATTTGTTATCGCGAGTACACAAAAATTTTCTGAATACTTTTTGAATAAACTAGTGTAATTTTTCAACCTATTTCAAATCGTCTATAATAGTATTAAATCAATGAAAAGGATGTAATGAATATGGATACAATAACTGTCGTACAAATCGGATTAGTTATTCTTTTTATCATATTGACCTACGATCGATTTAAGCCTGTGAAGAATTTTGAACAGTTGTCAGAGACAGAAATTAAAGAGCGACTAAAGAAGTCAAAAGATGCTGTCCTAATAGATGTTCGTAATCAATATGAGTATGAAACGAATCACATCATTGGAGCAATTAATTTGCCACTCCCTCAAATTAGAAGGAAAAAAGTAAATGTGCCTGCTGACAAGGAAATTATTTTGTATTGTCAAACAGGTATCAGGAGCAAGCAAGCTGCAAGAATACTAAGAAAAAGATATAAAAACCTACCGTTAGCACATTTAAATGGAGGATTATATAGCTGGAAAAGTGAAACAGGTAAGAGTACGAAAAAGAATTAGACGCTAAGAATGCAAGGAAAACCGTAACGTTTGACTGTACGGTTTTATAGACATATAATAAAAGAATAGAAGTCTAATAGTTGGGGGTGGATGCGTTGGGAAGTTATATCGTATTGGCGAGCTAGCAAAAGAAGCAAATGTGTCAAAGCGTACAATTGATTATTATACAAAAATCGGTATATTAACTCCTGAACGTTCTGACTCAAACTATCGATTTTATGGTGAAGAGGCTGTAAGTACTATGCAGCTTGTTTTGCAATATAAGGAATTAAACATCCCACTGACAGAAATAAGGGAAAAGGTTGAACTATTTAAAACAAGTTCTATAGAACAAGATAGGGTTTTAAAATACACCCAGGCTCTTTCCAAGAGAATGGAGCATTTAGAAACAGAATTAAAGGAAATAAAGCCAATGCTGGATTCCTTAACAGAAGATCAACAAAAAACGGTTATTAGCAAAATGTCAACTCAAAGCATGGCACTTGCTAAATTATTAATGATTCTTTTTCATTAAAAGTTTCATATATATGAAAACTTATAGAATAAAACATTAGTATTATAAATACTTTGTATAAAGCGACATTTCTCTGCAGATTTATAAGCGGGAAATGATTACTAACTTACCTATTTAGGAGGTGTAATCCTTACTCGTTTCGTACGATGTAAGGAAACTATTTGGAGATATTTAATTTGGTCATGGTTGCAATTTTAATTGCGTTAACTGCCTTTTTTGTGGCATCGGAATTTGCGATTGTTAAAATAAGAAGCACTCGCATCGACCAACTTGTAACGGAAGGGAATAAAAACGCACTTGCTGCTAAGACTATCATCTCAAATCTGGATGAATATCTTTCTGCATGTCAGTTAGGTATTACAGTAACGGCTTTAGGACTTGGATTCATAGGAGAATCTACGTTTGAAAGCATGCTCCATCCGTTATTCGGTATATTGAATATACCAGAATCATTTTCAACAGCATTATCTATTACGGTTGCATTCTTAGCAATTACATTTTTACATGTCGTAATTGGAGAGTTGGCGCCGAAAACAGTTGCTATTCAAAAGGCAGAAGGAATTACCCTGTTGTTTGCGCGACCTCTAATGTTTTTCTATAAACTTATGTTCCCGTTTATCTGGGTACTAAATGGTTCTGCGCGAATTTTAACCGGAGTCTTCGGCTTTAAACGCATATCTGAACATGATATTGCTCATACAGAAGAAGAACTGCGACTTATATTATCTGAAAGCTATAAAAATGGTGAAATAAACCAATCAGAATATAAATATGTGAATAATATATTTGAATTTGATGATCGTGTTGCAAAGGAAGTAATGGTGCCACGAACAGAAATTGTGGCTCTTGATAAAGATAAATCAGTTGAAGAAATACTCGCCATTATGACGAGTGAAAAATACACTCGTTATCCTGTTCTTGATGGTGATAAAGACCATATTATCGGTTTGATAAACTTGAAGGAAGTATTAACTGACATTGTTATTGGGGCAGGTATAACTGAAAAAACAATCGAAGACTTTACTCGTCCTATTATCCATGTAATTGAATCAATTCCAATTCATGATCTTTTAGCAAAAATGCAAAAAGAACGTGTTCATATGGCAATTCTTATTGATGAATATGGTGGTACTTCTGGTTTAGTAACAGTTGAGGATATCATCGAAGAAATTGTTGGTGAGATTCGTGATGAATTTGATACTGATGAAAAACCAGCTATCCAGAAAATAAATGATACAACGACATTACTTGATGGAAAAGTACTAATCGGTGAAGTTAATGATCTGTTTGGCTTACGTATTGATGATACGGATGTAGATACAATTAGTGGATGGATTTTAACTGAACAAATTGATGTACATCCAGGTGACAAGATTCCGTATGGAGACTATGAATTTAGAATTCTAGAAATGGACGGTCACCATATAAAAACACTTGAAATAAGAAAAATGTTACAAGAACATGTCTACTCACTAGGGCAAAGTGCTAGTGCGTTAGAATAGAAGTAAAGCCTTGACTCTGGTCAGGGCTTTTTATTTTGCAACAAAAGAGTGTAAAATATATCTATATAAGCCTAGACAGACACATTTCTAGGCGTTTGTAATAAATTATAGAAATGTTACGTATTTGTTATATAAAATAAAAAGGTTAATGATAAAATAAAACGTATACTTATTTTTTAGGGGGAAGCTTATGAAAGTCAAATTAGGCTTACTATATGGAGGTAAATCAGCTGAACACAAGGTTTCATTGCAAACTGCGTTGGCTGTTATTAAAGCATTAGATCATTCCAAGTATGATATACATCCTATATATATATCTGAACAAGGTGAATGGGTCCGTGGGAATCAATTAACTGGACCAGTGGAAGACGTGAAAAAGCTGGTTTTAAAAGAAGAAGGAACTGCTATTTCACCTGTATCATTAAATACAGATTTATTTCCTGCAGGGCAAAGTCAACAACAAGATTCGATTGATGTCATTTTTCCACTATTACATGGACCAAACGGTGAGGACGGAACTGTTCAAGGACTCCTTGAATTAATGAACGTACCTTATGTAGGTAACGGTGTTCTTGCATCATCGGCTGGAATGGATAAAGTTATCATGAAAAACATATTTGGGCAGGCTGGGTTACTACAAGCTAAGTATGTTTCATATATCCGCAGTGAATGGAAGGAATCACCTGCTGCTGCATATGAGAAGGTTGAGAAGGAATTAGGTTATCCTTGTTTTGTGAAACCTGCTAATTTAGGATCTAGTGTTGGAATAAGCAAAGCGACTGACCGTGAGAGCCTTGAAAAAGCATTTGAAGAAGCCTTTATTTTTGATCGTAAAGTCATTATTGAGGAAGCAATTATTGGGCGTGAAATTGAAATTGGTGTACTTGGAAATGATTATCCTACATGCTCTGTTGTGGGTGAAATCGTTCCAAAGAAAGATTTTTACGATTACAAAGCGAAATATGAAGATGGAGACACAGCCCTAATCATTCCTGCAGATATTACAGAAGAGCAATATGAACAAGTGAAAGAAGCAGCAATAAAAGCATTTAAGTCACTTGATTGTTCGGGGTTAGTTAGAGCAGACTTCTTCTTAACCAAGGATGGAAAAATCGTTATTAACGAAGTAAACACAATGCCTGGTTTTACTCCATTTAGTATGTTTCCATTGCTTTGGCAGGAAGCTGGAGTTTCTTATTCTGAACTTATTGAAAAACTTGTTCAACTTGGCATTGACCGCCATGCGGAAAAGCAAAGTATTAAATACACAATATAGTAAGTCAAAGGCAGCCTTTTAAAGAAACACTATTCTATAATTGAATAGTGTTTCTTAATGGAGTTAATGATTTAGTAGAAGAACACGATTTGCATTTCAAAAGTAAAGGAAATCAATAGACTGTTTAACAGCGCCAAAGTTTAAATAAAGGGGAGATTCCTGTGATAAAAAAGACATTAGCTGAAATTGAACAAATGTCACTCGGAAAAAAGCTGGACCCACAATTTAAAGATATTGTAATTGAAGGAGTTTCGATTGATACAAGAACGATTTCATCAGGTAACTTATACATACCAATCATAGGTGAAACATTTAATGGACACCAGTTTGTTAATGCTGCAATTGAAAATGGTGCGGCAGCTGTACTTTGGGGAGAAAATGAACCCAATCCACCACAAAATATACCTGTTATTTATGTAGACGATACCCTAATCAGCTTGCAAACTCTCTCCAAAAACTACCTTGACCAATTAGCCATTAAGGTAGTAGGGATTACTGGAAGTAATGGTAAAACAACAACTAAGGACATGGTTACTTCGGTTTTATCAACAACACTACGCGTTCAAAAAACCGAAGGTAACTTTAATAATCATATTGGATTACCACTCACTATTCTACGATTACGAGAAGATACAGAAGTAGCTGTACTAGAAATGGGTATGAGTTCACGAGGGGAAATAGAATTTTTATCACGCCTGGCAAGACCAGAGGTTGCCGTAATTACGAATATTGGCGAATCTCATATGCTTGACTTGGGTTCTAGAGAAGGAATTGCTGAAGCAAAACTTGAAATTGTAGATGGTTTAGCGAGTGATGGTGTCCTTATTTACCATGGTGATGAACCACTATTAGCTGAAAGAGTAAAGGACATGAAGATTTCAACAGTTACATTTGGGGAATCAACCGAAAATGACCTCTATCCTCTTAAAATAAAACAAGAAAATGAAGGTACGTATTTTACTAGTAACGAAAAGGATTCAGAGCTATACATCCCTGTACTAGGGAAGCATAATGTAAATAATGCACTTGCTGCAATTGCTGTTGCTAAGCATTTTAACCTATCATGGATCAATATAGAAGCAGGGCTACGACAAATTAAAATAACAAACATGAGATTAGAATTAAGTGAAGGTGTAAACGGAATAAAATTAATTAACGATGCCTATAATGCAAGTCCTCTGTCAATGAAGGCGGCCATTTCACTAATCCATGACCTCCAACCAACAGGTAAGAAAATTGTTGTACTAGGCGATATGCTGGAATTGGGAGAGAGAGAAATAGAGTACCATGAAGAAATCGGTCGTTTTCTTCAGGCAGATAAGGTTGATTATGTGTTTACCTATGGCAAATTAGGAGAACATATTGCAACAGGAGCTAAAGAAAACTTCTCTGCAGACAAGGTACTAGCTTTTCAGGATAAAGAACAGTTAATTCAGGAGTTACGTAATATACTTTCTGAAGGAGATATCCTTTTAGTTAAGGGGTCACGCGGTATGAAGCTTGAAGAAGTGATTTTTGCGTTTAAAAAGTGATAGCTATAGAGGTGTTAGATATGGATGCAGGAACTATTAAAAAGCTGCGGATTCAACCGGATCAAAAAATACTAATCCTACGTGCGCCAGACAATTACGTGAGCGATAAATCTGCTTTCCCTAATGGCGTTGAAATTGATACAACACCAACAGGAGTATATGAATATGTTCTGTTATTTGTAAATAGTATTGCCGAATTAGAAGAGTTTGGGCCTGTAGCCTTACGTTCGTTAGCCGAAGGTGGCCAACTCTGGGCGTGTTATCCGAAAAAGTCTTCTAAAGTTAAAACTGATATCAATCGAGATGAAGGTTGGGAAACGTTTATTAATGAAGGCTTTGAAGGGGTTACGCAGATTTCTATTAATGACATATATTCAGGACTACGATTCCGAAATAGATCAGAAATTAAACAATATACGAGAAAGCAAACTATAGGTGTAAAAGGGAATAGTTATCCTAAGCAAAGTAAACCACAGGTTGAAGTTGTAATGCCTGACGATTTGAAACAGGCAATTGCAGTAGATCAAGAGGCAAACGCAATTTTTTCAGATTTTGCACCTTCCCATAAACGGGCTTATATTGAATGGGTAACGGACGCCAAACGAGAAGAAACTCGTACGCGACGTATTGAACAATCAATCGAAAAAATAAAAGCGGGACGAAAAGGACCGTATGCATGAGAAAAAGCTCGGTACCTCACCGAGCCTTTTAAATGTTTAGGAAATTTTGCGGATAACTTGAAATAAGGATTATCAAAAGTCCAGCTCCAGCGCCTAGCCCCTCGAGGTCGCTTCACCCCTCCTGCGGAGGCAACACTAAGGAATGCTTCGTGAGGTTAATCCTCGCAGGAAAAAAGCTTTGCTTTTTTTCGAGCCTACTCGTCTGGGTTCCAGCGCTTGTCGGACTTGCACAGGATGTGCTGACATCGACGTTCGCCACAGGACGTGGCGGTTCTTAGTCGATGCTCCTACTTCAAGGCGCTTGCGCTTTTGTTCTTAGCTTATAAATGGAATAATTAGTAAAATAGTAACTGCAATACCGACGGAGTAGGATAACAACTCCTTCATAAATTCTTTTGATTTTTCGTTGAATAGGTTGTCCATTTTAACTCCTCCTTAGATTATCTGTTACTATATAGTACGTTTGAAAACGAGAAATGTTACAAAAATATTACAAGTATTTCAAAAATATATCTAAAGTCCTAGGCGGGTGATTGGATGATTGGCTGTTTATTACTACATGGGTTTACAGGTGCGCCTTATGAGGTGGAGCCTCTAACTGAACATATTAGAGCAACGACCGATTGGATTGTAAAAACGCCTACTCTACCTGGACATGGAGAGGAACTAAAATTAAAGGGAATTCCATTCTCGGATTGGATTTCATATGCTGAGCGTGAGCTGCAGGAACTTCTCGAAATATGTAATACCGTATACGTTGTTGGTTTTTCAATGGGAGGTATTATAGCGGGACATTTGGCCACCAAGTATCCTATTGAAAAGTTAGTCTTATTAAGCGCTGCGGCTTATTATATAAATCCGAAACAACTACTTGCTGACGTGAGAGAAATGATCCGTGATGGATTAACAAAAACGTTAACTGAAAATGACCTGTTTTTACGATATAAGAAAAAAATAACTGATACACCGATAAGTGCAACTATCGAGTTTCGAAAACTAGTTAGAGCGATTCGCCCGAAACTTAAGCAAATTAAAGTACCGACCTTAATTGTGCAAGGAGAATGTGATGGTATTGTGCCTTTAAAAAGTGCACATTATATTTACAAGGAAATCTCTTCAGAAGAAAAACATCTTTGTTTATTACCGTGTGCCAAACATCATGTTTGTTACGGGGAGGACCAGAAAAAATTATTTGAAGAGGTTGATAGATTTTTACATGAAATATAAAAAAATTGTCTATACTATTTTTAGCAGGACAGATTGACTTTAATTGCAATTCTAATATTGTAATGGTAAGATAACAAATACAGTGTTAAAAAGGGCAACTAAAAATGTATGCCCTAGAATTTAACTTTTTGGACGTGAACCCTAAGGGCATTACTTCCGTATTCACGGAAAATGTCCTTTTTTTAAGCAGAATTCTAAATTCTGATCTAATTGGAATACTAGGCAGATCGCCTACCTATCACATAACTTGTGGATGCTATGTGGAGGTTTCGCGACAATGATACATATTTATGTATCCAAAGTAACCGAATGTAATCTATCCGAGGCGTAAAGCCAAGTGTCTATACAGATTTCCCGTCTAAATAGTCAATTTTGTCATTGTACAAATATGATTAGCAAAAGGAGTATGAAAAGATTGGCAACATTTAATGAATTAGGGATTAGTCAAGATTTAATGAAATCAATAAGTAAAATGGGATTTGAGGAAGCAACACCAATTCAGGCTCAAACAATTCCATTAGCATTAAGTGGGCATGATGTAATTGGTCAAGCTCAAACAGGTACAGGTAAAACCGCAGCATTTGGAATTCCACTAATTGAAAATGTAGACGTTAATAGCGACCATATTCAAGGTATTGTAATTGCTCCAACTCGTGAGCTTGCAATTCAAGTATCTGAAGAGCTTCACAAAATTGGTCACTTTAACCGTATTCGCATTCTTCCTATTTATGGTGGTCAAGATATTAGCCGCCAAATTCGTTCATTAAAAAAATATCCTCATATTATTGTTGGTACACCAGGTCGTGTTATTGACCATATCAACCGTAAAACGATACGTCTTCAGAACGTAAAAACAGTTGTCCTTGATGAAGCAGATGAAATGCTAAACATGGGCTTTATAGAAGATATTGAGGCGATTTTAAAAGGAGTTCCTGAGGAAAGACAAACATTACTCTTCTCAGCGACAATGCCTGGTCCAATCCAACGTATTGCTGAACGCTTTATGAAGGACCCTCAAGTAGTAAAAGTAAAAGCAAAAGAAGTAACTGTACCTAATATCCAACAATATTATTTAGAGGTACAAGAAAAGAAAAAATTTGATGTATTAACACGCTTATTAGATATTCAGTCTCCTGAATTAGCGATTATTTTTGGTCGTACAAAACGCCGTGTGGATGAGTTATCGGAGGCGTTAACCCTAAGAGGCTATGCTGCTGAAGGAATCCACGGTGACCTTAGTCAGGCGAAACGTTTATCAGTTTTACGTAAGTTTAAAGAAGGATCAATTGAAGTGTTAGTTGCGACGGACGTTGCTGCACGTGGATTAGATATTTCAGGTGTAACTCACGTATACAACTTTGACATTCCACAGGACCCAGAAAGCTATGTTCACCGTATTGGACGTACAGGTCGTGCTGGAAAGCATGGTATGGCGATGACTTTCGTAACACCGCGTGAAATTGGCCAATTAAAGAACGTTGAAAATACAACAAAACGCAAAATGGACAAAATGAAGCCACCAACATTAGATGAGGCTTTAGAAGGTCAACAAAAAATGACGATTGAAAAAATCGTTTCAACAATTGAAGCAAATAATTTAGCATATTATACTCGTACAGCAGAGGAGCTTTTAGAAGAGCATGATTCTGTATCAGTTGTTGCTGCAGCAATTAAGCTAATGACAAAAGAACCGGATGCAACTCCAGTAAAATTAACTGATGAAGCACCAGTACGTGTGAAAAGAGAGCGCGATAATCGTGGCGGTGGTGACCGCGGACGAGATCGTGGTCGTTATAAAGGTAGCCGTGACCGTGGTGGTCGTGGTGGCAGCGGTGGTAATCGCCCATCTTCCGGTGGACGCCAATCATCTGGAAGTAATCGCCGAGGTAATTTCCGTAAGAATGACTAATTTTGAAAAACAGTGCACAAGTTGTGCGCTGTTTTTTTGTATAGTTTTTTTGGGGGGACAGTTTTGCCGAATTAATTTAATTATTGTCGGATTAACTAATAAGTTTTTCGAATTAGTACTTCATTTTATCGGATTAACATGAAAGTTTTTCGAATTACCACTGATATTGTCGGATTACGTAATTGTTTTACAAACTACTACCGCATCTAAAATCATTATTAATGAAAAGTGCTTATAACATGAAGGAATGGTCGTGATTCCTCATGATATACATGATAAGAGGCATACTAAAAGAAAAATTCGACAGAAGAGGTGTCTCTCGTTGACGGTTGTAAGACTCGGATATGTGGCAATGAGTATGAATTTACAAAACTGTTCACCTTCACAAACAATGACGTTTGCAAAATTTAAAACAATAAAAGACCGTGAAGCTGCCATTCAAAAACTTGAGAGAATTTCGGTTTCAAATCTGGAAAATTGTCTCCGATTATTAAAGCATAACAAAGGTAATGGAGTAACTTTTTTTCGATTCAGCTCAAAGCTCATACCATTAGCCAATCATGATGAACTCCCTGATTGGAACTATATAAAGCCTTTGAAGTGGAAATTAAAGGAAATTGGAGACTTCCTAGAGAAAAATCCAATGAGAGTTGATTTTCATCCCGATCATTTTGTAGTTTTGACTTCATCTAAGCCAGAGATTATTAATCCAACAGTTAAAACGCTTAGGATGCATTATACTTTATTAAAGGGGATGGGAGTGAATCCTGAATATCGCTGTGTAATCCATGTGGGTGGAGCATATGATGACAAAGAACAAGCACTTGAACAGTTTATTCACAACTTTGGGTTGCTGCCTCGAGGGATTCAGCAGATGATTATGCTTGAAAATGATGACACTACCTTTTCTCTACATAACACATTATATTTATGTGAAAAGCTCTCAATTCCTCTTGTTTTTGACTATCATCACTACTTAGCTCACCATGAAGAGGGAGAAAACTGGGAGGAACATTGGGAGAGAGTGATCGAAACATGGAGGCATTCAAATCTCCCATTAAAAATGCATATATCCAGCCCACGAGATGAGGCGGAATATAGAGCCCATGCAGATTATATTGATCCTTCCATGTTTATGGACTTTTTAACTAAAATTAAAGGAAGTGTTGACCATATCGATTGCATGATTGAAGCGAAACAAAAGGATAATGCTTTGTTCAAATTACTAAAAGATATGGCACAGTACCCAGAGGTAGAGGTATTATCTGGAGCTAGGTTTAAAATAAAGTGAAATCACCAAGGGTGGTTTCTTTTTTTTACCTTTGGTGAGCAACTTCGCAACGCAAGGGCGAATTCATTATTTAAGTTCAAGTTTTCGACAAAATCATATATACTTTTGAATAGACATGAAAAATATACCAGTAGAGGCAAGAGAGAGGTTGGTTTGGTGAATGAGAAATATACCACAAAATCGGATAAGTGAGCGTGCCTTAACCGTTTGGAAGACATCTGCTGCGATTACGTCATTGATTGGTTGGATTATAACGATTGCAGTATTAGTATTAACAATCATATTTGATTGGACTTTTTGGATATTCGGAGTGTTACTTGTTCTCTCCGTGATAGAATCCATTTTATCTATTTTTATATTACCAAAGCTTAAATGGAAGAGATGGAGATATGAGGTTCATGAACACGAAATAGATTTGCAAAGAGGCGTTTTCATTGTTAAGAGGACGATTATCCCAATGAATCGCGTTCAACACGTCGATACCCAGCAAGGACCATTATTACGAAAACATGAGTTGGCAACTGTGACAATTTCAACAGCAGCAACAGTCCATGAAATTCCTGCGCTTGATTTAGAAGAGGCAGACCAGCTACGTGACTATATTTCTAAGCTAGCGAGGGTGGATGAAGATGATGTCTGAACCACGCCGCATGCACCCTGTTGCAGGGTTATTGAATTTTCTTAAACAATTAAAAGAACTTATTCTTCCTTTGGTGTTTTTTTTCTTTGTAGGGACAGGGGATTCAGACCTTCTTGATCGCATTTATTATATTGGCGCAGGGGTTATTATTTTAGGATTATTAATTATAGGTGTTCTGCATTGGTATCGCTATTCGTATCGGGTTGAAGAGGGAGAACTTCGGATTGAATATGGAGTGTTCATAAGAAAAAAACGATATATTCCGATTGAACGTATACAAACAATTGATGTTTCTGCTGGAATTATTCAGCGGATATTTGGACTTGTAAAACTACAGGTTGAAACAGCCGGTGGTGGAATGCAGGCTGAGGCAGTTCTTACGGCTATTAAGGAAGAAGAGGCAAACTTACTTCGTTCATTATTAACACGTTCAAAGAATCAATCATCCGAAGTCGTAGGTGAAGCTGAAGAAAATAAACAGCCGCTTATTTCTTATCAAATTACGTCAAAAGAGTTACTTGTTTTAGCATCAACCTCAGGAGGAATAGGGATTGTTATTTCAGGTGTCTTGGCTTTCCTGAGCCAATTTGCGGAATATCTGCCTTTTGAGAAGATGTATGACACGGTTGAAAAGTATGTGAGTCTATCAATCTTAGTATATCTCACTGTTTTAATTGCCTTCTTTTTATTGATTGCGTGGGTGGTGGGAATCTTAATTATGACTCTACGCTATGCAAATTTTTCGGTTGTAAAAAGAGACCAAGAGCTTTTTATTACAAGAGGTTTAATTGAAAAGCGCCAATCTACAATCCCATTAAGTCGTATACAGGCAATACGAATAGGTGAGAACCTCATTCGACAGCCATTAGGATTTGCAACAGTATACATCGAATCTGCAGGAGGGTCACTGGATAAAGGAGAGGATTTTTCGACAGTCCTTTTTCCATTACTAAAAAAGAAAGAGATTCAAGGATTATTAGAGCATTTTGTACCGGATTATAAAATTACAACAAACGTTAATAAGGTATCAGAGAAAGCCCTATGGAGATACATATTGAGAGCAGTATTACCGATTGTACCTGTAATCATTCTAATCGCCTACTTAGCTTATCCTTGGGGATTATTCTCCCTTCTGCTTTTACCGTTGGGGATTTTATTGGGGTACCATAGGTACAAAGATTCTGGTTGGAAAATTGAAAATGATCAACTGACGCTACAGTATCGACTTTTTAGTAAGGTAACTATAATGCAGCACAAGAAACGAATACAATCTATTGATAAAAGCCAGTCAGCGTTTCAGAAGAAAGCGGAGCTTAGTTCAATAAAGTCATTTATAAAATCTTCTTTCAGCGGGAAAGGCTTCCAAGTAAAAGATTTATGCGAGGATGATGGCTGGACGATATTTGAGTGGTTTACAAAAAGAAAAACAGATCACGTGCTAGAGAGTCTGGATAACAAAAAGGAGCTATAGGTATTCGCCTAAGCTCCTTTTCGAATTTACATAATTATTCCGATAATGACGAGGATAATGATCACCAGCCACACTATGTGTTTAGCCGAGAATTCTCTTGGTATTTGAAGACGTGGTCGACTTGATGTATCTGCTCTGATTATAAGACCTGCATTTTTTGGTAAAACGAGCGGAGCAATCAGTGCTCCGGCAACAAATCCGAATAAATGTGCAATAATATTTACATTGGAATTAACAAATGTCATGACAAGACCAATAACTAAGATCGTGACAATGAGTTGTGAATTCATTTGGCTAATTAAATCTTTACGGAATACAACCATGTATAAATAGACACCAAATAATCCGAAAATTGCCCCTGAGGAACCTACATGTGCAAAATCAAGTGGCTCGATGTAAAATGTTGCGATGTTTGCAATTACTCCGGCAAACAAATACGCAACGATAAATTTGAACTTACCTAGCATACCTTCTAATGCAGGACCGAACAGAATAAGTGAAAAAGAATTAAACAACATGTGGCCAAAGCCGCCATGTACAAAAATAGGGGTCACCAAACGCCAGAATTCTCCCTCGGAGATTAGGTAATTAAATCCAACCATTTGTTGAAGAAGCGTTGTTGTAAAGGGAATAGGCAATAGTAGCAATAACCATAAAAAAATATGAATTCCAGTTATTATTGATATAATTGGATATAATCGTAAAAAAGAGCGAAAACTTTCAGTTCGTACAAACATATGAATTCTCCTTTGTTTATTCATTTAATCGTACTACAAATACATATATACTTCAAAAAAGAAGACTACAATGGACTACTGTTTGTACATACATATGACATTTAGTAAATGAATAGAAGAGGGATTAGATATGATTATTGGGACAGGAATTGATATCGTTGAACTTAATCGAATAAAAAGTGTTTATCAAAGGCAAAAAAAATTTGCAGACCGAATTTTAACTCAAGCTGAGAAAGAGAAATTCAAGTTACTATCTGAATCCAGACAAATTGAATATCTTGCAGGTCGATTTGCGGTAAAAGAGGCATATGCAAAAGCAGTTGGAACTGGAATTGGAGAGACTCTTAGTTTTTTAGATATAGAAGTTTTATCGGATCATTTAGGCAAGCCGATTGTCTCTAAACCCTTGACATATAAGGCTCACATCTCTATTTCGCATAGTAAAGAATATGCAGTTGCACAAGTAATTCTTGAAAGCTTGTCAAGCTAGTCTGCATATTACGGAACTTTGTCTCATATATTTTTAGTGCGGTAGGGGAGACAAGGTGTACGAGTTTAATGAATGGGGTAAAGTTTAGCTTGCTTTACTTGTGAAGGTACTATTTTTGTAGAGCCTAAGAAAAACGGAACAAAAAAGTGGGGGTCCTAAAACGATCGGTTAAGACGCTTTTACATCCATTCATTACAAATGCACTTTGTCTCGTCCAGAATAGTCGATATGAGGCAAAGGGGTTGAAGAAGGAAATGAAGAAAAATGTATTGTTGTTGTTATTAGGGCTACTCATTGCCCTTGTACTCGCAGGATGTGGGGAGAAATCGCAAGAAGATGTAGTAAGTGAGTTAGACGAAAAGGTTTCAAAAATGACTGGCTATAAAGCAGATGCAAAAATGACGCTTCAAACAGGAAATGATCCACAAGTATACGAAGTGGAAATTTGGCACAAGGAGCCTACTTACTATCGTGTAAACCTAAAAAATGCTGAAAAAGATCAGAGCCAAATGATCTTACGAAACGATGAGGGAGTTTTCGTATTAACACCTGCACTTAATAAGAGCTTCCGTTTCCAAAGCGAATGGCCAGAAAATAGTAGCCAAGCATATCTTTTTGAATCATTAGTACATGATGTGAAGGAAGATCCAGAGGCGAAATTTACTGCAACAAAAGACCATTATGTATTTGAAACAAAAACAAATTACAAAAATAATAAAATGCTGCCAACTCAAGAGATCACATTTAATAAAAAGGATCTAACTCCAATGAGTGTGAAAGTAATGGATCCTGATCGTAAAGTTTTACTATTAGTAGAATTCTCAAAGGTTGAGTTTGATGCTAGCTTTGATAAATCTGCGTTTGATGTAGATAAAAACATGTCAACAGCGAACCTAGAAGAAATTCCGGTAATGGGAGAAGTTGATGAAGCACCATTAGAAGTTTTATATCCAGCCGAAGATGCAATTGCGGGCGTAGAACTTATTGAAGAAAAAGAAATGAAAACAGAGAATGGCACTCGAATGATCATGACATTCGGTGGAGAAAAGTCATTCACAATGATCCAAGAAAGAGCACGTGTAGCAGAAGTAGGTACAACAATATCTGTTAGCGGTGAACCTGTAGATCTTGGATTTACAGTTGGTATCCTTTCAGACAAAGCAATCTCATGGACTCATAATGGAGTTGACTACATGATTGCCTCTGAAGACTTAACACAAGATGAATTAATCACAGTTGCTCGTACTGTTCAAGGTAAGGCAACTAAATAAGTATGAAAACAGGCTCATAATGTGGGCCTGTTTTTTATTTTCTATGTATTTCGACCTTCGAGTTATTTTACGAAAAAAGTATAATAAGCCAATTTGTCGGAATGGCAACATTTTAAGAAGAATTTAGCGAAAGAAAATTATCATAAGCATAGAATTTCAACAAATTTTTAAAGAATTTTCTGATACATTGAAAAAGCTAGGCTAGTCCAATAGTTGTGAGGGGGTTTCAAGTACATACTTTTGTAGTCAATTCGATAGGGGTATCGCGATTAAAATTACTAGGAGGGGTACGATTGAGAAAACGTAAAGTTCTATCTACAGCAATGGCATTATCTTTAAGTTTTGGACTTCTTGCAGGTCCAACTATTACACCGAGTGTAAGTGCGTCTAATTATTCTCCGAAACTATCATCACAAGGAGCACCAATTGATCTCGGTATTGCGAATGATGAAAGACTTATTGAAATGTTGAAGAAGAATGGGGAAATTGCGAAGGGTGCTTCGCCGGCTGATGCGGAAAAAGCCTTGAATAAATACTTGAAGGAAAAGGCAGCAGGTTCTGGGAAGACATTGGACAAGCTTCCAAAGGGACTAGATGCGAACTTAAAAGCCGGTGAGAAAACAGGCGATAATGGTTTAAAGAGCGGAAAGGGTAATAAGCTTGGACATGCTAAGAAGAATACTGTAGATTCGGTTGTGGAAGAAAGTTATGAGGATGAAGTTCGTTCAGATAAGGTTCTTGTGCTTAAGATTGATTTTCCAGATTACAAACAGAGTTCGATTACTAAAGAAGAAACAGATATGTGGTATGAAGACTATACACGTGATCACTTTCAAAATATGATTTTTGGAAAAGATGGTTACGAGGGTCCGAATGGTGAGAACTTTATTTCAATGAAGCAGTACTATGAGCAACAATCGGGAGGAAGTTATACGGTAGACGGTACAGTTGCTGGCTGGTATACTGCTGACCATCCGGCAGCATATTATGGTGGAAACGTCCCTACACCTGATGGAAGTGATGCACGTCCTCGTACGTTAGTTTATGAAGCACTTACTAAGGCTGGGCAGGACCCAAATGTAGATTTAAGTGAATATGATGTTTGGGATAGGGATGATTACGATGGTGATGGTATTTATAATGAGCCAGATGGTTTAATTGATCACTTAATGATTATTCATGCTGGTGTTGGTGAAGAAGCTGGTGGAGGTTCTCTTGGAGGAGATGCAATTTGGTCGCATCGCTGGAATCTTGGAGGATTAGTTGCTGTTCCTGGTGGAACATCTAATAGTGATCGTTTTGGCGGTCTTCTAGGTGCGTATGATTATACAATTGAACCGGAAGATGGTGCTGCTGGTGTGTTCATTCATGAGTTTGGTCATGATTTAGGACTACCTGATGAGTATGATACTCAATACACTGGATCGGGGGAAGCAATTGGTTATTGGTCCGTAATGGCAAGTGGTAGCTGGGCAGGAGCGCTTCCGGGGACTGAGCCGCCAGGATTTAGTGCGTATGCTAAACAACAGCTTCAAGCATGGCATGGTGGTAACTGGTTGAGCGGTACTACTCTAAGTGCAGATGATATAACAAATAAAGGTGAAACTGTCCTTCTTGATGAAGGGGTAACAAAAGGCACAAACGATGACGCAGTTCGAATTGACCTTCCGGATAAATTGAATATACTAAATACTCCAGCGGCTGGGGCATTTGAATATTATGGTGGTAAGGGTGACGAAGTTGACCACAAAATGGTTGCTACAGTTGATTTAACAGGAGCAGCTAGTGCAACCCTTGATTTTGATGCTTGGTATAACATTGAGCAAGATTGGGATTACGCAATGGTACAGGTATCCACAGATGGCGGATCTTCATGGACATCCTTATCAAGTGATAGAACTACAAGCACGCTTGATCCTGATGGCTACCCAGAAATCGCAGAAAATCTCCCAGGCTATACAGGTTCAAGCAATGGCTGGGTACATGAAACTATTGATTTGAGTGACTATGCAGGACAAGAAATAAAACTTCAATTCCGTTCCATGACTGACTGGGCAACAAACCTTGACGGCTTCTTCGCTGATAATATTAAGGTAACGGCCGACGGTAGTGAAGTATTCTCTGATGGCGCAGAGGGAGAACCGAAGTTTACATTAGATGGGTTTGAGAAACATGATGGAAAATACACAACTAACCACTACTACCTACTAGAATGGAGATCCCATAATGGTGTGGACGAGGGTTTAAAAAACATCCGTCGTGGAGCTAGTTTAATGTCTTATGATAAAGGTCTGGTTGTTTGGTATGTAGACGAAAGCTATGACAACAACTGGACAGGTGCTCATCCTGGTGATGGCTTCTTAGGAGTAGTGGACGCCGATCAACATACTCTTTATTGGAGTGATAAGGCAGTCGCGTCATCACGTTATCAAGTGCATGATGCAGCATTCAGTCTTGATAAATCAGAAAAGATGTTCCTCGACTACCCTGGACAATTTACAATGAAAGATAACTTTACTCAACGTTCGCCACTATTTGATGATAGTGCAGATTATACAAATGCTGGCCATGTAGATGCTGGGCGTAATATCACAAACTACGGACTAAAATTCCGCGTTGTCGGGCAAAGCTCTGATGGGACAGTTGGTAAGGTGCTAATATTTAAATAATAAAGAAGATATTGTTAAACCTCTTTGATTCAATCAAAGGGGTTTTTCGTGGTAAAATGAACTTAATAAATTGTTACCATTGACATGGACATACCTACAATCGATAATCGAACATATATTAAGTAGGTGGAAATTAATTTTATATAACATATTTTTGTTTTTGATAGAAGTAAGGTAAATATATTCATGTATAAATTAATGCCTCCGGCGGATGCCTCAGATTTTCCAAAGGTAGTCTATAGAACAAGCTTGATATCTGGGCGCAATACGCTTAGGCACATTTGATTTAAGGAAGTGTATTCACATGGACTCCACTCATTTTTACCGGGATACCTGGGTTGAAATTGATTTGGATTGTATTGCTCAAAATGTACGTAATATGAAGTGTTTTTTACCAGAAGAGGTTGACGTTATGGCTGTTGTTAAGGCTAATGCATATGGCCATGGTGATGTGGAGGTTGCGAAAGTTGCGCTTGAAGCGGGTGCTTCCTATCTTGCGGTGGCGTTTCTTGATGAGGCAATCTCACTACGGCATGGTGGAGTTGAGGCTCCAATTCTTGTACTTGGTGCTTCACGTCCAACAGATGTAAAAATTGCTGCGGAGAATAATATAGCACTGACGGTATTTAATAAAGAATGGCTAGATGAAGTGCTAGACATTTACGAAGAAAATTTGCCTGCTCTTTTTCACCTAAAACTAGATACGGGAATGGGCCGATTAGGAGTAAAGGAAAAAGATGAACTTCAGGCTATTATTCATGCAATAGAGGAAGCCCCTCATTTTAGCTTAGAAGGTGTATTTACACACTTTGCGACAGCTGATGAAATAGATACCTCTTATTTTGAGGAGCAATACAAAAACTTTCTTCAGATGTTAGAGTGGATACCGAAAAAGCCAAAGATGATTCACTGCGCAAATAGTGCGACAGGGCTTCGCTTCCCTGATATGGTATTTAATGCTGTACGTCTTGGAATAGGAATGTATGGGATGACACCGTCTATAGAAATAAGAGATCAGCTTCCTTTTGAGCTACGAGAAGCTTTTTCCTTCCATAGCAAGCTTGTCCATGTGAAGTGGATTACAAAGGGTGAAAAGGTAAGCTACGGTGCAACTTTTACTGCGGATGAAGATATGTGGGTAGGTACTGTTCCTGTAGGATATGCGGACGGTTGGATTCGAAAACTGCAGGATACGCATGTGTTAATCGAAGGTGAACGTTGCCAGATTATTGGCCGTATTTGTATGGACCAATTTATGGTCCGCCTTCCAAGGGATTTTTCTCGAGGCACAAAAGTGACTTTAATCGGTCAGCAAAAAGGCGAAACCATTCATGTAGATGATGTAGCAAGAGCTTTAGAAACCATCAATTATGAAGTCACCTGTACAATTAGTTTTCGTGTTCCCCGTATGTTTTTGAGAAATAAGAGTATAATTGAAGTGAGAAATCCATTATTAAGACATTAGAGATAGAACGAATTACTCCTAAAGTTCTACCTTGGTAGCATTTTTATAAAGGGTTGAAATGCATGATTTGGTAATTTTGTAAATCATGTGCATAAAAACCAATCTAAAATGTCGATAATAATTAAGAATTAATAGATATGGGTTTGCATCTAATCATAATAGTGGTATTATTAACAGTGGAGTAGAATAATTGGTGGCATGTTGGTGGAGGTGTATGTTTGTGTCTGAATCCAGCGCAACGACAGAAATTTTAGTACGATTACCGCAAAACTTATTAAGTGAGTTAGATGGTCTTGTAAATCAAGAAAATGGTAACCGGAATGAACTTATTTATCAGGCTACAAAAATGTATCTACGTGAAAGAAAGAAACGTCAAATTACAGAGTCTATGAGACGCGGCTACATGGAAATGGCAAAAATAAACCTTACTATTGCATCGGAGGCATTTTTGGCTGAATCTGAGGCTGACCACACCGTAGAACGCTTAGTTAGCGGGGGGTAATCATTTGATTGTAAAACGTGGCGACGTTTATTTTGCAGACCTCTCCCCAGTTGTTGGCTCAGAGCAAGGAGGCGTTCGTCCTGTTCTTGTCATTCAAAACGATATCGGGAATCGGTTTAGTCCCACAGTAATTGTCGCAGCTATAACTGCACAAATTCAAAAGGCGAAGCTCCCAACTCATGTAGAGATTGATGCAGAGCGATATGGATTTGAGCGTGATTCAGTTATCCTGTTAGAACAAATTCGTACAATCGATAAGCAGCGCCTAACCGATAAGATAACACATCTTGATGAAGAGATGATGGACAGAGTGGATGATGCCTTACAAATTAGTTTAGGACTCATCGATTTTTAATTATTTATATGTTATATGTCTTGAGAAGTTACCTTGTTGGTAGCTTCTTTTGTTTTATATATTCAACTAAAGTGTTTGGAGGAGTGCTTTTTGGGCAATTCTGATTTTTTATATCTGGCTAAACAAGTTGCTGTAGAGTTAGAAGAAGCAAATATAACCTACCAATTCATAAGAGAATCAGCCTTACAGTTACAGGGTATAGAGTTTGACACATTAGATAGGGTACGTGTTCTTGTTCAGTGGGATCAATTTGAGACTTTATATGATATGTATCAACCTTACAATCCGACACCTATAAGTAAAGAAAGTGACCAAGCAGAGTTTGTTATAAATAGAAATGGGTTCACCATTGTATTTAAATGCCTTTTTAATATAGCTATAAAAACAGATCCTTACCGTATTCAGATTGAGGAGCTCTGGTGTCAATCGCTCTATACGTACTTATTTGATATGGACAACGAATTCAGTGAAATAGTTCATCAACACCTTTTACGAAAACAACAAGAAATCACAGTACATAATGAATCAGCCTGGAATCAAAATAATTACGTCGCGTTAATAAATCGCTATGGTGAGCCGGCTAAGGCAGCCGCAAAGGTGAGACAAAACCCTAAATGGAGACTTCATCCTTTTTATAAATATTTAGGCGATGTCCAAGATAAAAAAATCGTCCATTTGTTAGGTTCGAATGGTATAAAGGGGACAGCGCTAGCGTTGTTGGGTGCGAATGTAACTGTCATTGACTTTTCAAAAGAAAATCAAAGGTTTGCGGAAGAAGTTGCAAAAGAGGCTGGTGTAGAGATTTCGTATATTGTGTCAGATGTTTTATCTGTATTCGATAAGGACGTTCAACCAAATAATGACGTACTCTTAATGGAATTGGGGGTACTGCACTATTTTATTGACTTAACTCCATTGGCTAAAGTTATTGCAAAGCTTTTAAAGAAGGACGGGCTGTTTATTTTACATGAGTTCCATCCGATATCTACTAAGTTAATAACCTCCACAGGTAAAAAACATAAGGTAACAGGTAACTATTTTGACCCATCTATACATACGAAAGAAGTGGCTTTTACAAAGCATATGACATCGGATGAGCAGTCAGACCTTTCAAAAGTATTACAGCGGTATTGGACATTGGGAGAAATTATTACGGCTTTTGCGAAAGAAGGATTGTTTGTCCAAACCCTTGAAGAAGAGCCTAACCATAAGCTTCATGATATTGGATTACCAAAGACTTTTACACTTTGTGCCCGAAAAATATAGTGATTGTTATATTACAAAACTGTTTTGCTTTCGTAACAAATACGTTAAATAGCAGGAAATGGGCATTTGTTTAGTGAAGTGGTAAACGGGGTATTATTCCAATAACAAATATAAAAGGAGCAGGTGGAAAATATGAAAAAGCAATCTACAGGTCAACGGAATGAGGAAGTAGAGAGGCTTATACAGAAGTTCCAGTCAACTGGCTCTAAAGAAGTGGAAAAAAGAATCATTGAAAAATATCAAAGGTTAGTTGAATCTGTAGCCTGGAAATATTCAAAAGGTAAAATATATCATGAAGATATTGTACAAACAGGTATGGTTGGGCTTCTGAATGCGATAAGAAGGTTTGACGGATCAGTTGGTAAAAGCTTCAAATCTTATGCAATACCGACAATCATTGGAGAGATTAAGCATTTTTTAAGAGATAAAACATGGAGTCTACATGTACCGAGAAGGATTAAAGAGCTTGGTTCAAAAATTAAACGAGCAAAAGAAGAACTTATCATCGAACTTCAGAGGATGCCAGAAACGCATGAAATTGCTACCTATTTAAATGTAGAAGAAAGCGCAATACTTGAAGCAATGGAAATGGGACAAGGCTATGAAGCAATGTCGGTTGATAGTATGCTTGAACCGAACAAGGATGGTAAAGCTACAACTCTTTATGATGTGGTAGGTAAAAAAGAACGAGGTTTTGATAAAGTTAATAGGAAAATAGTGCTTGAAAGTATGTTGGATGTTTTAACAGATAGAGAGAAAAAGGTGCTGCATCACACATACTTAAAGGAGCGAAGTCAAAAAGAGACAGGGAAAATTGTTGGGATTTCACAAATGCATGTGTCACGAATACAACGTACTGCTATTAGGAAACTACAGGAAGCAGTAATGAATAGATAATGTGAGAAAACACCAATCATTTGGTACAATACTAGATAGGTAAAGAGTAAGTAGGAGGATATGAACTTGACACAGACATTGCAAACCAATGATATGATGATCAAAACAATTGCAAAAGAGGTAGCGGTAACAACGAAACAAGTGAATAGTGTTATCTCGCTTTTGGACGAAGGTAACACTGTTCCTTTTATTGCTCGTTACAGAAAAGAGCTTACTGGCTCTTTAGATGAGGTACAAATAAGAGATATCCAGGAAAAATGGGCTTATCTACAGAATTTGGAATCTCGAAAAGAAGAAGTGATTCGCCTCATTTTGGAGCAAGGAAAGCTAACAGAAGAACTTGAGAAAGACATTATAAAATCGACAAAACTTCAACAGGTAGAAGACCTATACAGACCGTATAAGCAAAAGCGTAGAACGAAAGCAACGGTAGCAAAGGAAAAGGGGTTAGAGCCATTAGCGGAGTGGTTTTATACATTCCCGCAAAATGTTGATGTAGCTCAATATGCTGCACAATTTATATCTGAAGAAAAAGAGGTTTTAACTTCAGAAGAAGCAATACAGGGAGCAAAGGATATAATTGCAGAGTGGATTTCAGACGATGCTTCTTTCCGTCAATGGATTCGTTCAGAAACTTTTAAACAAGGGACAATTGAAACCCATGTAAAGGACGAGGGAAAAGACGAGAAAAAAGTATATGAAATGTACTATGACTACAAAGAGCCAATTAGTAAGGTAGTTCCGCATAGAGTTCTCGCGATGAACAGAGGAGAGAAAGAGGAAATACTGCGTGTAACCATTGATCCACCACTTGATCGGATTTTAACTCACTTACATAGAAAAGTGATAAAAAATGAAAACTCATCTGTTTCTCCTTATATAGTTGAAACGATTGAAGATAGTTATAAGAGACTTATTCAACCTTCTATTGAGCGGGAGATACGCAAGGAATTAACAGAAAAAGCGGAAGACCGAGCAATTCATATATTTTCTGAGAACCTTCGTAATTTATTGTTACAGCCGCCGTTGAAGGGAAAGGTAGTTTTAGGAGTAGACCCTGCCTACCGAACCGGCTGTAAATTAGCCGTTGTGGATGAAACGGGGAAAGTGTTGAAAATTGATGTTATTTACCCTCATCCTCCAGTTAATAAAAAAGAGGAAGCGAAAAAGAAAATAAAAGCAGTCCTAGAAACTTTTAAGGTAGAAATGGTTGCAATAGGAAATGGGACAGCCTCCAGAGAAACTGAACAGTTTGTAGCAGATATATTAAAAGAAGTAAGTGAAGAAATATTCTATATAATTGTTAATGAGGCGGGAGCGAGTGTGTATTCTGCTTCCGATTTAGCAAGAGAAGAATTTCCTGACTTTCAAGTCGAAGAAAGAAGTGCAGTTTCGATTGCCAGAAGACTTCAAGACCCGTTAGCGGAATTGGTTAAAATAGATCCTAAATCTGTTGGGGTAGGACAATATCAGCATGACGTTTCGCAGAAAAAACTAAATGACTCACTTACGTTTGTAGTAGAGACGGTTGTTAACAAAGTAGGTGTAAATGTAAACACTGCTTCATCTTCTTTATTACAATATGTTGCAGGTCTATCGAAAGCTGTAGCAAACAACATTGTAAAAAAGCGTGATGAGCAAGGAAAGTTTATGAGTCGAAGCGAATTAAAGGATATCCCGCGCCTAGGTGCTAAAACGTATGAACAGTGTATAGGGTTTCTTCGTATTGTTGATGGAGACGAGCAGCTTGACCGCACTAGTATACACCCGGAAAACTATAAGGAAGTAAAGAAGCTTCTTAAACGGTTTGGATTGAGTAGCGATGATTTAGGAAGCGATCGTTTAAAAGAAGCAATTTCTACACTTGTGATTGAAGAGGCAGCTGCAGAATTAGGAATTGGTGAAATTACGATTAAAGATATTACGGATGCCCTTATTCGTCCAGAACGTGACCCACGTGATGAATTGGCAAGACCTCTATTAAAAAAGGATGTACTAAAACTTGAAGACCTTGCGAAGGGTATGGAGCTTGAAGGAACTGTCCGGAATGTTGTTGATTTTGGTGCGTTCGTAGACATCGGCGTAAAACAGGATGGTTTGGTTCATATATCTAAATTAAGTAATAATTTTGTTAAACATCCTCTTGATGTAGTATCAGTGGGGGATGTAGTAACAGTGTGGATTGACGATGTAGATGTAAAAAAAGGAAGAGTAGCACTAACAATGCTTCCTCCCCAAAAATAGTAAAACTAAAAACACTGCTTACGAGCAGTGTTTTTTTCTGTAAAAATACCAGCATTGATTTAACAATTTAATTTGGTATCTATTTTTTTCGTAATAGGCACGTTTCATTTGATTTTGGAGCCAAGTGGGCATTTCGGTTTACCTCCTCAATATGAAATCGAAATTAAAGTAGGAAGGACAATAACGTGATAATATGGAAATAGTAAACTGATAATAGTTGTAAACAATTTTTAGAAAGTATGAAAATAACTAGATGCTCTGTTTGTGAAATGTCTAGTGTTTGAGTATATATAGTGTATGCAGTAGTTGTATGTCCTGTTCGCTAAAGATGGAAGGGGAATAAATATTCATGGAACAAATTGAATTACAGAAGATCGTCGAAGAGGTTTCTGTAGAGTATTTTGGAAAACCGTTCAAACACATGGCGAGCTTTAATAACAGGCTGCAAACAACGGGTGGAAGATATCTATTACGTTCGCATAATATAGAACTTAATCCAAAGTATTATAAAGAGCGTGGAGTTGATGAGCTGGTAGGGATTATTAAACATGAACTTTGTCATTATCATTTACACCTTGAAGGAAAGGGTTATCAACACCGCGATCAAGACTTTCGTGAATTACTAAAGAAGGTGGATGCTCCGCGTTTTTGTAAACCGCTAGAATCTGTGAAAAAAAGAAAGGTAACAAAACAGCATGTGTATATATGTAAGGGTTGTGGTCTACAATACGTTAGGAAAAGAAAAATAGATACAAAAAGGTATGTGTGTGGGAAGTGTTCAGGGAAATTAATGGAAGTTAAATAAAGGGTTGACTCTGAGTTTTACCTGTGATAAATTATAAAAGCCGTCGCAAGAGAGGCGGTTAACATAAGAGGTACTTGACAACAAGTTGCTTCGTTTTTATAATAAGTAATGTCGTTACATTATTCCACAGTAGCTCAGTGGTAGAGCTATCGGCTGTTAACCGATCGGTCGCAGGTTCGAGTCCTGCCTGTGGAGCCATTCTGGGGAAGTACTCAAGTGGCTGAAGAGGCGCCCCTGCTAAGGGTGTAGGTCGCGTAAGCGGCGCGAGGGTTCAAATCCCTCCTTCTCCGCCAGTCAAACTCTAATATGGCCCGTTGGTCAAGCGGTTAAGACACCGCCCTTTCACGGCGGTAACACGGGTTCGAATCCCGTACGGGTCATTAAACAATGGGATGTAAGATTTATATATATCTTACCTCCCATTTCTATCTTTACTTCATTTCGGAGGATTAGCTCAGCTGGGAGAGCACCTGCCTTACAAGCAGGGGGTCGGCGGTTCGATCCCGTCATCCTCCACCATTTATTTGACAGATACCGAATGTTGTATAATATTCAGAGATGCGAAATAACACGATATAAACAATGTTGAATCGATACTGCTGTAATTTCTACAGAGTATTAATTAGTATGTGGAATGTCACGAAATATCCTCTTGCGGAGTAGCTCATGTAGCTTACTCAAGGATGTTTTGCATGATGATTATTCAATGGGCTATAGCCAAGTGGTAAGGCAACGGACTTTGACTCCGTCATTCGTAGGTTCGAATCCTGCTAGCCC